>PAIW01000120.1 GCA_002710885.1 Chloroflexota bacterium | reverse complement strand
TGGGCATGACCTGGGCGCCAAAACCGTGGCGCACACTCCATTTGACTTCCGGACACCCAAATTGCGAAGCTTCCGTTGCGACGCGTATGTCACAGCTAAGGACCAACTCCAGCGCGCCCGCGAGGCAGTAACCATCTATGGCAGCTATGACGGGTTTCGTCACGTTTCCGGCCGACGGGCCCAACCCTCCGGAGCGACGGGGACTGGGGATTACCGCTTCACCTCGATGAACGAGTCTGATGTCATGTCTCGTTGGAGCCTCCAGGTGAGGATGAACCGAGAAAAGTCGTCCATCACCGTGACCTCGAAGACTCTAGATTGCGGCATCTAGAGTCAGAGCGTAGTATGGCCTCAATGATCTGAGCTGACCACTATTGAGCAATCGAATAAGTGAACTGGATTAGCGCCTGCCTATGACAACATCCGAAACAACCTCTGAGATAGAACCCACAATAACCGAGGAGTTCGACGTTCTAATCGTGGGGGCCGGCATATCCGGCATTGGCGGCGCCTACCATCTGACGAAGCAGCGCCCAGGAACCAGCTTCGTCGTGTTGGATGGGCTCGACAGGTTCGGCGGGACGTGGTGGATGCACCGCTATCCCGGCATACGGTCCGATAGCGACCTCCACACGTTCGGATATCGCTTCAAGCCGTGGACAGGGCCTCCAATCGCATCCGCGGAGGAAATCCTAAAGTACATGGGTGACGTGATTGAGGAAAACGACCTCGATCGCCACATCCGATACAACCACAGGATCACCTCAGCGCAATGGTCGAGCGTAGATAATCTCTGGACGATCACAGCCACACGCACAAACACGGGCGATCAAAAGTTCTTCACTGCCAACTTCCTCTGGATGTGTCAGGGTTACTATCGCCACTCGGAAGGTTACACGCCCGAATGGCCGGGGATGGACGCGTATCAGGGCGATATTGTTCATCCACAGACGTGGCCAGAGGACCTGGAATACGCTGGCAAGAACGTCGTGGTGATCGGATCAGGCGCGACGACAGCAACTCTCGTGCCTGCGATCGCTGCGGACTGCGAGCACGTCACCATCCTGCAACGCTCGCCGACCTATTTCATACCCGGCCGCAACAAGATCGAACTCGCCGAGACATTGCGTGAACTGGATGTAGACGAAGAGTGGATTCACGAAATTGTGCGGCGAAAGATATTGCACGATCAGACCAAATTCACACGGCGCTCGTTCGAAGAACCGGAGAAGGTGAAGCAGGAACTGCTCGACGGCGTTCGTTCCATTCTCGGCCCAGAGTACGATATGGAGAGCCATTTCACGCCCAGCTATCGCCCCTGGCGTCAACGCATAGCCTTCGTCCCGGACGGCGACCTCTTCCAAGGTATCGCTTCTGGCAAAGCGTCTGTCGTCACCGACGAGATCGACAGGTTTACGGAACATGGCATCCTGCTGAAGTCCGGAGAGGAACTTAAAGCCGATATCATCGTAACCGCCACCGGTTTCAACATGAGCGTGTTGGGAGACATTGACTTTGCGATCGACGGCAAGCCTCTTGACTTGTCCGAAACCGTCAACTACCGAGGCATGATGTTCACCGGCGTGCCGAACCTGCTCTGGGTTTTCGGATACTTCCGCGCCAGTTGGACGCTGCGCGCCGACCTCCTGGCGGATTTCGTATGCCGCCTCCTGGCGCACATGGAAGAATCCGGCTCGAAGCGGGTCAGTGTCACACTGCGACCGGAAGACGAGGACATGGAGCTTATGCCCTGGATCGATCCAGAAAACTTCAACCCTGGCTATCTTATGCGCGCCATGTCTCTCCTACCCAAGCGAGGCGACAAACCGGAGTGGCAGCACCCCCAGGACTACTGGCGCGAAAAGGACGACATCCCCGCCATAAACCTGAACGCCCCGGAGTTTCTGTACGGGTGAGTGGATTGAGCGCAAAGTATTCTAGTATCAACCGACTCGATTTTTTTGAGCTTACGCAAACTATCTGATAGTCATTTCTCTGGAGTTTAGATCGCTGGTATTTTCGATGACTGACCAGATTGCCTACGTGGGACAGTTGATACAAAACCGACAATTCGTATCAACTTCAGGTAGCAAGACCACTGATTGATCAGAGATCTCTACACACACGTTGATCTATCTCTCGCGCCACTCCTCCGAATTGTCCTGCGGGTTATAGCCGATGGCATCCCGCGAATTCGAGATGTCCCAGATGCGCCACTTGTTGTTGGAGACCCCGTAGAATATTCCGAACTTTATCTCCGGCGGAGCTTGGATGCTGCGGTCGACCAGATGCACCAGATCACGATGAGTCAGGAGTGTGGCGAAGTGACGCACCGACAACGGACGACTCGCGCGGTTCAGAGTTCCGATTCGCAGGCAGATCACCGACAGGCCGTGACGGTCTGAAAAGTGCCGTCCCGTCGCCTCTCCGAAAACCTTGCCGATACCGTATGAGCCGTCGGGACGGATAGGCATGGATGTGGTGACGTAGGGGATGTTGTTCGGGTCAATGCCTCCGTACTGGCCCGCGACAATCGCCGAGTATGGATAGTCGTCCTCATAGTTGCCGGTGGCGTGGTTGGAGCTTGCAAAGATCAGCCGTTTGACGCCTGCCCGCCTCGACGCCTCCATAGCATTGTAAGTCGATGTCAGGTTGTTCTGATGCACGACCTCCCACCGGGTCTTGTCGCTGGGAACGCTGGCTAGGTCGATCACGGTGTCGATGCCTTCGTAGGCAGGCAGAACCGCGTCCAGGTCGGTGGTGTCGGCTACCAGGCTGTTGAAGCCTTCGATAGCCACACGGTCCACCCCGGTGAGTTCGTAATCGTCCTTGAGACCATCTCTCAGGACGCCGCCCACCAGTCCCGCCGCTCCGGTTATCAGCACTTTCTTTTTGTCAGGCATCCTCAATCTCCAATAACAGCATTCGGCTTCCTGTTGGTTTGAGTTCACCTGGGGATTATAATGTCTGCGGAAATTAAATTGACAGTCAGATTTTCAGGAAAGGCATTAAAGCATGACCGAATGGGGAATGGACCGCTGGAAGTATTTCGACATCACCCATCGCTTTCACGTAGTCTGCAACCCGACGAGCGTTGCCAAGCTGGAGGAGCTTATCGGGCTGATGAGTCTGGAGCCTGGTAGTGCCGTCCTGGAGATCGCCTGCGGCAAATCGGAAATATTGGTGAGGATGGCCGAAGCTTATGACATCCGAGGCGTGGGCGTTGACCTGTCTCCTTACTTCATCAAGGACGCCAAGGAGTTGAAACGCCAACACGTTTCCGGATCCAATTTGGAGTTCGTCAACGTGGACTGCGCTGAGTATCACCGGGAAAATACCAAAAATTTCGACTTGTCGAGGGGCATCGGCGCGTCGTGGATTTATGACGGTCATCAGGGGANCCTCAGAGCAATGACAGGCATGACCAGACCCGGCGGTATAGTGACGATGGGCGAACCGTTTTTCACTGAGGGGCCATCGGAAGAATATCTGGCCACCGAGGATTTCAGTCGCGATGACTTCAGCACTCATTATGGCAACGTCCAGATTGGTGAGGAGGAGGGGCTTACCCCCCTATACACCATGGTGAGCAACTTGGACGACTGGGACCGCTACGAAACTCTCAAGTGGTACGCGGTGGATGAATTCGCCCGAAACAACCCCAACGACCCGGACCTTCCTGAAATACAGGCGCGAAACGCAAAGGCGCAAGAGATATTCTTGAGACGAGGCCGCGAACTGTTCGGATGGGTCATCTACCTGTTCCGGAATCTGGTGTAGTCATGGCAGAGAATCATATTCCGCCACAGGCCCTATCGGACATCCGAGTCCTGGACTTCACCCACTACATCTCCGGGCCGTACTGCACCAAACTGATGGCCGACTACGGTGCGAAAGTCCTGAAAGTCGAGCGTACCGATGGCGGCGATATGGCCCGAAGGTCAGGCCCGTTCCCAGGCGACAACCCTCATCATGAAAAAAGCGGCCTGTTCCTGCACCTCAACACCAACAAGCAGGGCATCACCCTCAACCTGAAGTCCGCCGAAGGCCAGAAGATTGTGCGACAGCTTGTCAGAGAGGTTGACGTGGTGGTCGAGAGCTTCCGGCCTGGAGTTATGGCCCGCCTGGGACTCGACTACGAGTCCCTACGAAGCATGAACTCAGAGATTGTGATGACGTCGATCTCCAACTTCGGGCAGTCGGGACCGTATCGCGACTTCAAAGGCTCGGAGATTGCCTTCTACGGCATGGGAGGCGAGATGTTCACCACCGGAGTCGCCGAGCGTGAGCCTCTCAAGATGGGCGGCGACGTTATCCAGTTCCAGGCAGGAGCGACCGCTGCTGTTGCCACAATGGGAGCCGTGTTCGCAGCCCGACTCCAGAACATCGGTCAGCAAGTTGACGTGTCCATCATGGAGACTCAGGTCGGCTCAATCGACCGCAGAATGCCATTGCTCATAGCCTATCAGTACACCGGCGAGGTCAGCCAACGTCAATCTCTTAATAGTGCTGGTGGCTATCCCGGCGGATTCTATCCATGCAAGGACGGCTACGTGGAGCTCACGGGCGGGTTGGTTTACTTCCCAAGAATTGTGAAAATGCTAGGCGAGCCGGAGTTTCTGAAAGACCCAAAGTGGTATCAACCGGGCGCCCAGCAGGACGACGACCTCAAGACGGAGTTTGAAGAGTTTTTCTACCCTTGGATTCTCTCCCGCAACAAACAGGAAATATGGATGGCCGCCCAGGATGCGAGAGTCCTCAGTGGCCCTCTGAACACGATCGAGGACCTTCAGAACGATTCCAATTTCATAGACCGCGGCGCGTTCGCTGAGATCGAACATCCACAGTTAGGAACGCTCCGGTATCCGGGAAGGCCGTTTATCATGGAGAAATCCCCGTGGGCCATCCGACACCCCGCGCCCATGTTGGGGCAGCATAATCGCGAGGTGTTGACCGACCTCGGATACACTGACGACGAAATTGTGTCCCTACGACAGCAGGGTGTCATATAACATGCAAAAACTCCCACTGGATGGCATTCGAGTCCTGGACATTACGGTGGTATGGGCGGGGCCGTACTGCACCTCATTCCTGGCAGACCTGGGGGCTGAGGTGATCCGCGTCGAGTCTATCGCCAAATTCCCGCCGCCGCCCACTCGTGGCATCGTGCCTCGCCCTTCCGAGGAACTCATCAGAAGTATCGGCCTCATTGGCGGCGGACTTCCGGGCCGCGCCCCCGGCGCTCGACCGTGGAACCAGGTTCCGGCGTTCAACGCTCACGCCCGCAACAAGCGAAGCATGACCGTTGACCTTCTCAAGCCCGAAGGTCTCGACATCTTCAAGAGCCTGGCGAAGATCAGCGATGTGTTTGTGGAGAACAACCCCGCTGCAACGATGGACAAGCTAGGCATATCCTACGATATGCTCAAAGAGCAGAATCGTGAGATCATTATGCTAAGGATGCCCGCCTACGGCAGCACAGGGCGGTACAAAGATTTTCGAGGTTTTGGGCTGCACATGGAGAGCGTCGTGGGCCATGGCTTGCAGAGAGGCTATCGAGACATGGACCCCACCACCAACACATCGGTGCTGATGGCGGATGCCGCCGGAGGCACTCAAGGGGCCTTCGCTGTGCTGGCTGCTCTCCACCATCGCAACCGCACCGGCGAGGGTCAGCTTGTCGAGCTTCCCCAGGCAGAGAACGTCATCCCGTTTCTGGGAGGGACCTTCATGGATTACTCGATGAACGGTCGCAGCGCCTCCACTATCGGCAATCGCCACCGTGACGCTCTCCAGGGGTGCTATCCATGCCTCGGCGAGGACCGATGGGTCGTCATCACGATTGCTGATGACATCGAGTGGCGCGCCTTCATCGAGGTTCTAGGCTATCCGGACTGGGCGATGAGTGAAGACTTCACAGACCACATCAGCCGATACCGAAATCACGATGCTCTGGACAATTACATAGCAGAGTGGACATCTCAATGGGACAACAGAGAGGTGATGGAACTGTTGCAGGCGGTGGGTGTTGCGGCAGGCCCAGTCTTCGACCAAAAGGACGCTTACGACGACCCGCACCTGAACAGCCGAGGCGCCTTCGAGGAAGCTTACCAGGAGGATACCGGAACTCATATGTANCCGGGCGCTCCGTACAAGATGTCCGAAACGCCCATATCCATCCGGCGCGGCCCCGTCCGTATGGGGGAGGACAACGAGTACGTTTACAAGACCCTTCTCAATGTCTCANACGANGAGTACNCAGAATTGGANCGCNCCGGCCANATCGGCATGGATTTCCAGGAGGGCGTTTCGTGATTACGAGGCCATCAAGTGTCAGGGAACNNGATACATGGCGAGCNNANNNCGTCCNGTCGNACGTCGGNCACTCATNGCATAGCTGNCGGCTGACATCTGATTGCTGAAAGCTCTNCCTGACACCTGATAACCTGAACNCACACAGCCTATCCCGAGAGGAACCAATGNCCAACTCAAAACAATCGGAATCTGAGATAATCCTGGAATTAGCCAAGAAACGCGGTGCCCTCCAGTTCGGCGAGTTCCAACTCTCCGCCGGAGGGACCAGCAGCTACTACTTCGACGGGCGGATCATCACGCTGGACCCGGAGGCAGGCTACCACGTCGCCAAGGCCATCCTACCTATACTCAAAGAATGCGACGCTCAGGCCATCGCCGGGCCGACACTTGGGGCCGACCCTATCGTGTCTTCAGTGTCCGTCGTCAGCCATGTGGAGGGCCATCCCGTGCCTGGTCTCATCGTTCGCAAAGAGGCCAAGGAACACGGCGGCAAACGCGCCATCGAAGGCCCGATGGCCGACCTGGGANAGAACGCCCGCATNGCCGTCGTGGACGACGCCTGCACAACGGCGTCCAGCCTGTTCCTCGCCATCGANGCNGTGGAGGCGGCAGGCCATCAGGTCGTCAAGGTCATCACCATCTTGGANCGCAACGAAGGCGGCNGTGACAAGCTGCGTAGTCGAGGNTACGATTTCGTGGCNCTGCTCTCGGCCAACGAAAANGGCGAGATCATNCCTCTGAACTGACGGGTTTTTCGATACNAGACTCCTGACTCGGTTGTCGCCAATNGCTNCAGGAGAACATCGTCNTNCTGATTNGAGGCNAAGCATCTGGTCGCGCATAGGCCAGCAGTCGCCTAANTGACGTCAGATTCTTCGGATGCAACCGCANAATGNCGTTCGCAAACCGCTAGCTGTCTCCACAGTCACGNGCCGTTTCCTGACCCCTGAAAACCTGATACCTNAACCNTCGATCCNCATGCANNACAAAAGTTAGCGGAAAACTGACATCAGATGTCCAGTATCTCTCCGATANCGCTAATACAATTTGTCAATATGAGGTTGGGAGGACACCCAGTTCAACTTGTTTTGGGTTGCAAAACATCATTTAGTCGGGCATGCTTCAAGACTCATATGGGCAACATAGCGTCCACAGTGAGGGTGTTCTTCTGATTACACTGGATATCCCACAGAACGACATGGGCATGTGAGAGCCGTCGAGCCTTAGNCTGAACGCTGGGACTTNACGACCACTGTGCCNGCGATCAAGTCGTGGATGCAGCGCCGGTTTGACCGAACTATAAATAAAGCGTCCACCACCGAGTAGAAGGGGATCAGTCCCAGCGCGCCGTTCAGCACTAATCTCAGAAGAACGTTGGGAACGAATCCGCCGTTGCGTCCAGTCCCAACTTTGACGATGCGGATGCTGAAAATCATCTTGCCCACGGTCTGTCCATTTATGGTGAGGAACGTGGCCTGAACCAGGAACCATGCCGCCAGATAGGCTACCAACATTGCGGTGGGCGCGAAGATCAGAAGCAAAAACAATGGGGCAACAAGCGTCACGCGGTCCACAATCGCTGCGATAAGGCGGGGGAGGCGCCCTGCCAGAACTCCCAACTCCTCGATTTCCGGGGCTACGTCGGGCTGTTCGAAAAGCTCAGGAGGCTCCATCAACTGACCGCAGTTTCGGCAGTAGAGAGCGGTGTCGGGATTAGCCGCTCCGCAGTTAGGACATTCGACGGGCAAAGATTTCCTCCGGTCGCGCAGCTCAAGGTCGTCGGTGTTTCGAGGATTATGATAGCATCGCTCCATCTGGCTGCCCAAGGGGTGGGCGAGGTATCAAGTCATTGGGTTATCAGGTGTCAGGCTGATAGCTGTGAGCTACTGTCAGGTCTACACATGAGGAGGTATCGATGCGTCTCGAAAGTAAGGTTGCGCTGATAACCGGCGGAGGCTCAGGCATCGGACGGGCCTGCGCGGAGATGTTCGCGCACGAAGGGGCCAGGGTGGCGGTGTCTGACATCAGCCTGGAACGGGCTCAGGCGACGACGCAGTTCGTCACATCCCATGGAGGCGAGGCCATCGCAATCTCAGGAGACGTTTCTGTGGGAGACGATGCCCAGAACATGGTGTCTGCAACAGTCGAAAAGTTCGGGAAGCTGGACGTTCTGGTTAACAGCGCGGGTGTGAGCGCTCGAAACGCCTTGCCCGAAGGCTCCTCTCCTGAGGAGATCTGGGACAAGGTGATAGATGTGAACCTCAAGGGCACGTACATGGTCTCATGGCACGCCGTGCCGGAGATGGCGAAGTCGGGAGGCGGCTCGATCATAAACCTGTCGTCGATCATGGGTTTGGTGGGCTACCCTGTGGGCATGGGAGGCGGGTTCAACCCGTACAACCCCTCCAAGGGCGGAGTGTTGCAGTTCACCCGCAACCTCGCCATAGACTCGGCATCCAAGAACGTCCGCGTCAACTGCATCTGCCCTGGCTACGTGGAGACCAACCTCACCAGCGCCCTGACCAAAGACGCCGAGGCTCTGAGTCGCCTTGAGACATTGCACCCGATAGGTCGGCTCGGCCAGCCTGAAGAGATAGCCTACGCCGCGCTGTATCTGGCGTCCGACGAGTCGGGCTTCGTCACCGGAACTCCGCTGGTGGTGGATGGCGGTTACACGGCGCAATAGCTGTCAACGTTCAGCTATCAGCAACAGCTATTGCGCATATGCTTACTTGTTGTGCTTTTCAAACGTCACAACCCGGCTCTTCCACACCTCGCGGTGAATCGACTCCAGGGCTTTGTGGTTGGGTTGGTCCACTGCGACTCTGCGATTGAGGGTTTTGTAGCTCAGGTCTTGTAAAAAGCGGCATCGCTTCACGAAGCTGTTGACGGTGTGACGCTCTCCGCCCAGCATCACATAATCAAGTTCTTTTAGATGGGGAGAGATAACGTCCTGGGCCACCTCGCATGCCTTGTCGTAGATTTCGCGAACGAGACGCTCTCGGCTGCGCTCGAAGCGTCGTTGGGACTGGCCTCCAGCGCGGTGGCGGTTCTTGACGTGTCGAGTCGCCGTTTTGGAAGCGATGAGAGAATCTCCTCGCAGGACTCCGATGCCGTAACGCCCAAGCCGAAGCATGACCACGCCTATTAGAAGGTCAGCATCCAGCAACTGACGCAATGGTGTCGTCGTCAAATCGTCCATCAGCGTGTCGACAGACAAGGGGAACGGAGGCATGATCGCGACGATTTTGTCCTGGGTGAGAAACAACGCCACGCCCGTTTCGGACTCCCGAAACTGTTCCATTACACTCTCAGCCTGTGATTTCCACGGTTCCTCTTCGGGCAGGAAACGAGAAATATCCGGTGTTCCGGGCGTCACGTAAATGGAGTGACCATCCCCGCCTGACGACTCCAGTTCATCCAGAATGCCCAGAATACCGCGCCTTCCGACCCAATGGGAGTTTTTCGATTCCACAACCAAAGCGAGACGCCGAAGGGCAGAACCCTACGACTCGTGACCGTTGGTCCAGTAGTCGTACTTTGCCGCCGCCTTTTCCTGTGTTCGCTCGACATCCTCCTCGAGCATGTAGCCGTCCTCCACCAGTTGTGTTGCGGCCTTTAGCGCCTGCTGGAGGTAGTCGTCCCTGGACTCGTAGCGTTCCTCGATAGACATGCGCGGGTCTTCGGCGGCCTCTCGCTGGGCCTTTGTTCCAGCGAAGGGGAGAGTCCACCCCGCAAGCCCGCCTGTGATACCGATAACCAGGCCAGGGTTGCCGTTATCGGGGTGTCGCAGGTTCCAACCGGTGTAGGTCGCCGGAGGGACCGTGATGTCTGGCAAGCGGATGCCGCCGGTCTCGTTGCAGTCCTCGTCCACATCGGACACCAGCGCAGGATACTCGTCGCCATGCTCTGGAGGGAGATTCAGCGTCCGGCCTTGGGCAACCTCGGGGCCGAAATCAAGATTCATGGCCCGTGTTACGGCAGGCGGAGAGTCCACGCCAGGAATCCTGTCGAACTTTTGCTTCAGTGTTCGGGACTCCACAGACGTTCCCTTATCTAGGCTGGGGTGCAGGCTGTCGGGCGCGGAAGCCGCGCCGCTCACCCACTGGTCCAGATTTATCAGAGCGGCCCTCATGAGAGGCGAGTAGTCCACTGAGTTGTAGGGCAATTGCCCTTTGAGACCGTCCATCACTCGGATGGTTTCGGGAGGGAAGTTGCCGGAGCCGTGCATCGTGCCTGCGAAATGGTAGCGACGGACGTTCTCGGACTCGTCGGCGTCATTCATCGACTCAAGGTTGGTGTGAATCAGCGCGGCGTCGCCTCGCCAGTATTCCGCCGATGTGTTCATGAACATCACCTTGGGCACCTGGTGATCCCGCTCTTCCAGCTTCGCCAGGATCGACCCGGTTTCGCCGGTTATCGGGTCGGTCTGCTCGGTGTCGGTGAAGGGGAATAGCTCAGGGATTATGAAGCAAACGTCCTTGGAGGGCTGACCGAAGCGCAGGTTGAACTCTCCGCGCATCCCGCCCGCCACATGGGGAATTACGCCATCCAGAGCCATGCGATTCTCCTCGTCCTCGTTCAGTCCGGTGAACAGGTATGAGCGCAGGAATCGACCGCTCTGAGAAATGCCGAGAGCATAAGCGTAGTCGATGTTATCCGCGCAGGGGTTGCCTGCCTCCTCCGAACCGTATTTGAGGAAGGAGTTGATGTCCCTAACTGATGCCATGCCCAGACCGACGATGGCGCTGCCTTTGGTGTTATAGACCAGTTGGTAAATTCTCCCGGCCTCAAATCCCGATGGCATGTGTATGTGGTTAGGCTCAGGCTCGATCTGCTCGTCCTCAACACGAACGAAAGAGAATTTGTCTCGTGAAATCTCCGTGGCCGGGCCGTTGGGGTGGTTTCGAACTGTGAGCGTTGAATTGGGATCGTCGATGTCCACCGGCGGATGGGGATCGTGCTGCCGGTCTGCCAGNAGGAACAGGTTGGTCGTCTCGTTAGACTGGAACTGGCAGAGCATCCGTCCGGTCAGCGGCTCTCCATCGGGACCGAGGGCGTCGGGGGCCTGCAACCCGATGAGATTGGGGTCGAAGGGCACATCNGCCTGCCATCCACACCAAACGACCGTGAACCCGTGGCGCATCAGGAACCCATTTCCAGGGTCCAACGGCGCGCCGGGGTCAGTGTTACGTGGGCTGCTGTTTAGGCNGAACACAGTNTTNCGTCCGCGATTNACAACGTCGAAGATNACCCGACGGTTGCCCTTGTCGGGATCGGCGGGNTGGAGCATGGCGAAATCTGCTGAGAACCGCACCTGACCGTTGGAATCTCTNGGAGCCANTTCCAGGTCGTTAATCGCCTCGTTTCTGGGGTGTTCAGGNTCCACGGTGAAGTGAGCCGTGCCCTCCAGAAGATTGTAAGGCCCCACGTCTCCGAAGGGCTCGCCATCGGCGAATGGTGTTCGGCTGATTATATCAAGCTGTGTTACCGCCAAAACTGGTCTCCTCGCGCTTGGTTCAGGTGTAATTCAGTTCCACATTCATTGGGCANTTTCANGATGACAACGACGATTCTATCACTTGCAGGCGTTGAGCGTTGTTTAGCTGGCATCGGATTCAGGAACCACGTCTATTCTCCATACTGTCGAGAGTAGCAGCCAAACCCCGCCAGCCACCATCAGGCAGGAACCAACAGCCAACGCCCACCTGATCCCTGCCAACTCCGCCAGGATTCCACCCAGAACCGCACCGGCCAACTGGGCTCCCAGCAAGATGACCTCCATGCTGGAGTTGACGCGGCCCAACATACGGTACGGNGTGATTCTCTGGCGTAGGCTCATCTCGTTCACTTCGTATATGGTGACTCCGAAATCGAATAACTGCTCTGCCGCCAGGAACGCTCCCGCCAGCAGGAGCGGGCCGTGGGCCAGCGGAATCAGAAATGTGGTGGCACCCCAGATCAGGAAGCCCGCCGTCAGCGTTTTACCCAGCCCAAANCGATGGGTCAGCCTTCCCGCGCTCAACGCGCCGAGAACAGAAGAGATTCCACCGATGGCGAAAATCGTCCCCAACATGCCGGGTCCGAAACCAAGTGTCTCGATGCCAAACAGCACAATCAGCGAGCTTATGATACCGTTCGCCAGGCCCAGCGACACTTTGCTTACACCGATCGCTCGCAGAGCAGGATTGCCGATTACGGCCCACATTCCCTCCAGAATTTCCCGTCGGAAATTCGGCGCACTGTTGGATGGAGCCGGACTAGGCTCTGGCCTGCGAATCCAGAACAGAAAAAGCGCAGAGACCAGGAACGTTGCCGAATCAACCGCTGTTACGACAATCGCCGAGAACGCCTGAGCGATCCATCCACCAAGGCTGAATCCTCCGATCTCCGCGACTGATGCCGTGGCAGACAGTCGGCTGTTCGCCTCGACCAGCTTCCGTGAACTCACCAGCGCAGGCAAGTAGGATCGGTAGGCCACGTCGAAGAATATGGTCAACAAGCCATGCAGGAAAGCGACAACGTACACCTGTTCCATGCTAAGAGAGTCGAAATACCAGACCACTGGAATGGAACCCAGCAGGGCCGTTCGGATCAGGTCAGTGCCTATAAGGATTGGCCGTCGCCTGAGCCTGTCCACCCACGCACCGATCACGAATCCGAAGAGTAGAGCCGGCAAGACTCCGGCGGCGGTCAGCGCGGACATCTGGACGGGCGTAGCATCCAGAGCCAAAATCGCCGTGAACTGGAGCGCGCCCAACACTGAACCTGTGACCGATATGGTCTGCGCCGACCACAGCTTCAGAAAATCGACGTTTCGCCACAGGCTTTTATCACTTTGGGAAGCGCCTGGTTCCGTCGTGCCGCTCTCGCGCTTCATGGATTTTCACCGTATCTATTAACTATCCATTTTGAGTCCGCAGGCGAGGAATTTGGCCTAAGTAGGGCGACCGTTGAAACATCATCAACCAGATACTTCGCGGCGCTCAGTATGGACATTGCGAGACCTTGGCGTCTCCCCGCGCTGTAACGGTTGACGCCCGCATCAACGTGTAACTAAACTCTAACCAACAGACTATACAGCACTCTAAAAGAGGATATGCCAATATGCGCGTTGTGATAGGGGCCGACCACGGCGGCTATGTGCTCAAGCAGGAGCTTGCAAAATACTTGGAAGCGGCAGGCCACGAAGTCGTCGACGTGGGAGCGCATAGTCTTGAGTCTTTGGACGACTACCCCGACTTCGCGAAAGCCGTAGCCGACGGCGTAGCGTCAAGGGACGCACAGCGGGGCATCATGATCTGTGGCAGCGGCGTCGGGGCATCGGTGGCCGCCAACAAGATCAAAGGAGTGCGAGCCAGCGTCTGTCACGACACCTACTCTGCCCACCAGGGCGTCGAGCACGATGACATGAACGTCTTGTGCCTGGGAGCGCGTGTCGTCGGAGGCGAGTTGGCGCGGGAGATAACGACAGCCTTCGTGTCAGCCGAGTACTCAGGCGAGGAACGCCATCGGCGCAGGCTCGGCAAGGTTCTGGATATGGAGAAAGAGTCTTTCCGCTAGTGCCTGAGATCATCGTAAGTTAGCAAGAAATACGTAGGGGAGTGTTTGAAACCCTCCCTTACGTATTTCTGGTGGTGATTCAGTGTGACGGCGCATGTTTGAGCGTCGTCTCCTAACTGACTTCGGATAGCTGAAGGCTGACGGCTATCGGTTCAGCGTTTGGTGAAGCTCGTGCATCGCGACCGGCAGGCCACGAGGTCGGAGTTCGGGGTGCATCTCCTCAGCGTCGGCCTCGCCCTCGATCTCGGGAATGGATTTGATGGTCACGAACACCGGGCCTTTGGTATCGAACACCTCGTCGATTCGTGTTGTCAACTCTTCCAGATCGTCGAACTCGAAGGACGCGGCGTAGCCTGCGGCCTCGGCCAATCCTGAGAAGCTGAAATTCCCGGAGTTAGGGATGGGCTGGCCTCCGGTGACCGCGTAGACTCCGTTCTCAATCACGAAATGATAGAGGTTCTCCGGAGCCTTCCCAGAAACCGTAATTAAGGTTCCCAGGTTCATCGCCAAACTGCCATCGCCGTCCAAAACAATGACTTTCTTGTCCGGCTGCGCCAGGGCCACACCCAGACCAATGGAGGACGCCTTGCTCATCGCGCCAGTAACGGGCAGGTCCAGGTCTCGGTTCTGGGTCACTCCCGCCCAGCCTTTTCCACCGGTCATAGTGGGTAGGACGATGGCATCGTCCCGGCGTGTCTGGATTGCGGCCATTGCATCGTGCAGATTGATCATGTTTGTTCCTCGGAGGTATCAGGGTTCAGGTTTTCAAGTATCAGGAAGGGCTGTCAGCCACCAGTCTCGCCATTCTGAGTCCGCAGTCGAAGCATGGTAACGAGCGATGCCAAGTCGGCCTATCCGTATTCGGCGCCCATTAGGCAGGCCACGGGGGTCTGCTTTTTCTCCGCTTCGTCGAAGGCGTTGGAGATTCGGTCCACGTCGTCGTCCGTCTCGACCAGGTAGTAGTCGATGCCCCAGGCGTGGAGAATAGGCTCAGTAAAGCGGGCCGCAGAGTCCAGCGTGACACCGTGGCGGGTCCAGCCTCTGTATCCGACCATCATGACCATCGGGAAGCCGATGTCCAGGCCCAGGCCGCGAATGGAGTCTCCAGACTCGAACATGCCGGTGTTTTGAATCAGCACCACGGGCTTCTTGCCGCCAACCCACAGGCCCGCGGCGATGGCCATAGTCTCGGCCTCCCTGCACACAGGCACAAGCTCAATGCTGGACTCTGCCAGCATTCGCTCGTACAAGAAGTTGGTCTCGCTGTCAGGGAGCCACACGACATGGGTGACTCCGTTCTTCTTTAGTTCTTCGATGATTGGCTGAGGTGTCAGGTGTAGCTCGGCCATTAGAGCCTCTTTATGGATCATGCCTCACGCGGCAGATTTCGATTGGCGATATTATAGATTCTGGTCTGTGGAGGGTCAAATTTTTCTGCATTCCATCGACATTAGCAATCATCTTGACAGGCTGTCAGTTGCGACAACCAAAGGAGCGTTGTAGAGGCAAAGAGACGCTGATACAATGCACCAGTTCTGCTCGGCGTTCGGATTCTTGCAGACAGGACGGTTCATTCAACACAGGAGAGTCGAAGTATGCCAGATTTCAAAGCCCAGGTCTTTGTGTGCGCCACCGTCGATGCTGAGGTCGATGGCCGACACTGCGGGTCCAAAGGAGGGTCGGAGATTCGCGAGAAGTTCAATCGTCAGATAGTCGAGCACGGACTGATCAGCACGGCGGCGGTCAACGGCGTCGGTTGCACCAGCCAGCACGGCCTCTGCGCGCAAGAGGAATGCAGCGTCATTGTGATTGGCCCTAAAGCCGAG
>PAIW01000119.1 GCA_002710885.1 Chloroflexota bacterium | reverse complement strand
GGTCGCGACGTCCGTGCCCGCCGCTCCCGCGCCCGCCGCTCCTAGCGCCGTAACCAATGTCTTCGGCGTAGAACTGCCCGGAGACGCAGCGCCTATCGACCAGCAGTACCTTCGCAAGAACTACAGGGCCGAGGGCGAGGCCCTTGAGTTCGCCGTCAGCGTGTACAATTCAGCCGGCGGCAGCTATCAGTCAGGCATGAGCCTGGCGATGCTAGACACCGACCTCAAGACGGCGCCCGGCGCCGCTGATAGTTGGGAGTCCTCGAGCGACCTTAAGACCTGGACGTTCAATATCAATCCGGACCTAGCCTGGAGCGACGGAACGCCTGTCACCGCAGACGACTACGTTTACACCTGGCAGTATTATGCTGACCCGGAGCACGCGTATGACTTCGCCTGGTACTTTGGCAGTCTGGACGTCGTCAACTGGGGCGACGTGAACTCGGGCGACAAGCCTCTCACCGCGCTAGGCGTCGAGGCGATCGATTCCAAGACCCTGGTGTTCAAACTGGACGCCCCAGCCCCGTACACACCCGGATTCATGATGTACGGATCTCCGCTGGCCAAGCATCAAGCTGAGGAATTCGGCCCCTACTACAATAACGACCCCGCAACCGCCATCAGCTCCACTCCCTGGATTCTGGAGGAGTGGATTCCCAACCAGCACGCGGTTTTCGTGCCTAACATGAACTACAATGGCCAGCTTAAACCCTACATCGAAAAGATGAGGCACGTGTTCGGCGAGCGCCGTTTTGACCAGTACCTTGCTGGCGAGATCGACACGGTGTCCGGCCCCTTCAGCCCAGCTGACCAAGAAAAGTTAATGAACGACGAGGAACTTCTCGCTCAGCGCGGCGTCTCCCCTGGAGACTTCCGAACCCACTACCTTTTCTTCGACTTTCAGTCGGAACCCTTTAATGACGTTCGCGTCAGGCAGGCCTTTGCCAAGGGCATCGATCGCGAAGCTGTCATTGATTTCGTTGTCGGAGACTCAGCCGGCGTGCCGTCCTACGGCATTCTGATGGCCGGTTTCCCAGACGCGGTCACCGACGACCTGAAGAAGTATCAAGGATTCGATGCCGATGCGGCCCAGAAACTGTTGGCCGATGCCGGTTTCGCTAATGGCGATGGCTTCCCCAAGCTGGAGCTGGCCCTTCGTCAGGAGACTCCCCTGCGGCAGGCAGTTGCCGACGCAGTGGCCTCAGAGTTGAAGAAGAACCTGAACATCGACGTTACCATCAACAACATGGACCGCAAGACCTACATGGCAGGCCTTAATGAGCAGTCCCTCCAGTTCGCGATGGTNTCCTACGGCTTCGACTACGTAGACGCATCCAACTTCCTGAGCGTGTTCAAGACCGATGGCCGCCACAACTGGAACGATGCCGAGTTTGAGGCTCTGCGCACCAAGGCCGCCGGAAACGCAAACGCCAGCGAGCGCGCAACCCAGATGGTCGAACTCCAGGAAATACTCTCCGAGCGTGTCGGCAGCGTGTTCCTCTGGGGCGAGCTACAAAATCAGATGCACAAGCCCTACATGAAGGGCACGTGGCGAAACAAGAACGCAGCCGGCTGGGAGGGCCTACAGTTCCCCAACTGGAACGCTGGTTTCGGAGTGCAGAACATCTACACTCTGTACATCGGCGACAATGTGGGAGACTCTAACCGCTCGCCGTTCTAGTAATCGACCCATGGATGGGTGAATAGGCAACCCAAGATGCGTCCCGCGGGAGAGATGGACTTGTTCCTGACTCCTGCGGGACGCATCATGTATCCAGGAGACAGTCTCACGGACGTACAGGCTTTAAGAGAACAAATTCCAGCGCTAGATGGTTGTATATACCTGAACTGCGGAACGTTCGGCCCAGTGCCGTCTCAGGCCACAGACGAGGTTGTGCGCCTGCTGCGGCTCATCGAGTCCGACGGCCCGTTCAACCCCGACGTCAACGAGACCGTTCACAAGGTATATGAAACTGCCAGAGAGAGCATGAGCCGCTTCGTCGGCGCGTCATCAGATGAGATAGCGCTGACGCGGAACGTGTCGGATGGCATTAACATTGTGGCAACGGGGTTCGATTGGGAACCCGGCGACGAAGTGATCATCACTGACCAGGAACACCCCAGCGGCGCGTTGCCATGGATAAACCTGTCCCGGAGATATGGCATCAAGGTTCGCATGCTCCAGCTGACTCACAATCAAGACGAAACTGCGGCGAGCCTGGAAGACCTCATCAACCCGAAGACAAAGTTAGTATTTTTGAGCCACGTATCGACACGCACCGGATACCGCCTTCCTGCGAAGCGGCTGTGCGATGTCTCCCACGCCAATGGCGTGCCTATTATGTTGGATGGCGCCCACGCGGTCGGACAGATGGCGGTGGACGTCAAGGATTTGGGATGTGACTTCTATGCCGGATGTGGGCACAAGTGGATTCTCGCTCCCCAGGGTTCCGGTTTTCTGTACATCGACCGCGAGTGGATCGACAAACTGAAACTCACCTGGCTAGGATGGGGCATGACCGAAGAGTACGACCTGCCCAGCCTGAGCTTTGAGGCCGTCTCCGAGGCTCGAAGGTTCGAGTATGCGACCATGAACTGGGCGCACTTCGGCGGACTGGTCAAGAGCATTGGAGTCGCTGAAGAGCTTGGCATCGAGAACACCGAAGCCAGAATCAGCGAATTGGCGACCAACTTGAAACAGCGGCTTTCGGATATTCCAGGGATTGAGATAGAATCACCGATGGAGCCTGAGATCAGCACTGGACTGGTTGCGCTGTCCACCGCGGGGCTCAATCACGAGTCTCCCGGCAAGTGGCTCTGGGACGAGCATCGAATTCTGGTGGCGCACAACGCTGAAAATCAGTGGATGCGCCTGGCAGTGGCGCACTTTCTTCTTGAAGAAGAGCTTGATCGGTTTGTCGAGTGCATGACCGAACTGTCCGAAGCCCGCTGAAACGCCTGGTTTTCGGGCTTTGAAATTCGAGTGAAGAGATCAGGAGGCAGGGAAGATGACAGGCTATATCTTGGGCCGGCTCTTAGGTCTGTTCTTTTCCGTGCTTGCCATTTCTCTGATTCTATTCCTCGCCGTTCGCTGGCTGCCTGGCACCCCCTGGATTGAAGCCGAAATACCGCTGACAGGCTCTGCCAGAGACAACATGATCCGCAAGTACGGACTCGACGAGCCGGTATGGAAGCAGTACGCAAAGTATCTCTGGAATCTCTCTCATCTGGACCTCGGCAACTCGTACATCTACAAAACTGATTCTGTCTGGAAGACTATGGCTAGAGGCTGGCCTGCCACAGCCAAAATCGGCGCTATCACCCTGCTGGTGTCGATCCCGCTTGGAATTGTCATAGGCGTAGTCGCGTCGCTGAAACAGAACAGTATTTTCGACTACGCGATGACGTTGACGGCGACAGCTGGGATAACTGTGCCCAATTTTGCTGTCGCCGTGTGGCTGGTGTTATTCGTTGCAATATACCTGGACCTCACCCCGACGCAGGGGTGGGGCACTTGGCAGCATATGATATTGCCTGTGATCGCCTACAGCTTGGCCCCTTTGGGACTAGTGGCGCGATTCACAAGGGTAAGCATGCTAGAGGCGATGCGATCAGACTATGTCCGCACGGCGCGGGCCAAGGGCTTGAATGAGCCTACGGTTGTGGTGAGGCACATATTCAAGAATGCGCTGATACCGATAATCACGCTCTTCGGACCGTTGCTCCCCAACCTGATGACTGGCAGTATATTTATCGAGCAGACCTTCGCAATTCCTGGATTGGGCAAGCACTTCGTCACCAGCATATTCGACCGGGATTACCCTGTGATTCTCGGCATGTTTATGCTGGTCGCTGTGCTGTTCGGTCTTACCTACGTAATCAGCGATATACTGTACACTTGGGCTGATCCCAGAGTGCGACTTACGAGGGGATCCTGATGAGTTCGACAGCTCTAGAGGCACAGCTTCGAACTCCTCGACGCGGCAACAAGGCCACATTTTTCTGGAGATTCCGCCGGAACAAGCTGGCCGTGATGGGATTGGGCATCGTTATCGTGTTGGTATTTATTGCGGCATTCGCCAATTTCATCGCCCCCACCGCATACGACGTGGCCGTTCTGTCGGAGTCGCGTCAGTTTCCCAGTTGGTCTCACTGGTTCGGCACTGACCAGATAGGAAGGGATTATCTGAGCCGATCCCTGTTCGGGATTCGCACGTCAATCATGGTCGGATTCGGCGTTCAGGTGATCGCGCTAACCATTGGTTTCACCCTGGGAGCTTTGGGCGGATACCTGGGCGGTTGGGTGGACATGATCATAGTTCGAATCATCGAGGTCGCCACAGGCATTCCGAGCCTGTTGGTTGCAATGTTCCTGATGGCGTTTCTCGGACACTCGACATGGAGCGTTATATTCGCGCTTGGAATAACGGGATGGGTCGTGGAGACCCGATTAACGCGAGGTCAGTTCATTGCGTTCAGAGATCGAGAATTCGTCGTCGCGGCTCGCGCCATCGGAGCCAGCGAGCTTCGGATCGCGATAATCCACATATTCCCCAACGTTATACCGGTCATTGCTGTCCTGGTGGCATTCCAGATTCCAGCGGCAATTTTCAACGAGGCGGGCCTGAGTTTCTTGGGACTGGGCATCGACGAGCCAACTCCCAGCCTCGGCAAAATGGTATCCACCAGCCTGTCGTACGTCCGAACGTACTGGCACATGGGTTTGTTCCCAAGTGTGTTGATTGCGCTCATAACCCTGGGCTTCACCTTCATGGGCGATGGCCTCCGCGACGCGCTGGACCCGACGATGAATAGGTAGAATGTAAACTTCGTCAAAGCTCCGTATAAGACTCTGAAAGAGTCGGTTATTGCGGGTGGGGTTCACGTTGCGAAGCAGGAGTTCTGTTATGGTGCGCCAATTGAGGTTACAAGTTCGGCGTTAAGCTGTTCTTGTATACGAACTCGCCGTTCACTACCGTCGCCATAACCTTAGCCTCCAGCAATGCCTGGGGCGGCTCATTTGCAATATCAGTGTCCAAAACCGTCAGGTCAGCCAGCATTCCGAGGGACAGAGCGCCGAGGTCATGCTCTTGGAAAGAGGCGTAGGCGGCGTCCCGAGTGAAGGAGCGCAGAGCTTCGTATAATGTCAATCGTTGTTCCGGATGCCAGCCGTCTGAGGGCTGGCCGTCGTGGTTCTGGCGAGTGACGGCAGAGTAGAGTCCCCATAGCGGATTGTTGCTCTCCACCGGGAAGTCTGAGCCGCTGACGATCCGAGCGCCGGAGTCCAAAAACTTCCTCCACGGGTACGCTCCCGGGGTGCGCTGTGGACCGAGCCTGGCGTCGGCCATGAACATGTCCGATGTGCAGTGGGTCGGCTGAATCGACGCTATGACGCCCAACTTGGCGAACCTGGGAATGTCATCCATGTGCAGGTGCTGGGCGTGTTCTATCCGACTGCGATGATCTGAGATGCCATGCTTTCGCAGCGCCGCTTCCACGACATCCAGAAACACGCGGTTTGCCAAGTCGCCTATGGCGTGGGTGTTTACCTGAAACCCTGATGCCAAAGCCCGCCCAACCGTAGCATCGAAGTCATCACGGGACAACAGCATTAACCCGNTCTCGTAAGGCGCGTCAGAATACGGAGCCAGTAGCGCGGCGCCCCGAGACCCCAGCGCGCCGTCGGAGACGATCTTCACGCTGCGACAAGAAAACAACCCTTCCTGAATCGGCGAGACNTCAGTCTGATCGAAGTAGTCACGNGCCAGCATNGCGTACACCCGGATTTTGAGACTGCCNTCCGTGACCATCTCTCGGTATGCCTGNAGTGTCGTTCNGTCAATGCCNGCGTCATGAACCTGAGTCAGCCCTACGGCAAGACAAAGTTCCTGAGCGGCCAACAGGAGTTCCTTGCTCTTCTCGACGGTGATATCCGGTATGTGGGAGCGCACCAGGTCCATCGCTTTGTCGAGGAATAATCCGTTAGGCTGATCCTTGTCTTTGCCGACGATGCCGCCTGCCGGATTGGGAGTCGAACCGGTGATGCTTGAGATTCGCAGCGCGTTGGCGTTGGCGACGCCTGCATGAGCGTCAACACGGACCAGCCAGGCCGGATGGTTCGGGACCGCCTCGCTGAGCAGGTCATGAGTGGGGAGGGACTTGTCGGACCAATTCTCTTGATTCCATCCTCGGCCCTGAATCCACTGACCGACAGGCGTGACTTGGGAACGCTCGCGCACAAGCTCCACAACTTCCTCGTAGGAGTGGGCATGGCGTAGGTTCACCATCTCTGCCATCATCCCAAAGTTCCGCATGTGGCAGTGGGCATCGGCGAGTCCTGGAACAATCGTGCGGCCGCGCATGTCCATAGTTGTCGCATCGCTGGGAGCGGCTTCTAGGTTGATCTGGTCGTCTCCGACGGCGGAAATGCGGTCGCCGTCGATGGTGATAGCCGTTGCGTGAGGCCTTGATTCATCCAGCGTGTGGATGTTCGCGTTGTGCAGGATCAATTGAGGCAAATTGCTCTCCTCGGTTTTAGCCCAGTGAAATCACATTCCCTGGGACAGTCCATAGCCTTCCCACCCAAGATTCGACGGCAGTTCGCCATCAGTGTCCGACCACTCATCGTGAAACTGTTTCGCTCGATTCACTGTTCTCACCCATTCGTAAAACAGAGCCTTGAGTAGAGTCATCAAGACACCAGCGTCGCTCATTCTCCTGACGCCTGCAAGATGGGCCGCTCCCGGCGCTGCGATTGCATCCGCCGGGACGACCACCTGATAATCGCGCTCCAATAGACTGAGGGCCGATTGCGCAACGCACACATCGGATTCCAATCCAACAAGGACAAGGGTATGCCGACCAAGTCGGTCAATGGCGCCCAGAATATCTGGGTTGCCCGCGATTCCAAAGACCATCTTGTCGTACACTTTCTCATCTTTTGGGGGGCGCCGTTGGATATCAGGCGCAACGCCTCCGAGTCTGGCAACGTCTTCGGCTGTGACGACGATTGGAACATCAAGCCAGCGGGCGACGCTGATAATCCAGCATATTCGGTTTATTAATGGTTGTCGTTTGACTTCGGGCAGCTTGTCAGTGAACGTCTTTTGGACATCCACGATGATNAGGGCGCAGTCATTTGCTTCAATGAGTAATGCGTGATTCATGCGTCTATCTGTCCTNGGCGGATTATACCTGGGCGGANTATNAAGGGGGGAACAGAAAGCTCTCAACAATACAATTGCCGAAGCATCTTGGGTCAGAAGGTAGTAGAATGGCGATACGGGACATTGGCCATTAATGACGATTCATCGTTCTGTTCAGTGAGGCCAGTTTGGTGTTGTCGTCTCTAACGACGGNTAATTAACCGAGGAACGCAATAGAAGCAGGTGAAATGTGGCTGGCGCGCTGGACGGAATCAAGGTAATCGACTTCGGGCAGTATGTTGCGGGCCCCCTNACAGGAATGCTGTTGGCAGACCAGGGCGCGGATGTCATCAAGNTTGACCCTCCGGGCGGCCCTCGCTGGGACACTCCTGCCAACGCCACGTGGAACCGCGGCAAGCGCTCCATTGTCCTCGACCTGAAGAATCCGGTGGACCTGCAACGGGCGAGGNCTCTCGTNAAATCCTCCGATGTGTTAATTGAGAATTTCCGACCTAAAGTGATGGAACGCATTGGTCTAGGAACAAAGACGCTCACGGACGCCAACCCCAAGCTGATCTACTGCTCCATGCCAGGGTTCGCCAGCGACGACCCCCGTTCCGGTGTTCCGGGGTGGGAGGGCATTATCGCCGCAGCCTCGACGACGATGAGAGGCCCACGTGCCTCCGAGACCGCAAGCAGGCCTGCTTACACTGCAATTCCCATTGCCTCGTCATACGCTGCCTTCCAGTCGGTAGTGAGCATCGCTATGGCCCTCTGGGTGCGCGAGCATGGGGACACCGGCCAGTGCATCGAAGTTCCAATGTTCGACAGCATGTTCACTGCCATCGGCGGACAGCGCATCATAAACCCGTATCCGGCAATGCCCGGCCTCGGAGGAACCTGGACCGGTCAGTTCGAGTGCAAGGACGGGCGCTGGGTGATGTTCGGCTCTGGAAACACCAATTTCCGCGAATTTGTGAAGGCCGCTGGGATTACATCCTGGGACAAAAAGGGGTTGACTGATCGCGAGCGATTGTTCAATGACCCAGAGCTTGCAGCAGAGCAGGAACGCCGGATCATCGAGCTTTTCAAGACCAAAAAGGCCCAACAGTGGGAGAACCTTATCGCTAAGGCCGGCAGCGAGTGCGCCGTGTGTCGCACCAGCGCTGAATGGCTGAAACATCCCCACGCCAGAGAATCGAAGGCCGTCATCGAAGTAAACGACCCAAAGCTTGGCACGATTTTGCAACCTGGAATCAATCCCCGATTGGATGGAACTCCGGGCGCTGTGCGAGGGCCTGCGCCTACTCTAGACCAGCACCGCGAGGAGATACTAGCGGAGATTGAAGCCGGTCCGCCGCCCGCATCAACCGACGAAATTCGTGCCACTCTGCGGTCGGCGCTCAAGGGCATCAAGGTTCTGGACCTGTGCATAATTCTGGCTGGCCCGACCTGTGGCCGGACACTTGCGGAGTTTGGCGCCAGCGTCATCAAGATAGACAATCCAAACCGGGACACGACTATCGCGTTTCATAACTCGGTCAATCGAGGCAAGCGCAGTATCCTGCTTGATCTCAAGAGCGATGAAGGCAGAGACATCTTCTGGCGACTGCTGGAGGATACCGACGTTGTCGTGCAGAACTACCGCAAGGACAGAATNGCCGCTCTGGGACTAAGTTATGAGGAAGTCCGCAAGCGCAAGCCCGACATCATCTACGCTTCGTTGAACGCATACGGACACATTGGCCCCTGGGCAGACCGACCGGGGCATGAACAGTTCGCACAGGCCACCACAGGCATGCAGGCGCGGTTCGGGGGCGACGGCCAGCCCCAGCTTCAACCCCACGCCATCAATGACTACGGAACCGGACTGATGGGAGCTTACGGGGTTGCTCTCGCGTTGCTTCATCGTCAGAAGACGGGCGAGGGGCAGTCTCTCGACGGCGCGTTGGCCTACACGGCGATGACCCTTCAATCAGCGCTGGTTCAGGGCTACGACGGAAAGACTTGGGACGAGCCGAGAGGCCAGAGCGCTCTGGGGTCCGGCCCGCTGCATCGCGCTTATCAGGCCAGCGACGGATGGGTGTTCTTCGGCGCTAGGGTCGAAGACCTGCCTGCGTTGTCCCAGGTTCCAGGGTTGGAAGGCGTCGAGAAACTGCGAGGGCGCGCGCTTGAGTGCATGTTAGAGGAGCGTTTCCGCCACACCACTGTTGAGCAGTGGGTGGGCAAACTGACACGGGTGGGCATCGGCTCCCACAGAATCGTCACCAGCAACAGAGAGCTTATGGAAGACGGCTGGGTGCGCGCTCACGGCCTCAGCATCACCCGCGACCACGAAGGATGGGGGCCAATCACCACGACAGGCCCGGCTCCTAGATTATCGAGAACACCGGTTCAGCCAGGGCGAGTCGCTCCGAGGCCTGGTTCCGATGCCAAAGTCATTCTCGCCGAGATCGGGAGAGCGAACCAACTGGATAGGCTCGTGGCCGCCGGAGTTATCCGAACCGAAGGCGTTACCGCCAGCGAACGCTGAGCGATCGACACTGGACTCGGTAGGTCAGTCTGCAGGCGTTGCGACGGTAGATGCTGTCAACTGTTGTGCCACAAACGCTTTAGCGACCTCTAGAGCGTGGTCGGTCTCCTTGCCAACCCTCAGAATGAAGTTGTGTGGCATGCCGGGATATTCCTCAAGCTCCACGCTGCCGCCAACTGCGCGGTAGGACTCGGGGAAGGCGTTCGGTATCGACATCGGGATGTTCTTGTCCGTAGTCCCCTGAATAATCAACAGCGAGGGCAGGCCGTCACTCTCGCCCCTTTCAAGAATTCCCTGGNGACTGCCCTCTTGCATGGCGTCATCGTTGAGGAAGTAGTTCTCGGTGCCGGCCATCAGGTTGTTGTTCTCGATACCCTGGGCGTGCTGATAACGGGCGTAGGAGTCCAGCACTGGCGAGCCTGCGATCGCGTTGGCCACGGTCCCGTCGTGGCCGTCGACGTCCTGTGACGAGAGGGCCGTGTACCGAGGGTCGTGAGGCCGCATCGCCTCGAGTATCAAGTTATGGCCACCGCTCGCAACTCCCGTCTCACCGACAGAGTCCGGCGAGGCGTTAAACTCAGAGGCGTGGGCCGTCAGCCATCTTATGCCGTAGCGAGTGTCTTGGACCTGAGCGGGATAGGGGTGGTCAGGAGCCAGGCAGAAATCCACCGACGCAATCACCAACCCGCTTGATGCAAGGCCAGTGTTGAATACCGCGTGTTGTGTGCGGTTGCCTGCGTTTCAGGCTCCGCCGTGGACGAACAGGATGCCAGGAAAAGCCCTCTTCACCCTGCGACTGGTAGATCGTCTCCTCCCAGGGCTCTCCGAGGGCATTTTGGTACGGGGCGTCGAAACTTTTGACTTCGAATTTGGCTTGTGGGTCGTAGTCAAACGTCGAACTCATTGTTTGTGCTTTCTCTATTGGTGCTTTGCTTTAGGCCGAGTCGTTTTCGGTTAAGGGGTCGTCGGCGCTACACAGCAGCGGCGGTGGTCGCCAACTGGCGTGCCACGAACGCTGCTGCAAGCTCCAGAGCGCGATCGGTCGCTTCGCTCGCTTCGGTAACGAAGTTGTGAGGCATATCTGGGAATTCTTCAAGCTCTGCATTGCCACCGGCAATGCGGTATGAGTGAGCAAATGTGCGCGGTATCGACATTGGGATATTCAGGTCCGCCGTGCCTTGAATGATGAGAAAGGGGGGCATGTCGGCCTCCTCGTCCCGGTCCAAGATTCCCTGGGGATTGCCTTCCTGCATAGCGTTTTCGCTAAGGAAGTAGTTCTCGGTGTTTTTGACGAGACGATCGTATTCGTCCGACCGGGCGTACTGGTAGCGGGCGAAGGAATCCAGCACCGGCCATCCCGCTATCGTGTATGCAAACGTTCCATCGTGGCCCTCCACGTCTGGAGATGAGAGGATGGTGTATCGAGGGTCATGAGGTCGCATGGCTGCCAG
>PAIW01000118.1 GCA_002710885.1 Chloroflexota bacterium | reverse complement strand
AAGTCTGATTGGCGGTGTTGGGCGATTTCAATGCGCGGATGAAGTTTGCCGCGCCGTCGGCAGAATACAACGTGCGGAACGGGCCTCGATGCTCCGACGGAACGATCACTCCCTGCCCGTCCAACGCTCGCTGCGCCCACCACCACATACGGGATGTCGGATCGTCCCAACCCATCACAGCGGGGATTCGGACGATCGTGTACGGGATTCGACTGTTCTCATTTAGCCATTTTTCGCAATGCCGTTTGCCGACTCCGTAAGGATCTTCGCCCTCCGGGTATGTGTAGTTCAAAGTGTCCCAGTTCACATCATCCTCTTTGAACGGGGAGTGAGTGAAGAAATCCAGTTTGCCATCCAGATACACCGAGCCTGTGCTAACAAACAGGTATCGGCCGACGCTGCCCTCGAAGGTTCCAATTGCGGACTCGACATCCTCCCACCGATATGCCTGTGTGTCGACGACCGCATCAAAAGGCGCGCCCTTCAGCTTGGCATTGAAGTCGTCGTGGTCATTGCGGTCTCCCTGAATGTGTCCCACCTGATCCCACCATTCGGGTTGAGTGTTCCCTCGCGAGAATATCGTCACTTCGTCGCCCTGATCCAAAAGATTCTGAACCATGATGCGTCCCATGTACCGCGTTCCGCCAATGACCAGGATTTTCATGCCGTCTCCCAAAAGTTAAATGAACTCGATTCGGATGATACACCACCGCTGACAGGAACGATCACTCCACTCGTTCCGACACCTGATTAGTCAAAGCCTGAAACTCAGTTTGACATCAAATAAGCGCGCCAATACACTCCTNCAAGACANNACAAATCGCCNGGATTCTGCCATCGGGGGAACACATGACCAAACTAGATTTCGTGGACACCCACGTCCATTTCTACGACATGCAACACCCGGAGTTGTTTTACGCTCACTGGCAGCCGGACGTTGTGCATCCGACCCTCGGGACTCGAACCCGCGAGCTCGGTGAACGAAATTTCGTCGCCGAAGACTACATTACCTTGACCCGCAACGCCAACGTCACTAAAGCGGTACACGTCCAGGCAGCCATCGGCTCCAAAGANCCGGTTAAGGAGACCGANTGGCTTCAGGAGGCTGCCGNCCGCACAGGGTTTCCCCACGGCATCGTCGCCTACGCCGACCTNCGAGAACCGGACGTTGACGACATGCTCGCTCGTCATGCCGAATANCCTCTCCTTCGGGGGATCAGGGATTTTTCGTATGGAGATTATCTGACAGTGCCGGACTTCCATCGAGGCTTTGCGCTGTTGGAGAAATACAACCTCTCAGCCAATATGAGTGTTCAGTGGCAAGAGATGGAAAAGCTAAGAGACCTGGCGGGGAAGTTTCCCAACGTCAAAATNCTGGTCGATCACACCGGACTGCCCGCAGAACGCAACGACGAGTATTTCGCGAAGTGGAAGCAGGGTATGGTCACAGCTGCCAAGCCCGACAACACCGTGTGCAAAATATCGGGCTTGGGCATGAGCGACAACGACTGGACAGTCGATAGCATCCGGCCCTTCGTGCTCCACTGCATCGAAAGTTTCGGCGTGGATCGCTGCATCTTCGGCACAAACTGGCCGGTTGACAGCCTGTTTTCCGGCTACGACGACATCCTTGACGCCTACACTGAGATCATCTCCGATTTCAGCGAGAACGAGCAGATTGCGATGTTCTCTCGAAACGCCGAGCTTNTTTACGATATCTAATCTGAACCTCGCCAATCAAACAAAATGGTCGTCGTGGCTATCAAGCGCGCGACAAAAGGAGGGAACGATGAAAGTAGGATTTGTAGGCCTTGGCGGTATAGGCAAGCCAATGCCATAAATATTGCTAAGTCAGGGGTCGAACTCACNGCCACTGATCTGCGCGAGCAACCTTTGAAGGAGCTTGCGCAGGACGGATCCCGAGTTGTGGGCAATCCTCGGGAGATCGCTGAATCAGCGGACATCGTATGGGACTTGGTTCGGTTCTGTATCCTGATGGTGCTGATTAGTTCTCCGATGTACTAACGGGGTTTGGGTGCTGACGGTGGAAAATATTCCTGAACAGGGATCTCAATCACGGACGGGACACTATTTTTAACCGCCTCACTGACTACGTCTGATATTTCTGACGGATGTTCCACATAGTAGCCTTTTGCACCGAAAACCTCTGCTAGTTTGTCGAACCTCGGATTTTCAAGATCAACTCCTACATATTTNTCGTTGTGCAAAGTCTTTTGCTGAGATTTTTCTGCTCCCATACAATTGTTATTTAAAACAATACTAACTGATGGTATATTGTGCCTCACAGCTGTATTTAATTCTCCGCAGGTATAAAGAAATCCTCCATCACCATGAATACTAATCGCCGTTCTATCCGGTCTGCCAAGTTTAGTTCCTAATCCCACACTAAATGCCATACCTAATGCGCCTTGTCCCGCATAGTTGAACATGGTTCTCGGCTCCTCAAAGAAAATCCGATCGTATGAGAGTCCGGGTGCAACNCCAGCATCAATCGTAACCATNGTTCCTTTCGGCAATGCCCTAGTTAACTCAGGATATACTTGTTGTGGCATCATTGGATCAGCGCTTAAAGCCCTTTCTGATCGCAACCGTTCAATTCTCTTACGGGCTATGGATTGGAATTCTGATTTCCAAACCTTGTTGGTCTTACCATCAGCGGAGATATCACATACGGCCTCAATCAGTTGTTGGGCAACCCTCTGAGCGTCTCCGACAATACCTACGGCCACGGGATAATTTCGGCCAACTTCTATAGGGTCAATATCTATCTGAATAATCTTTGTGTCTTCATTTATAACGCTATAATCCCATGAGCTCGAAGGTTGATTGATTTTGGTTCCNAACGCTAGTATCAGGTCGGCNTTGTCCATTGCTTCATGGGCTTCTCCTGAACCACGNCCNCCAGGAGGACCAACATAATTAGGGTGACTGTTAGGAATGGCATCATGATGACCATACGAGGGCACCATCGCCATATCCAAAAGCTCAGCTAAATGGACTGCTTCAGTAGATGCTTCTCCGTCGACAACTCCTCCTCCAGCAAGCAGTAGTGGTCTTTCGGCTGACAACAATAGTTTCGCCGCAAGGTTGACAGCTTGGACGTCACCTGGAGTCTTTGGATTTACAGTCCGGTACTGATCAGGGCTCAACATTTGATCGGGCAGAGTTTCCTGATCTAATAAGTCTCTTGGAATATCAAGAAGTACTGGGCCCTGTTTGCCCCACATGGCCACTCTGAACGCTTCCCGGATTAAATCAGGCACTCTATCAGTTCTATTTGCTTGGACAGCCATTTTTGTTAATGGCTTAAATATATTCACAAGGTCAAAAGCTTGCGAGCCGTCCCTCCCGATGTATTCCATTGCTGTGTCACCGGCAATAGCAATAACAGGAGCCCTTCCTTTTAACGCAAGAGACATACCGCCAGCCAGATTTATTGTGCCCGGCCCAGACGTAGTCATACAAACCGAGGGCTTTCCTGTGGATTTAGAATATCCATATGCCATCAATATGGCACCTTCTTCATGTCTAGTATCTATAAATTTAATATCCTCCCTTCCGTACATCTGTGTCACCATGTTGTTCGTCGTTAGCCCAGTGACTCCAAACACGTANTCGACACCTTCTGCCCTAAGCAATTCTATTACCGCCTGACCNGCTGCAATTTCTGACATATTAATGGTTCCTCTGAAATATCTAACTTGAGGGGAATCGGGCAAAGACGCCTACAAANGCNTCGACCAATAATCCGATNAAGATTAATGTAATAGCCCAAATTACTAACANTCACCGACTCCACACTGTTGGTGTCACGGCCAGTATACNGGGGATTGCCTGTTGATTGCGCAAACTTTCAACAGTGACTATCCGAAGAGCATACCGTCAGTTTACTGTCCAGCAAGCTGATGCGATGGCAGCAGATTAATTCGTTGACAATGTCAATCGCTGTGGGAATATGCCAGGGATTTCAAAGCGGACTACGTCGGCGGGAAACGATCGTGAGGTGTCCCGATGTTCAAGGTTTGCCTGAGTTATGGGGGGGAGGGCGCCGGGCCTGAACGCCGCCCTATTGAGCGTGATCGTACCATCTGGCGGTCGGGCGAGCCTGAGCGCCGTCCACAGGGATGTTCGCGCCGTTGATCCATCTTGCGCGGTCTGATGACACGAAGGCGATGACGTCCGCAATCTCCTGATCGGAACCCAGCCTGTGTTCCGGAAGGTCAACATCCAGAAACCGGGCCATCCCTTCGGGGTCGCTCTTTTGGTACCGGTCCCAACCGCCTCCTGGGAACATAATAGACCCGGGCGACACGGTGTTGACTCGTATCCCAAAGGGCGCGAGTTCCAGCGCCAATGACGACGAGAGGAATATCTCTGCGGCTTTGGCCGTGCCGTACTGAGCGCCGGGGCCGGGCTTCCAGCCGGATATGGACGACACCATGACGACGCTGCCGCCTCCTCGCTCCTTCATCAACGGCACGGCGGCGCGGATGGTGCGAACACTATGGAACAGGTTGAGGTCCAGAGTCGCCATCCAGTCTTCATCCGTCGCTTCCAGAATCCCGCCTCCTGAGGAGCCGCCGACGTTGCACACGACGACATCAAGACCGCCGAGATTGGCGGACGCTTCGGACACCAGACGCTCCACGTCCTCGCGGTTGGTGACGTCGGCTGTCGTTCCCCAGGCTTTGGACGATATAGCGTTCAATTCACCGAGGGTCGCGCCCAGAGTGTCTTGACCTCTGGCGCATATTGCGACGCGGCACCCCTCGCGAGCGAGAGTCAGAGCCGTCGCCCTGCCAATGCCCCGACTTCCACCCGTCACAAGNGCCGATTTCCCTGATAATCCTAGATCCATGAGTTCTCCCTTCGTAGCTGTCAACGATCAGCTTTCAGCAGTCAGCGGCATGCCATTCTGAACGTCAGTGAAGCATCTGGGGTCAGTTCTACGAGGGTTGTTTCCCTCGCGACCGAATGTTTCGGCTCCGTTCAACATGGGGGAATAGGCTTCGACGTCAAGCCGTGGTTCTATTCTCGCTCGCCAGGGCGTCAAGGGCGCGTTGAACCAGCATCCGGCGAAGCTCATACTCTTCTTCGGGAGCCAAATCTACGTCGCCAAGGGGATGAACGATGCTGCGCCCTCGGATGATACGGTTGGAACCTACGGTCTCGGCCACGAGCGTCATGGGCGTCACCTGCGCCACAGGAATGCCTGCCTTCTCCATTTCGGTTGTCATCGCAGCGCCGCTGCGAGTGCTGGTCCCTCAAGTGGAGGTCAGAATCACAGCGTCAACGCCCGCTTCCTTCAACCGCTGGGCCATCTCTCTGCCAATGCGACGACTGTTTTCCAGCGGATTGGAGTTTCCGGTCGTGGATAGAAATTCTTCGTGCAGGCTTCCGATGGCTCCACAGCGTTCCATCCCACGCATGACATCCACAGGGACCAGCCGATTAGGGTCCTGTTGAACATGCGCGTTGTCGTAGCCCCCGTGAGCGACCTCGAAGTCTTCCTCCAGAAGTTTGGGCCGTTCGTCTATGCTGTACGCCCCCCAAACGCGAGAGAAGGCCCTAGGGAGGTTGTCAGGGTTCGATCTTGGCACCAGTCCACCGTCGGTCACAAGGGCGATCTTCGCTTTGGCAATCTCTGTCGTCATCAGAGGCACTGGGATAGGCTCGAAAGTGATCACGGGTATCTCAGGCTCGAACGTTTCGCCCTTCAGCTTTGCCATTAGCATTTCGGCCAGTCTCTGCGCTGCCGTCTTTCCCACAAACTCGGTTCGCAGAAATCCCTGGGGGATGTATCCCTCATTCGAGGGCGGCCCTACGGGTTCATCNTTCGCCAATTTGGCGCCGAGATTCNCGATCCTNNCCAAAACATCTCTCATGTNAGCTGGGNTTNAGCCGGAATCAACGATGAGAATTTCCCNCCGATAGACGTCAACTCCCGGGTTCTCTTCACTCATTGCTGTGACGACTGGGATATCCGATTCCGATTTGACCGCCTCGCATACCGCTCCTGCCGACATGCCATACCGGCCAGCGTTGAAGCACGGGCCGGCGACAAATAAGTCTGCCCGTGCCTCTTTCACCTTTGCGTTGACAAAAGAGACGATATCTTGTTGATTTTCCACAGCATAGTTGTCGCCGCACACTATTGTGCCGACAATCTGAGNGCCTTCGGGCAATATCTGATTGAGCAGATTTCCGGGGCCAACCGGCCCTTCTAAGAAATTCGGTGGAGTNTCGGCGAATTCCTCACCGCCAACGCCGCCGAAAAATTGGTTGAGATAATGCACAACCTTCATTGAATTCTCTTTCGTTGGCTAATAGATGATGGGTTGAAGNCTGGACGCGCCCTGATTGTTGGCGATCCCGCACAAGGCAGCAGGGGTGAGCTCTGACAAACCTGACAGGAAATCCGCAACCTCCGAGTTTCCGGCGATTATCCGCTCCACCGTCGGAAGCTGGAAGCGCACGTCAGAGCCTTCGCTNTGACTCACGATNGCGTTCACTTCTTTAGTGTTGATGAGCAAGGCTGACTCTGCTCGACTGTCGGACGCCGTGTCGCTGGTCAGCGCCACCGTCTTAACGCCTAAAGCTTCGCACTGCCGCGCCGTTTCGAACATGTCGGTATGCGGAGCCCCTCCGGCATACTTTGTCAGGACCACCCCNTCAGCTCCCAGGTTCCATTTAGCAATCTGCGCNGCCATCATGCTGTTTCGCTTCATCTCGCTTTCCTGGTCCGACGAGATTGTGGCAATGGCTCCGACGAAGTTCGCTTGCCCTGACTGATGCAGGCGATACAGTTCGCCGATGATCGGGTGGTTCTGGTAGAAGTATGTCTCCAGCCCTCTGGCGCCCCAGGAATACGAGATCACAACCGCGCCGTCCATCCACTCGTTGGGATGTAGAGGAGTCGGCATCATCCCGCGAGTGTTGGCCCCNTAGAGTATGTGTTCGTCAGATTCGGTCCCGTGCTGGTGGCCGTGAATCTGGCCGATGTACGCGACACGAGGCGGGTTTCCGTTTCCCGATTTCGGGCCTTCCAACTCAAAATCAAGCGTGCTGTCCGGGAGTTGGCTCAGCGCGGTCTGAGCCAAAAAGACCGCCGCTTTGCACGACGCCACCCGCAGAGCGTTTAGCACAGCATGACGCTCGATATCCGGGTAGGCGCGGGGAACCATCACTAGATGCTGAAGATCGCCGTATAACGAACGCTTGGCCGCCTCGCCGCTCATTTCAAGTATCTTCGAGACGCCGCCCCTGCGAGATTCGTATCCGAGCTCTCCTCCCGGTTGTCCGCCATCAACAACCGTCACAGCGGCTCCTCTCAGAACATGAGTGGCGCCCTGTCCCACTGGAGTCACCGGCCCCAGGATTCCAGGGAAGTCGGCGCCTGATTCTGGCTCCTTCGCCCTCGGTTCTATGATGTCGAACACATAACCTGCGCGGCATGACTCGCCAGCGCGCGCAATTTCCAGGTCAACACTCTGAAGCCTGCGGTCTTGGAGAATGCAACGGCGCANCTCTTCCACATCAATCTGGAGNCGCGTTCCTTCCAGTTGAGTCTTGGATCCAAAATCCATTTGGGAGATCGAGTGGACGGCCAATGTTAATCGCAAATCACGCTACCTGAAACTTGAATTTTGAATGAAAGGCATTTGAACTCTCGCCTTTGCTCTCAACCGTTCGTGTTGTTCGTGTGANATGCGGAATTATATTAGGGGGCGAGTCCTCCGGCAACGTGCAATTTCTAGACGCCATGTACAATTCCAGATGTCTGCAATAACACCTCAATAATCGAGCAGTGATTGAGACGCACAGCATACGCGAACGCCGACATCATCACTGGTCAAAAACCATCAAGCTGACGTCACTGTTTAGAACATTACTCAGAGTCAGTGATTAGACTGGTTAGCGTTCTGCTCTCGCCGCGTTCATGGCATTTCCAAGGAGCGAAGGATCAAATCCCNGTCCATCTGCTCGATCGGCGTCTGCTTGGGCTTCTCTATCCGTGCCCAACGGGTGTGACCGACCGCGCGGTTTTAGTACGCCACTCCATCGTCAGGGTCGAGCCTGATGGCCTCATCATAGTCTGACTTGGCACGTTGATACTCGCCCAGAACATCCAATGACACTCCCCGAGAAAAGGAGGCCTGCGCGTTTTGAGGATCGAGCCTGATCGCCTCATGGAAGTCCTGAATAGCCTGTCCGTGCCGATCCAATATGCTGTAAGCCTTGCCTCTATGATGGTAGGCCTGAGCCATCTCAGGCGCGATATTAATGGTCTCGTCAAAACCGGAAATGGCACACTGAGCGTCACCTATGCGAATCCGGTCCATGCCCTGCGTGATTTGTTCCTCAGCCTATGCGATTTTTTCAGCCGTATTTTCAGGCGGAACAATGACAACGAACGCCAGCAAAACCGCAANCCAGGGATCCGATCNTCACGAGGCGGTCCAGACCTCCACTNACGCCGTTAGGCATCCNCTCCTCGAAGCTATTGTAATCGGCTCGTTGTAAGAGAAACAGGATAAGAGCATGAGGCGCATTGATAATTATTGCCGTCACCACAACCTAGCCCCTGTCAACGAACGCGAGGTCTGCCAGAACGCCGATGACGACGACGCTGGATATCATTATCGTGGGCCACATCAATCGGGGTCTGCTCAATCGGCGGTATTTCAGCCCGGCCACGATCTCAGCCGCGCCAAATTCAAACAGAATTGCTTGCGGCCAAAACCATTGGGGGTTCCAGTGCGCTTTGCCGTCCCACTCTTCGGATTCCCTGGCAGTGGCCACTGTCGTCATATCATCTGTGGATATTCGTCACATCAATAAAATAATGACAATCTGTATGCCTGATGCTGAGTGATTGAATCAGAGATTCGTCAACCGAAGTTTCGAGCCGACATCACCTCATAATTAACCCAGCCGCATTGACATATTTTATAGGGCGAAGATTACCGGGCGCCTACTCAATCGCGTAAAGAGTCCCATTGTCCGAGGCGACGTATAGCATCCCGTTGCCAACCACAGGCGTGGATGAAATGCGACCGTCAACCTTGAATTTCCAGATGCCTTCACCCGTGAGGGCGTTCACGCCATATATGACGCCGTTCACATCTCCCACGTAAAGCGTCTCACCCGCGACCGATGGGGATTCTTTCAAAACGGCGTCTGCCTTAAACTTCCACGCCAATTGGCCGTCGGAACGGTCCAGAGCGTAAACCGCGCCAGACTCAGCGGCCACATAAACCATGCCCGCGCCTAACGCCGGAGTGCCGACAAAGCTCTCGCGCGGATTCCAGAAACGCCACACAAACCCCTTCGGTGGCGGCAAAGTGCCCACCAGTTGCCACACGAATAGCTGTGTCCGAACCCATCGCGCCGTCAATTCAAACGGCAACTCGCGCTTGGTCCAGTCTACCGCCATCAACAGACCTCGGCTGTCGGCAACATAAGCCAATTCATCATCCAGGGCAGGCGAGCCTCTCGCATCGGCGGTCAGCATCCCAAGTCGATGTTTTCCTGTGTCAGCATCCACGATGTACATATGTCTATCTTGGGAGTTGATAGCAACCACTTCTTCACGCACGGCGGGATCAGATAGAATTCTGCCATCCGTTTCATAACTCCAGCGTTTCTTTCCTGTCTGAGCATCTAGCGCGTAGAGCTTGTTGTTGCTGGACCCGATGTAGACTACCCCTTGATAAACCGACGGGGAGGAGTAAACCAAGTCTCCGGTGGAGAATTCCCACCGAGTCGTCCCGTCCGCCTTGGACAGGGCCAACAGTCTTCCGTCTTTAAGGCCAACGAAGACGAGATCGCCAGCGACAGCTGGAGACGAGTCCACCGGGCCAGTGACTTGGTGCTCCCACAATATATCTCCAGTGTCGCCCTTCAATGCCACGACCCGCTTGTCGCCCGTGCTCAGATACACTATCCCTTGAACCACCGCCGGAGACGACAGGATTGGGGCTTCGGTGTGAAACTGCCACCTCACCCGCCCTTCAGGGAGAGGGACGGCGTCCGAGACAAAACCTGCGTGGGTCGGGCTTCGCTGAGTCATGGGCCAGTCGCCCGCGATGGGGTTGGCGCTGATAACTGAGACCGGCGAGATCAAACGATTGGCGCCTCCCATCGTCTGCCAACCTATCCAGCCGAACACAACAGCCAAAACTACCGCAATCGTGCCCCAGCGAAGAATTCGCCGTCTCCGATCCACAGACCGGCGTTTCAGCATTATGTCATCGGCTTCTTCGCTGGTAACCTGGTGGCCTCGTCCAAGGCCTGATCTGCAACCTTCACAGTACGTGGCATCGAGAGCATTCTGACGCCCGCAAGCGGGGCACATCAAAATCATATTCATGTATCCAATTTTACCATCACAAAGTTCCCGATGTGTAGGGAAATAATCAAAGCGGCAATCGCGTCGGATGCTCGCTCTGTTGCAGCAATAACACGCAGTTTACGGAAAAGATTTAAAGCCGATTGGATTCCGATCCAATCAGTATGGGAATTGAACGCGACTCCACGCCACGGCCCACATATTGGGCAACCGTTGACCAGAACAGGAGATGCTAATATCATCCAACGCGCATCAACTGATGCACACGATCGAATGAAAGCGCTCGGGCTTGGGATTTGCCGGCATGAATCCTTGACCAACATATCACGGTTAGTCCCCTTATCCTTGTGCGGGTCACGTGGCGCTTTGGTTGTCATCGTGCTGGTGGCGTCCACGCTTCGTTTGTACAACCTGAGCCATGGACACCCTGGGCTCGCGATATATTCGGCCATCTCCAAGAACACCACTTCTTCCTTCCATAACTGGCTGTACCCGAGCATATACGTAGACGGTTCGATCCTCGCGGACAAACCTCCAGTGTTTTTCTGGCTTCAAGGGGCTTTCATAGCGCTGCTTGGCCCAACGAACCTCGCCCTGCGTTTGCCCGCCGCCCTGTCGGGCATTGCATCGGTCGTTTTGCTGTACGTGATAGTGAAACGCTGTCACGGCACAACCTCTGCCCTGATAGCTGCCCTCATGCTGGCCATCATGCCTTTGGACGTGAACTTCTCACGCGGCGTATTTCTTGAACCCGTGACGAGCCTGACAATCCTGATTTCCACATATTTTATTGTTCGAGCGGTTCAGGAGAAAGACGAGCGATACTACTACATCGCCGCCGCGGTGTTGGGCGTGGCTTTCATGGTCAAGCTCTGGCAGGGGCTGTTGCCTGCCCCTGCGTTCGCGGTCCTCGCCTTGACGCACCGTTGGACCACTTGGCCCCGTTTGGCCAGAATCACGGGAATATCGGCTGTGGTCTTTCTGGTGTCGGCCTTCTGGTGGCCGACGCTGATATCGTTGACCTCCGGCGCGTACGATGGCGTGATGCACGCGGATAACGTTTGGGACATGATATTTGGATGGAACCTTCGAGAAAGATTCGGAGGTTTGGAATACGGCTCCAGGCATAGAGAGGACTTCCTCTGGTTCGTCACCGGGCCTTTGAGCCTTATATTGGGCATCTCGCTGTTTCCTGGTGCCCTGATCGGAGCGGTCGCCCTCATGTTGGCCTTGTGGCGGCGGACATCCGGCCTCGGGTTGCTGTGGATCGTGTGGATGGCCGTAGCCATGGTCGGTTTCGGCGGCGCTTCGGTCAGGCTGACCAGCTACTGGACGTCGGCAATGCCGGCAGTCGCCGCGTTGTCCGGAATCGGCATCGCTGCATTAATCGGTCGATTCAAGGGGCCGGGCATGATCTGGTGGATAGCGGCTGCGGGCTTCCTATATTGCGCGGACACTTTTTGGATCGTGCGCGACTCTGGCGACTATTTCAAGTATTGTGCCTACGCGAGCCTACTGTTGGCGGCTGGCTCGGCAATATGGGCGATTACGCCAAACTCATGGGGCAAATCGAAAGGCGCCCTCGCAATCTCCGTGGTGGGGGTCGCGGCAGCCGGAATCATCTTCCTCAACACAACAGTGGGCCTCCACAATATCCTCAAACCACGCAACGACACTCTGGGCAGGATCGGATTCGACCAGGTGGCGGCGCCGTTGTCCGCGGGGTCTAGAAACAACCGGGGTCCCCAACCTCAACAATCACAGGCCCAGCTCCAGGGAACCCTGATTACATCAATCGTCCGAACGGAAATCGACAACCTGAACGCCGTGCTGAACTTCGTTCGCCAAAACAGAGGCGACAGTCGATACCTTCTTGCCGCCGACACATACAACACCAGCGCCAGAGTCTCCTTCGTCACCGGTGAGCCTATTCTGACGCTCTACTCTGAATACAACAAAACTCGCGTCACCGAAATATCCGCTCTGAATGAATTGATCCAATCGGGTGACGTCAGATTCATACTGGCGTCGAGCGTTATGAGGTACTTGGACTTTGAGCTTTATAGTTGGATTCACGCAAACACCAGGGAAGTGTCTATCCAAGCAGGGCTACCGTTTCGAGACGAAATGGAGTTACTAGAAATCATTAGCCGATGATTATCGAGAGGGTTTGTGGGACATTGCGTTGCGTCCGCCTGCGTAGAATATTTATCGGCACCCTATCCATGTCACACCGCCACGTGGGTGGGGCGAAATCTCATCAGATAGTGATGTAGATTTGTTCGAAAAACTCGCTTTCGTGGATGCTATATCTACTTGACCGCGACGACGATATTATGATATCCAGTCATCCTGACTTATTACGGGATCGAATGAGCAAGATCAAGGCGTCGCATAATCGTCGGAAACAAGGTAAACCAGAGGGAGCTAACATTATGAGAACTTCCAAGTTATTTGGTCTCGCATTAGCGATGACCATTTTGGCGATAGTAGCCGCGGCGTGTGCGGCTGACGAGGCGGCAGCGCCCGCAGCAGCGCC
>PAIW01000117.1 GCA_002710885.1 Chloroflexota bacterium | reverse complement strand
CGAGCGTTGATCATTTGGGATACTTGCGCACCGATTAGGCCAACAGAGGGTGGATTCGAGAGAGTTAAGACAGTATCAGGTTGTAACTTACGGGCTAAGGCCCGAGCTTTATTCCACGCGTTGAACATAAACTTGACGTAACCGGCGGCACGAGTTCGCATTCGTTCACGTCCGACCGAGCCGCCAACGGACACCCGATGAACGTTTACGCTGTTCAGGACTTCGAATTCTGCGGCGGGCGCGGCCCCCTCGGTGTAGCTCGGTTGGCTGGCCACAACATGAACTTCCATGCCGCTGGCCGCCAACGCCTCGCACAGTTCGGCAAGCAACTGACCAGACGAAGCCAAGTCAGGGGCATAGTACTGGTTAACTACCAGCAGTCTCGTCAATTGAGTCTCCAAGTCGAGACCTGCAATTGCAGATTAACCGACGTTGGCTGGCTGAGAAATTCGTCCCTCAGCAGCTAGCTGAGATTCGATCCAACGGTAAGTGATTGCCAACCCTTCTTCCAGTGTAACCGAGGGTTCCCAACTCAACAAATCAGCCAACTTGGAGTTATCGCTGTTGCGACCCCTGACGCCTTGAGGTTTGGTGAGGTCGTGCTGTTTGCGGACCGTTTTCCCAGCGGCGTTGGCGATGATGTCAACAAGTTCGTTCACTGTGACCATTCTGTCGGAACCGAGATTTAAAGGCTCTGAGGCATGCGACTGGGTTATCCGGTAGATGCCTTCCACGCAGTCATCGACGTACATGAACGAGCGAGTCTGTTGGCCGTCGCCCCACACCTCAATGTCGTCCCCGTCTTGAATCAACGCGACTTTTCTGGAGATCGCCGCCGGAGCTTTTTCCTTGCCGCCGTCATACGTTCCAAAGGGGCCGTAGGCGTTGTGGAACCTGGCGATACGTACCTCTAAACCGTGATCTTCTTTGTAGTATTGGCACAGCTTTTCGGTGAACAACTTCTCCCATCCGTAGCCCTCTTCGGGTTCCGCGGGCATGGCGTCGGCTTCCTTTAAGGGTGTGATGTCTGCGGAGTTCTGTAGGTACGCAGGGTAGATGCANGCAGACGACGAGTAAAAATATCGTTCNACCTTTGCTCGACTAGCGGCTTCGAGCATATGGGTGTTAATCAACACGTTGTTGGACGTAATCTCGGCGTGGACAGCCGTAATGTATCCGATGCCGCCCATATCCGCTGCCAGATGGTATACCTCATCAATGCCCTGGCATGCTATAAGGCAGTTATCTCGTCGCCTGAGATCAAGCAGNTCAAACTNNTGGGCGGACGTCGACTCGTACTCAGGTTCTTTGACGTCAACGCCCCTGACCCAATACCCTCGGTCGACGAGATACTTTACTAGGTGGTGGCCTATGAACCCGCCTGCGCCAGTCACCAATGCTCGTTTACTCATATCGAGTTACCTCTCGGTCAATGCGTGTCGGCGTAAGGTTAACAATGGACATATANNCNTGCTTCTAAGCTACTCATGGAATCGGGTATTTGTCAATTCCTGACGCGCNCAAAGAATCGCCCCGATTTCGAGAATCGACACCTGGCAAGGTTTNTTGTATTGTTGCGTCCTTTTGGTNGCATCCACTACTATATGCTTCCGAAGAGAGGTGANAGGTGAATCCCGAAATGGACTCGGCCCTCAAGGAACTTCGACAGGCTGTTGGCGACGTCTACGTAATCGANACGCCGGAAGACTTGATCGTATTTGAGTACGACGGCGCTGTTGACAAAGCCACACCGTTGGCTGTTGTAGTTCCTGAGACCGCCCAGCAGGTTTCAGAATGCGTCAAAGTCGCGCGGCGCCACGAACTTCCAATTGTGGCTAGAGGCGCTGGCACTGGGTTGAGCGGGGGAGCCATCGCGGAACATGGTGGCGTGGTGATCGCAATGACCAGAATGACGAAGATTCTGGAAGTTGACACCGAAAACCGCATCGCGGTGGTCGAACCCGGCGTTGTGAACCTTGATCTTTCAACTCACGTTGCCCCCTTGGGCCTCTACTATGCCCCCGATCCTTCCAGCCAACGCGCTTGCACGATTGGAGGCAACGTGGCCGAAAATTCTGGCGGCCCACATTGCCTGGCTTATGGCGTCACCACTAACCACGTTTTGGGNATGGAGGTCGTTCTNGCTNANGGCACGATTCAGTGGATCGGTGGCCGNACTCGCGAATCGGTCGGTTTCGATCTCCGNGGGATTCTCGTTGGCTCTGAGGGAACGTTGGCCATCGTNACGAAAGTGGTTGTCCGCCTNCTGACCAAACCTGAATCGGTCAAAACACTATTGGCGATTTTTAAAGACCTCGACGATGCAAGCGCTGCCGTGTCCGGCATCATCGGAGCAGGAATTGTCCCTGCCGCCCTCGAAATGATGGACGACCTGTGCATCGAGGCCGCTGAAGCGTCAGTTCACGCAGGTTACCCAGAAGGAGCGGGCGCAGTTCTGCTCGTGGAGGTCGACGGCATAACCGAATCAGTGGAAGAAGAAGTCGAGGCCGTCGAGGAGGTCTGCAACAGATTCCGGCCCATAGAAATTCGTACTGCNACCGACGCCGAAGAACGCGAGAGGCTGTGGGCTGGCCGCAAAGGCGTGCTTGGAGCGCTGGGCAGGCTCGCGCCAAACTACCTCCTTGTCGATGGCACCGTTCCGAGGACAAAACTGGTCGAAGTGCTTTCAAAAATCAGGCAAATGTCTGTTGACACCGGGTATCCCATAGCAAATCTGTTGCACGCGGGCGACGGCAACCTGCATCCTTCGGTATTATTCGACGAGAGGATTCCCGGAGACGCCGAACGCGCTCTTGAGATCGGCGGCGAAATCCTGGAGTTGTGTGTCGAGGTCGGAGGGGTGTTGTCAGGTGAGCATGGCATTGGTTTGGAGAAACAAGACCACATGCCGCTCATGTTCAACGAATCTGACTTGGCTGTNATGGCGAAATTGAAACCTTCTTTTGCGACCGAAGATTCGCTGAATCCCGGAAAAGTGTTCCCAACTGGCGCAACGTGTGGCGACGTTCGTCAGGCTGCCGCAATCGCGCGTGTTGGGCCCGGCGCTTATGTTTAGGGAGTCTGGACCAGCTCGATGAACTCAGACCAAAGTGACCTGCCCGTCAGGGTAATCGAACGTTCCCTCGGGCCAGAAAGCGTGATCAACGACGATTCCCGATACTCGGTTGATGGCCGTCCGATCCCGGTTGCCGTCAGACCCAAGAATATTGATGACATTCGCTCTATATTGTCAGAATCCCATGCCCATGATGTGAAAGTCATGCCGGTGGGCGGTGGGACTCGCCTGTCGCTGGGCAATGCGGCTCAAACTCCAGACATCGCTCTGGACACTACATCGCTCAACCAGCCNGTATCCATCAACTCAGCAGACCTCACTGCGACGTTCGAAGCTGGCATGACCCTCGACAGCGTCCAGTCGATTCTCGCGGAAAATAATCAGTTCCTCGCAATGGACTCGGCATTGTCGAATAANGCCACTATCGGCGGCATCCTNGCATCGGGTACCAGCGGCCCTCTGAAATGGCAGTATGGGAACCCGCGCGATCTTGTGCTTGGAATGAAGGTCGTGCAGGCTGACGGCTCAATAACAAAGAGCGGTGGACAGGTCGTGAAGAACGTCAGCGGATACGATATGGCACGGTTGCATGTAGGCGGCTTAGGAAGCCTGGGAGTGGTATGCGAAGTATCGTTCAAGCTGACTCCTAAACCTGCCAATGAGAAGACGGTGTTGGCCGCGTTCAACAATTCGAAATCATGCGGCGATGTCGCGCTTTCCATCTTCAATGGACAAGTGACACCATTGGCTTTGAACGTGTTCGACCACGGAGTGTTTTCCGCAACAGGCATGAGCAATATTGAAGGCGAGCAGTATTTGGCTGTCAGATTGGGCGGCAGACCTCGTGGTCTGGCCCGTATGGTAGACGAAACTATTAAGGCCAGCCGGGCAGGCGGCGGGACGACCATTGAAATCGTCGATGGCGGTTCTGCTCTTGATCTCTGGAGGCGCATTTCTGACTACGGATGGGCTGATCAGGCTCCGCCAGAAGTCGTGCTTCGCGTGTCCTTGGTTCCGAACCAAGTCCAGATATATATTGACGCGATCAAAGCGTCGCTGGCTGATAATGCCCCTTCTCTCGTGGCTAGTCCGGGTTATGGCAACGTCATGGTATTTTGGCAATCAGGAAACACAAACAACAAGCTGGAATCATCACGCAATGCGATTCTAGCATTGCGTGGAAGAGCTCTTAGCCTCGGAGGCTCAGCAATTATCGAACGATGCCCTGTCGAGTTGAAATCCGAATTTGATGTATGGGGAGAAGCGGGAGACTCCATCGAAATAATGCGAAGAATGAAACAGCAGTACGACCCTAAGGGCATTCTTAACCCCGGTCGTTTCATTGGACGAATCTGATGACAATGCCGAACGAACAGCAAAAACTCAGCATTTCACGTCTCTTTTCAGGTCTGGGAGGCGCAGACGAATCAGACCTTTACAAGTGTGTCCACTGCGGGTTCTGCCTGCAATCGTGCCCGACATATCTTGAAACCGGCCTTGAGACTGAATCCCCGCGCGGCCGCATTGCACTGATGAAAGCGGTCAACGAGGGTCGTATAGAGATGACGGAACCGGTGATGCGCCACTGGGATTTGTGCGTTCAGTGCCGTGCTTGTGAAGTCGCCTGCCCGTCTGGAGTACCATACGGTAAACTTATAGAAACGACGATGGCCGAGGTTTCGGAAAAACGCAGGAATTCTGTTAAGGGCATGGCGACTGGCGCTGCTTTGAAGTGGGTCGTGCCGAAGCAAGGCCGATTAAGCTTGGCCGTCGGCGCGGCGCGTTTTTATCAGAACTCGGGACTGCAAAATATGGTTCGAAATTCAGGCCTGCTCAAGCGTGTTGCCCCCGACCTTGCCGACATGGAAAGCTCAATGCCGGAGATTCCATCGACGACCTTCAAAGCAAGCGGGCAGGTGATTCCCGCCAAAGGCGAAAAAACCAATCGCGTCGCTATTCTCTCTGGTTGTGTCATGCCTCTGGTACACGGCCCACAGATGAACGCAGTCGTCCGGGTGTTGACCCGCAACGGCGCTGAGGTAGTGGTTCCCAAAAATCAAGTTTGTTGCGGAGCCATGAACTCTCACATCGGCGATCTGTCCACCGCCCGCGATCTTGCTCGCAAAAACATTGACGGATTCCTGGCTGAGGATGTAGACGCGATCATCGTTGCGTCAGCAGGATGCGGGTCGAGAATGAAGGAATATCATGAACTGCTCGAAGACGACAGCGAATACGCTGAGAAAGCACTCAAACTATCTAAATTGATAAAGGACGTCCACGAGTATCTGGTGGGTCTGCCGTTCGTTCCTCCAACCGCATCCCTGGATTATCGGGTGACGTACCAGGATTCGTGTCACCTATCCAACGCTCAGAGGCTGACTGCGCCGCCTCGAACTATCTTGAACTCAATCCCCGGCGTCGAATTTGTAGAGCTTCAAAATTCCTACATCTGCTGCGGCGGCGGTGGAACTTATATGTTCACCGAACGCGATCTTTCACTCCGAATCTTGAAAACGAAGATGGAGGCCGTGGCGGAGACCGGAGCCAACGTTCTGGCGACAGCAAATCCAGGTTGCCTGATGCAGTTGCAGATGGGTGTTGGGGAAAATGACATGCTCGTAGAGGTTCGATACGTTACGGATTTGTTAGACGAGGCGTACCGCAATGAAAAATAAGAATGATAGGCATACTTAAACACAAAATCGCGGGTTTCAAGAGGAGAACTTCATGGACCTTGGTTTAACGGGAAAAGTTGCGCTAGTGACAGGCGGAAGCGAAGGTATCGGCAAAGCGGCGGCGCTTTCGTTGGTCGCTGAGGGCGCAAAGGCGACGATTTGTGCGAGGCGAGAAGATGTGTTGAACGGAGCTGCCGATGAAATTCGCGCGGCGACGGGAGGCGAGGTGCTGGCCGTGTCTGCGGATGTCAGCACTGCCGAGGGCGTCCAGAAGGTGATTGACGCCACGCTGTCGCAGTTCGGTCGTTTGGACATTCTCGTGAACAACGCCGGCACGTCTGCGGCCGGCCCCTTCGAGAGCGTGACAGACGAAGGTTGGCAAACGGACTTGGACCTTAAACTCTTCGGAGCCATAAGATTCTGTCGCCTGGCGATTCCGCACATGAGAGAACAGGGTGGCGGAAGGATTATCAACGTGACCAACCTGGGCGCGAAGGCGCCGGCCGCGGCATCAGTTCCTACCTCAGTGAGCCGAGCAGCGGGCATTGCCGTGACCAAAGCTATGTCTAAGGAATTCGCTCAGGACAACATCCTGGTAAACACCGTTTGCATCGGGTTGATCAAAAGCGGACAGCACGAATCTCGTTTCGAGCGCACGATGTCTGACAACCCCGACAACACACTCGAAGGAATGTACGAGAGCATGGGTAGCCGCGTGCCTTTGGGCCGCGTAGGCGAAGCCGCCGAGGCTGGCGACGTCATAGCGTTCCTGGCGTCCGAGAGGGCCAGCTATCTGACAGGAATCGCAGTCAACATCGACGGAGGGACATCACCAGTCGTCTAGGTTTTGATGCCTCCGTCATTGGAAATCATGACGTGTCGGTCTGGATCACATGTTCGACGCGTTTGGCATTTCGACCATTTCACTCGAATGTGATCCCGGTTTGACCCTGATGCCTGAGCGCATGATCTGCCAGAACGAGGGCCATCATCGACTCCACGATTGGCACTGCCCTGGGTAGGACACAAGGGTCATGACGGCCCCTGCCCTTCATTACGGCGGCGTTGCCTTCGTTGTCGACAGTCTCCTGCGCCTGGAGGATGGTTGCGGTGGGCTTGAACGCTCCACGAATGACGATATTTTCGCCGTTGCTGATGCCGCCCTGGATTCCGCCTGAGTAGTTGGTCCTAGTGCGAATTCGGCCTCCATCATTGTAAAATGGGTCATTGTGGGTCGAGCCTGTCATTGTGGTTCCCGCGAACCCGGAACCAACCTCAAATCCCTTGCACGCAGGCATCGAGAGCAACGATTTTGCTAGGTCAGCCTCCAGTTTGTCGAACACTGGCTCGCCCAGTCCGGGCGGAACGTTTCGTGCAACGCACTCCACCACTCCCCCCAACGAATCCCCGTCTTTGCGGGCCTCTTTGATACGTTCGATCATCTGAAAAGCAACGTCTTCGTCGGGGCATCGGGCTATATTGGACTCAACGTCGGCCTGCGTGACCGTGTCCGGGTCGACCTGAGCGTTGATCGTCCAGACCTGTTTGACGTAACCGACAATCTCCACCCCGAACGCCGCCGCCAGGAACTTCTTGGCAATGGCGCCAGCCGCGACCCGCCCAACCGTCTCCCGAGCGCTGGCTCGTCCTCCACCCATCCAGTTGCGGATTCCATATTTTGCGTCGTACGTGTAGTCGGCGTGGGATGGCCGATAAGTCGTTCGCATATGCTCGTAATCGCGACTACGTGCGTCGCGATTCCAGACAGACACCAGAATCGGAGTTCCGAGAGTCAAACCTTCGAAAACGCCTGACAAAATTTCTGCTTGGTCGCCTTCTTTTCTCTGAGTCGAAATTTCGCTTTGACCCGGCCTGCGCCTGTCCAGTTCTTTTTGAATATCTGCAACGTCCAACGGCAACCTGGGAGGACAACCATCCACTGTGACACCGATGGCGTCGCCGTGGGACTCTCCCCATGTGCTAATGCGAAACATTTCTCCGAGTGTGTTGCTCATATCCCTCGTCTCGATATCTGTGGTTCTTCGATCGTTTCAGACATACTCTTCATGCAGTTGCGCGAGATCGACTCTCTGGCTCGAATCCTCGCACACGCGCACATTGGCTTCAACCATTTCCTGAGTCTTCGGGCCAACAAGGGCCACATCCACCAGAAGATTGGGCAGAATGAAACTTAGCAGGTCCCCAGTGTAATCATGATGGTCATTTGGATTCACTTATTTGGCCCACTTCTGAAAAATCCCAAAGGTGAGGCTCCGCATCGTGCAGATGCCCATGTCCTGCTCTTCCGCCTCAAACCTGCTGCCGAAGGGTCGAGGTTGTTCCGCAGGGTGTTGATGCAGCTGATTGTACGTCATTTGGACAGCGTCGAATCGGCCCGATTGTACGAAATCGTAACCCCGAGGGTTATTGTCCTCAGTTGTGAATACGTTGAACTTCACACGACCGTCGTCGCGCAAATCCTCCAATTTTCCAAGCAGTCCGCCTGCTCCTAGAATAAATGAGATCACCTCATCGCTATATGAAAACCCATGCATCTGAATCAGGTCCAGGCAATCCACACGCAATCTCTCCAGAGTATTTGCCACGCTGCATCCGGCGTCCTGTGTGGTGGGAGAAAGTTTCGTAGCCAAAAAGACTCTATTGCCAATCTGAGATAAGGCATCCGAAAAAGAGCCTCGCTCTCACCGCTCCCGTAACCTGCTTCGGTGTCGAATTACGTTACCCTGAGTTCAACAGCGCGCAACACTTCGTTGATGACGCCTTGCCGGTCTGCGTCAACGTTGGGGTCGTATTTCTCCAGGTAATTTCCGGGACTTGTGGGAACCGCCAAACCCCATTCGGCTGACGGTCAACTCAGTCCGCCCAAATCGAACGTATTCCATAATACATTTATTCGCAACGTAATTGCTGACTGCGTTTGGATGACGACTGGTCGCTATGTTATCATCTGCGGGGTTGCTCAGGTGGCGACCTACCTCTTCGTTCATTTCGGGTCCGAACTGAACACCTGTGAGTGCCTGTCGCCTCGGCGATTGAGCGCCGCTCGCAGTTCGGGCCCCTTTTAATTTCTTCAACCGTGCCACGCCTACGCCTTGCCGTGCTGGGCTCAAAAATGTACGATTACTTCATGAATGATGATTCAGGTGCTCAATCAAGCGCCAGCGACTCGAGCGAAGATTCGGGACCTTCAACCCCCACTTTTTCAACAGGACAGGACTCCCGAAACGACAACCGTTCATCAGGCAGTGGCAGTTCGGTTAATGAATCAACATCTCCTCCAACAAATGACGCCATCGCCTCTGCCGTTCGCCATTTGGAAGCTGGCCCGAGGTCCAGTTGGCGAGACACATTTTCCTCCCTCAAAGACCGAGACTTTATGTACCTGTGGCTGGGGATGCTCGCGCTGATGGGTGGCATGCAAATGCAAATGCTNGCCAGGGGTTATCTGGTGTANGACCTCACCGGGTCAGCCGCGCTCCTCGGCGTCGTCAATGCCGGTTCATCAATTCCGATGCTAGTTTTGGCGCTCTTTGGAGGGGCGATAGCTGACCGGGTGCAACGAAAACGGCTGATTCAGATTGGTCAAGGTGTCGCTGGCGTTCTCTCTTTGGGAGTGGCATTCGTAATCTCCACTGGCCACATCGAGTGGTGGCATTTGATGATATCCGGCCTGGTTCAAGGCACCGCTTGGTCGTTCATGATGCCTGCTAGGCAGGCGATAATACCCCAATTGGTAGGGCGGGACAAACTCACGAACGCGATGGCGCTCAATGCCGCTGGTATGAGCGTGATGACACTCCTGGCCCCTGNCCTGGCAGGGGGTCTTTATGCCTGGGCAGGCCCAGACAAGGTGTACTTCATTATTGGCGGTCTCGGAATTGTCGCGCTGTTTATGACATCCTTCATACGGTCGCCGTCCGCTCCACAGCGGACTCGCAAACCTGCAATGCTGAAAGACATAGGCGAAGGGTTGCAATATATCCGTAGAAACAATCTTGTCTTGGTGCTTTTGTTCATGGGATTNGCGACTTCGCTGCTTGCGATGCCTTTCCGNTTNTTGATGCCGGTGTTCGTTGTNGANGTCTATCACCTGGATTCGAGGGCAATGGGACTGTTAATAGCAGTCATGGGCGCAGGCTCNCTCGCCGGGTCACTGGTCATCGCGGCGCTGGGGAACTGGAAGCGAGGNATGTTGCTGATCCTNGGCAGTTTCGCGTCTGGCATAGCGCTCTTGCTGCTCGTGCTGTTCCCGTTTTATTATGCGGCGGCGGCCATCATGTTGATTCTGGGAATCGGTGATTCAACCCGGCGCACGCTGAACCAGTCGATGATGATGGAGGTTGTCGAGGACCAGTTCCGAGGGCGCGTCATGAGCGTGTTCATGATGAACTTCGGTTTGATGCCCTTGGGCGTTCTTCCAACAGGCCTGATGGCCGACGCGTTCGGACCCCGGATTGCAATCGGCACGCTTGGCGTGACGTTGCTGGTCATTACAACCGTGATACTGGTCACTCAGAAGCAATTGCGCTCGATTCGCTGAAAGAACCTCAACGCGTAAAAGGTGTCGAATCCGAGGAATAGTTCATTAGAATTCGGGTGTCCACGGATACTGTTGGGTTACAAACGCGCGATCAAAATTNCGAACCGATCCTGTCTTGCGCTCTTCGATTCGTCCGGNGNGCTGGAGCGTTGCCAGCGTTGTGCCTCCCAAGTAGACTGAAGCCAAGTCACTGACCGAAAGCACAATGTCCGGCGAACGAGTGGTCGATTTGCACACAGCGCCTGTCACACTGGTCTCAAAGTCGAANCGTCTGTCGTTCCAATCGCATAATCGGTCGCGGACGCGGAGGACTAGACGGCAATCATNCGAATAACTTCTACTAGATAGAGCGTTTGTAACGTCGATCAATCTGATCCACAGACTGTCTCTGACTGAACGCTCTAGTCGCCGTGGGGCTGCTAGCATCCAAGGCANCGGGTCATCTGTCGGACGGTTCGACGCAGATATGGAATCCATAAGATCGACGCCGAAACAGTGGCGCCAAAGCATACGCTCCGCTTCAACNGTTGTTCCGAGAAGCAATATCACGACTACTTCAGTTCTCTTTCGGATACGATAGGACACTATTCCCTCTGGACCGTTACTGGTCTGGTACACGACGTGGAATAACTTGCTGCCGCCCTCGCGCCAGTGTTCTGGATCGGACGCGAATGCGTCCCACCATTGTTCCGTGTAATCGAACATTCCCAAGCGGCTCGGACTGACACTGTCGTATATTTCAGGCCAAATCGCCCGAGCTTCCAACGGATCTGCGAATTGCGTGTGGCCTTCGATGTTTGGCGCAACGGTCATTTCAGAATGCTCACGTCGAATTTTCCAGTGTTCAGCCCAAGAGGCGATTCCGTATCCGAACCTCTCATAGATTGAACTCTCCGTCGCGGTGAGTCCAGCGATTGCCTCTCCCCGCTCGTGGNAATCCGCCAGTTGGTGTTTTGTCATCCTGGTGAGGATCCCTCGCCTTCGATGCGTAGGCAAGACGGACACCCAATCTATGTATGCTATCGGAACCACGCAGCCTGGAATGGTAATCTGGAATGTGTGAGCAGATGTGGTCCCAACGATCCTGTTGTTGTGGAAAGCGCCGATGGTCCGGCTGATTTCAGTTGTGCCCCTAACCTGAATTTGCCTGGCTTCAGTCGTATGCTCGCCGAAACCCAGAGCAGCCGCTCGCTCCCAAGCAGGAAACTCCGCCTCGGTGATTGTCCTTACCTGTGTGTCATCACGGGGTTGGTTCAACAAGCTCACGCTTTCCGGGGTCGCAAATTGGCTATGGCATCGACGGATATCGATTCGCTGACCTAATCGGGGTGTGGAGATTCAGACTTAACGCGAAGAGGCGATCAATATTGATCGCCTCTTCGCGTTCCCAGTTTCGCCGTATTGATTAACTAGGAGTTGTTCTCGGCTTCCATCTTGGTCGCAACTTCCGCGACTTGAGCGACGCTCTGAGCAACAACCGCAGGGTTCAAACCCGCCGCATGGTCGCGATAGCCTGCTCGATCGAGCATCGGAGCGAGTTTTCCGCCCCGGAACAGGTCCAATGCCCACGTCAACGGATCTGGAACCGCAGTTTTGTCCAGGTAAAGACGCTGATTCTTCGCGCGCGGCCCGTAGTGATAGTGGGGAGCTTTTTGGAAGCAGTCGAATGTGAGAAGCTCGCGCTCCTCGCCGCCGACATCTCCCATGACGTGAATTGCGATGCCTTCGTCGCCGCCGAGGTGACGGTACTCGATGCCAAACCGGACAGGCCCAGATTCTACGATCACGTCGCCACGGTTGTGGATCACGATTCTCCGACCCTCTTGCGACATCTCACGAGCCTTCGCTTCTGTCTCGTCGAGCGTAGAGGCGAGTGCATTGGCGTCGATACTATCCGCTAATTCTTCGTAACCTGCGCGNCGCACCATCTCAGGCAGTTGGGTGCGTAGTTGGGAAATCGTCCAGTCCAGTGGATTGCCTTCGGTGGTCTGGTCGAGCATCAGACGCTCATTGCGCTTCGCCGGGCCATAGTGATAGTGAGGCGCATGGTCGAAACAATCGAACCTCAGCAGCTCGACCTCTTCCCCGTCCACATCGCCCAGCGCATGGATGCACAGGCCTTGGTCGGAGAGCAAGTCGCGGTACTCCATTCCAAACTTGATGTTGCCATCACCGATAATTACGTCTCCGCGTTCTGCCATTTCAGAAACCTCCCGTCGGGTAAGGGTTGGAATTTTCCGCGATTATATCCTCTATGCCTGTGGGCGTAAACTATAAGTGGACAGATCGTGGAATTTCGCTCACAATTACCGCCAATACACTTGAGAGGTGCAAAATGCGTCTGGAAGATAAAGTTGCGATTATCACCGGTGGAGCAAATGGCATGGGGGCCGAGGAAGCCCGAATGTTCGCCAGAGAAGGGGCCAAAGTCGTCGTTGCAGACATGCGAAACGAGGAAGGCGAGGCTGTCGTGACCCAGATCGCCGAATCGGGCGGTACCAGCGTCTATGTCCATACGGATGTGACTAGCGAATCTGACTGGCAAAGGCTGGTTGATCAGACGGTTTCACAATTTGGGAAACTGAACATACTGGTGAACAACGCGGGCATCAGCAGCACCGCTTACGCCGACCCAATGGACATTGATGGTTGGAATCGCATTATGGACGTGAATGCCACAGGGGTATATCTGGGAACTCGCGCCGCGATTCCAGCGATGAAAGAAACTGGCGGCGGATCAATCGTCAACATTTCCTCGATCATGGGTTTCGTCGGTGGCGAGGGCGGGCACCCCGCTTACCACGCCTCAAAAGGCGCAGTGCGAATATTTACAAAAGCTATCGCGGTCAAGTACGGCCCCGACGGTATTCGGGCCAACTCGGTTCATCCAGGATTCATGCCACCGATGACCACGGCGATGCCACAACGGTCCCAACGGGACGAGCATATCCGCCTGACCCCATTGCGAAGGACGGGAGAGGTTCATGAAGTGGCGAACGGAGTGTTGTTTCTGGCATCTGATGAGGCCTCGTTCATCACGGCCACCGAACTTGTGATTGATGGTGGATTCATTTCGCGCTAGGAGTTATTTTCCGCTCCAGGCACGGGCAAGTCGTCGTGTATCTAAGGTCATTTCACGACTCAATCCCAGGTGAACAGCACTTTGCCAGTCGTCGCACCTCTGAAAAGCTCGTATGCTTCAACCGCCTGATCTAGTTGGAACCGCTGGGTAATCAGATCGTCCAGCGGCACATTTCGTTCAACAACGAAATCGGCGACCTCAGCAAGACCGCTAGTGCTGAATGTCCACGAGCCATAAATCGTCAGTTGTTTGTGAATGATTTGCGGGCTGACGTCGAAATTCGTCGTGTTGCCCTCCCCAACAAAGCACACGCGGCCCCAGTATTTCACGGCGTCAACCGCATCGTTCCGCACCTGTGAGATACCGGTGGCGTCCAGTGTCGCGTCAGGGCCTTCGCCATGAGTCAGTTGCCGGATAGCCTCAACTGAGTTGCCATCTGAGGCATTTACGATGGCATCCGCTCCCAATTTTTTGGCAAGCTCCAGCCGTTCAGGCATAACGTCAACTGCGATCACGCGAGCGCCCATCGACTTAGCGAACAGCGTTCCGGATGCTCCCACCGGTCCCTGACCGAAAATGGCGATCGTGTCCATCCCACTGATGCCTAGTCTCTTGAGTGCATGGAACGCGGTTCCGCTTCCGCAGGCGCACGCCGCCCCTTGTTCAAAAGTCAACGCGTCCGGCATCTTGATACACGTCGATTCTGGGCACAGCAGATAGTCCTGATGCCCTCCGTCCTCTGTTGAACCATATACTTCGTGATGATGGAGGCACATCTGCGTGTACCCGATTCGGCACATCGAGCAAGCGCCGCATCCGGTGTAATGGTGCATCATGACACGGTCACCGACCTTCACCTGCGTCACGTTTGGGCCTATTTCTGCGATGACGCCGCAGGGTTCGTGGCCTCCCACATGCAGGAGCTCGGGAGCGGCCTTTTCCGTCTTGGGCGTCCGATAAGGCCGCAAGTCACTGCCACACAACCCGGANGCCTTCATCTCGATTACGACTTCTCCTGAGCCTGCGAANGGCTTTGGCAGTTCACGAATGTCCAATTCACTGTCGCCCAAAAACACAACGCCTTTCACGGTAATCCCTCCACAAACGAAATCTTTGATATTCGGCTTCAAAACCGCCGATGTTCCAACTTGACAGACCGAAATTTCCTGAAATAGACTTAGCGAGTGCTTATGCTACAATTCGCGCGTCCGTTCTTCAAGGGCATCGAATCGAGAACAATTATGGAGGATAGCACATGCGTCCGATCACCGAGGTTGCGGAGGAGTTGGGGCTTGACCGGGAATCGGTAATTCCCTATGGTCGCTTCAAGGCGAAGATTGAGCTCAGCGCTATCAAAAAAGGTGGCCGTCGCGGCAAGATGGTCGTCGTCACCGGGATCACGCCGACACCGGCAGGAGAGGGCAAAACAACAACGGCTGTAGGATTGACCCAGAGCCTCGGACGACTAGGGAAAAAGGTGGTCGCCACTTTGCGGGAGCCTTCGCTTGGCCCTATATTTGGGATCAAAGGTGGAGGGACCGGCGGCGGCAAATCCCTGATTCAACCCGAAGACGAGGTGAACATCCATTTCACAGGCGATGCCCATGCAGTCGCATCGGCCCACAACCTGCTGGCGGCGCTCACCGATAACGCTGCCCAGAGAGGCCAGGTGGACGGATTCCGCCCTGAAGGTATGACTTGGCGTCGTGTAATGGATGTTGAGGACCGAGCTATTCGTTCGATCATCGCTGGAGTTGGCG
>PAIW01000116.1 GCA_002710885.1 Chloroflexota bacterium | reverse complement strand
ACAGATGCCGAAGCCGCCTCGAACTATGTGGTCAATCTTGCCAAGGAACGGGGCATTGAGTTGGTCATCAAAGGCAAGTCGATGGTGTCCGAGGAGATGGCGCTGAACCACCGCCTCGAAGAAGAAGGGATCGAACCCGTCGAGACTGACCTTGGCGAGTACATCGTGCAACTGGCCGAGGAGACTCCTTTCCACATCATTGCGCCTGCTATTCACAAGTCGCGAGGCGAGGTTTCCGAGTTGTTTGTGGAGAAACTTAACGTTCCTATGTACGACAACATTGAAGACCTGACTAGGGAAGCCCGCGATCAGCTACGTCAAAAGTTCGTTGACGCGGGGATGGGCATTACCGGCGCGAACTTCATAGTTGCCGAAACCGGAACGGTGACGCTGGTCACCAACGAGGGCAACGGCAGGATGTGCACCTCCATGCCCAAGATTCACGTCGCGATCACCGGGATGGAGAAAGTTGTGCCGAGCATCGAGGACCTGGGACTGTTTTTGCGTTTGTTGATCCGGTCAGCCACCGGTCAGCGAATTTCAAGCTACGTCACAACGGTCACCGGCCCTCGAGGTGAGGACGAGGTTGACGGCCCGGAAGAATTCCATCTGGTCATTGTCGACAATGGACGGTCCAAGATGCTGGCGGACCCAAATCTTAGAGAGGCGTTGTACTGCCTGAGATGCGGAGCATGCCTCAATGCCTGCCCGGTGTATCGAAAAGTCGGCGGGCACGCCTATGGCTGGGTGTATCCTGGGCCGATAGGCGCCATCGTTTCCCCCATGCTGACGAACCTGTCCGAAGCCAAGGATCTGCCCTACGCGTCCACGCTCTGCGGAGCCTGCAAAGAAGCCTGTCCCGTCAAGATAAACATACCTCGGATGCTATTGTATCTCCGCAAGGAGTTGACCCAGGGAGAGACTTATCCTGAGCATAAATCTATCTCGATGACCGAATCCACGGCTGTGAAAGGGTGGCGGGCCAGCGTTTCATCTTCGTTCATGATGAAGCTGTCCAATCTTGGCGGTCGGTTGTTGCAACTGCCATTCGTTCGCGGAGGGCGGATCGATCGACTGCCTTCGCCGTTGTCAGGTTGGACCAAACATAGAAAATTCCCAGCCATTGCGTCTAAGCCCTTTCGGACTAGATGGAAAAACATCGGCAATAAATGACTGCACGAGACGAGTTTTTCAACACTATCCGTCAGGCTTTGGGTCCGCAAACTGAGGCTCCAAATTTGACCGGCACAGGCAGTTCCGCGCTCGGCGACAATTCTGACGCGGTTTCCGCGCGCTCCCAGGCGATCCAAGCCTATATCGATGAACAATCCGGGCCGCTCATGGACTCCCTTTCAGAGAGCGCCACCGGAGCAGGCTGGAAGGTCGCGCGTTTTGATGACTTGGACAAGGCTCGTGATCATTTCGTAGGAATCGTGAGGGACGTTGAGGCCAATCTTGCGGTCAGGTCACGTCAAAACGTCTTGGAAAGCGGGATCATGGAGGCGTGGTTGGCCCCCCTGGGCGTCGATGTTGTCCCTATGGCGTCGGACGAACAATCTGAACACACTGTGGACGAACTCAGATCTCTGGCCGAACGAGCTGATATCGGAATCACAGGAGTCGACTACGCCATCGCCGAGACCGGAAGTTGTGTATTGATCCCCAACGCCCAAGTGAGTCGTCTGGTGTCTCTTCTCCCACCGATTCACATAGCCATCGTCGAGCGAGGTCAGGTGTTGCCGACCCTTGATGAACTGTTTACGCTGCGGCGCAGAGATTTTCTTGATGGCAATCTGGGTAGTTACATGAACCTGATTTCCGGCCCCAGCCGTTCAGCGGACATTGAGTACACGTTGGTGACCGGCGTCCACGGGCCAGGAGAGGTTCACATGATATTGGTGGGGTAGGGGACGCTGCCAGGCGATTTGTTCACTTGGCCTTTTGGCCGAAAACTTGCCCTCCCACTTTGAGCATGCGAATTACTTGTCGAGTGGCGTCAGTGATCAGGTGGGCCGCATGTTCAGATGCTGACTCCAATGTCATTGGACCATTGGGTATGCTTGTGGCGGCCGAGATGCCATGCTCATGCACTATGTGGTAGTGATCACCGAGCGTCCCGGCGATAGCGATTACAGGGATTCCTCGTTGGCTGGCCCGTCTTGAGACCCCGATAGGAGCCTTGTTGTATACCGTTTGGCTGTCCAATGCGCCTTCGCCTGTCAACACCAAATCAGCCCCTTCTAGATGTTTGTCGAACTCCACGGTGTCGAGGACGATATCCACGCCAGGGGCCAGTTCCGCCCCCAGGAACGCCACCATTCCGCCGCCGAGTCCTCCAGCAGCCCCTGCTCCCATCATGTCCTCGATATCAACTCCGACATCCCGCTTGACGATCGCCGCAAATTTTTCTAATGCTGCGTCCAACTGATCCACCATCTCCGGCGTGGCGCCTTTCTGAGGCCCAAAGATGGCCGATGCGCCTTCTGGCCCTGTCAGAGGGTTGTTCACGTCGCATGCGACCATTATTTCGCACTCCGAGGCGCGAGGATCCAACCCTGATAGATCGATTGACTCAAGATCGGCCAACGCTGCGCCGCCGTAAGGCAGCTCATTGCCGTCGCCGTCCCGAAGGTGGATTCCCAACGCCTGGGCCATGCCTGCACCGGCATCGTTAGTCGCGCTCCCTCCGATGCCTATTATGAATCGTCGGTAGCCGTCGTCAAGAGCCGCTTTGATTGCCTCTCCAAGGCCGTACGTGGTGGCAGTTAGGGGATTGCGACGGTCGATCGGTTCGACGGCCACAAGGGCGAGCCCAGATATCTGCGCCATCTCTATGACAGCAGTGCGCCCATCGCCCATCGCTCCCCACTCCGCTGTGTGCGGTACACCCAACGGCCCTGTCACTTTCGTGGTCTTGATTTCGCCATTCGAGATTTCGACGAGTGTTTCGAGGGTGCCGTCCCCGCCGTCAGCAACAGGGACCAGTTCGAGCTGAGCATATTCGAGTTCTAATTCGATGCCGTCTCGCATGGCGTTTGCCACTTCGAGCGCGGATATGCTGCCTTTGAATGTTTGGGGCGCGATCACAATCTTCATAACGGCGCGTATTATATACCAAGCGCCAGACTGTATGAGGGATGCTTTGGGCCATAGGAAGCACTCTGATCGGACACAAAAGAACTATTGAGATATTATTACATGATTTAATTGAACAAAATAGCCAATGCACGATACTTGATTGACGACTGACGTGTGCAGAGTGGACACTATTGGAATATAGGAGTATTATAAACGTGATATGCCAAGACAAAAACAAGTAGGCCCGACTAGGCAACTTTACGCTGCGATTCGCGAAGACCTGTATCTCGCCGCGAAAGCCAAATCGACAGAATTGCGAATCCCACTAAGGGAGTTTCTCGAACAAGCGATTGAGCTTGCGCTGGACGGGGGCGCTCGATCGGTGGGCGTCCAGCAAACAAGCGCACGCACGATCTGGAACGACGAGTATATCTTCATGCAAGCAGACCAACCCATAGGGTCGCCGGTCGAACTCACTGACGAAGAGGCTAGGGCCATTGCGAAAGACGCATTCGGCAATCGTTAAATCAATCAGACTTCGAGATATGTTGTGCGTAAACTGGGTCACACTACAGTAAATACATGCCTGAACTAGCGTTATTGGACGAGTCCGTGTTGGTTCAATATATGGCAGGCGATGACGGCGCTCGCACGTTGATAGACAAGTTGCTGGCCGGGGAGGTTTCCCTAGCGTTGACGGCGTTCACAGCCCTTCACTTGTGGAGTCATTACGTATCTGACCGCAAAACCGAAATGCACATGTCCGCATTGATCAGGTTCATTGAGCAGATTCCACTCACTGGCGATGTTGCCAAGATCGCAGGTTCAATTCATGCACGAAACCGGCCTGATGTGCCTGATGAACATGGAGAAATAAGGCTGGCAGAGCTCAAGGCAGTCAACGCAACCACAGCCTTGGAAACAGGCATGCCGATATACAGCCGCGATGTCGACTGGTACGAAGGCCTAGGGTGTCAGGTGCTATCGTATTGACTGCTTGATCCTCATTGGCGCTTTCGTGTGCTGTCGGCATCGTCGATTCGTGGGATTGTCTGTGCGTTCATTATTCCCAGGTATAATCAGACCAACTACAGGCTGGAATCCTCATCAAAGTTTTGCGAGGTAGCCATGAAGCCTTTGTCGCTGTTTCTAATTGCGATAATAATCGTGTTGCTTGTTTCGGCCCACTTGGCGCCCCGAGCTGCGAGCGCGCAGACTCCATCGCACGCGGCCCTTATCCATCTCGATTCGGCGATTCATCCGGTGGCTAGGCGATTTCTGGAGAGAGTGCTAGACCAGGCCGCGACGGATGGAGCTCAATTCGTCATTATTCGCCTTGATACACCGGGAGGGTTGCTGTCCACCACGCGAGAGATGGTCACAGCCATGCTGGGATCGCCGATACCTGTGGTGGTTTACGTGGCTCCCTCGGGCGTGCATGCGGCTTCCGCAGGCACATTCATAGTTGCGGCTGCCCAGGTCGCGGCGATGGCTCCTGCAACCAATGTTGGAGCCGCGTCTCCCATCGGAGCGTCGGGCGAGGATTTGCCTGACACTATCAAATCCAAGGCGACAGAGGATGCCGCCGCCTTCCTGAGAAGCATCGCCAACCAGCGTAATCGCAACGCAGATGCTCTGGGGAAAACCGTGATTGACGCTGTTTCGTACACAGAAACCGAAGCGTTGGACCTGGGAATCATCGACATCGTGGCCGCAGATATTCCCGAATTGGTTTCCAAGCTGGACGGCATGGTCGTGGCAGTTCCCGGAGGCGAGGTCCAGCTTCAGACGGAAAATATCGTGGTTCAATCCATTGATCGCAACGCCGTCGAGAAATTCCTCGATATTGTGGCCGACCCTCAAATCACATTCATTTTGATCAGTCTGGGCGGCATTCTGATAATCATAGAGTTGATCAACCCCGGCTTGATTTTGCCTGGAGCATTTGGCGTAATTGCATTGGCAATCGCATTCCTTGGGCTTGGCAACCTGCCCGCTAACTGGGTCGGTGTGGGCCTGGTGTTGCTGGGATTGGCGCTTTTCTACGGGGAGTTACTGGCTCCCGGTCTGGGCGTTTTCGCGATTTCTGGCGCGGTGAGTTTCATCTTGGGCGCGTTCCTTATGTTCGCTAACTTTAGCCCATCGCCGATTCCCACACCAACCATGGGAGTGAGCATATGGGCCATTGCAGCGGTTGGGTTGATAATGTCCGTCTTCGTCATCACACTCTTCGTATCTATCCGGCAATCTAAGGGCGTATATTACCGTTCCAAGGTGCTGGCGATGGTTGGCGATCCAGGATTGGCCAAGACGGCTCTGGAGCCGCGCGGAACTGTTCAGGTAGCCAACGAGGTTTGGAGCGCCGTGAGCGATTCAGGACTTACAATCGCTGCGGGCGAAGAAGTGATAGTATCTGAAGTCGAAGGCTTGACTCTCAAAGTCATAAGCGCAACAGCTAATGAAGAATAGGGAGGACTCGAGTGTTTCCATATATCAAGATCGTCAAACAGTATGAGCGATTGGCGGTATTCACGTTCGGAAAATTCACCGGGCTGCGACCGCCCGGAATACAGTTGTTGTTCTGGCTCATCAACTCCAGCCAGACGGTTGACCTTCGTGAGGAGGTCATCGACATTCCCAGGCAGACCAACATCACGTCAGACAACGCGCCGATCGACATTGACTTCCTGGTGTATATGAGGGTGATAGAAGAAGCCGCCGAACTATCCGTGCTCGAGGTTGTAGATTTCAGATCAGCCGTTATAGGTATAGCGACCACCACTCTCAGGGCTGTAATTGGAGAGATGTCAGTGGACGAGGTGCTGTCGCAGCGGGAGCGAGTCAACGAGCAACTGCGCATCAAGTTGGATGAGATCACGGGCCGCTGGGGAATCAAGGTCACGCAGGTCGAGATTCGCGAGATCGAACCGGCCCAAGACATCCAGGAAGCGATGAATCGACAAATGTCAGCAGAGCGAGTGAGAAGGGCAGTAGTTACCGAAGCCGAAGGGACGAGGGAATCTGCGATTACCGTGGCTGAAGGCGAAAAGAGGTCCGCCATTCTGAGGGCGGAAGGCTCACGCGAATCCGAGATTCTGACAGCCGAAGGCGATCAGCAAGCCGCCATGCTCAGAGCGGAAGGATTTAGCACCGCCCTCGACACAATACACGGAGTGGCCCGGAACATCGACGCGAATACGTTGAGCCTTCAGTACTTCGACACCCTTAAAGCTCTTGGGTCCAGCGAGTCCACCAAGTTCATATTCCCGATGGAATTCACCAACTTGCTGAACCCGTTCCTCAATATGGCAACCGGCGGTTCGAACGGCGGAAATCGGGACTCAGACGACTAGTGAGTCGAGACGAGTTCTATGAATCATAATACTGCCACCTAACTTAAACACTAAGAATTTGGTCAAGAGTTGACGGCTCAGCCAGGCGTGAAGCATACCTAACTTAAACGGTAACACTCGCCAAACGCACTTAGATGTGAGATTTGAGGGCCCGGGCTGCCTTCATTGTCATCCCTGGCACGGCGGCGATGTCTTCTAATGGAGCTTCTCGGACGCCCTTTAGAGACCCAAATTTGCGCATCAACATGCGCTTGCGCTTCGGCCCAATTCCCGGGACCAAATCCATCGCTGATTGGATGTTTTGTTTCGATCTGCGCTGTCGATGGAACGTGATTGCGAACCGATGGGCTTCATCCCGGACCCTCTGAACGAGGAACAATGCTTGAGAGGTTCGAGGCAAAACTATACCATCAGGAGAGTAAGGGACGAACAGTTCTTCGTTCTCCTTAGCGAGACTGGACAGTGGCACGTCGTCGATGCCGAGTTCCAAGAAGACCTGCAACGCCGCTCCCAAATGCCCCTTGCCGCCGTCGATAATCACCAAATCGGGAATAACGCCCCACGCTTCGGTTTTCTTTGCGCCGTTCTCCGATGCCTGTTGCGGTTCTTTGGATTTGTTCGTTTTTCTGGATTCTGATAGTCGTTTGAATCTGCGCGTCAGAACTTCCTTCATCGACGAGTAGTCGTCCGGGCCTTCGACGGTCTTGATTTTGAACCGGCGGTAGTGAGATGTTTTGGGCTTGCCGTCCTCGAACACTACCATGCTGCCGACAGAATTGGTCCCCTGAGTGTTAGAGATGTCGTAGCATTCGATCCTGCGAGGCATATTGGGTAGACTGAGGGCCTCTTGCAACTCCTCCATCGCGGAGGAGTTGTTTGTCTCTTCGTGAATTCGTCGTATCGTCAGCTGTTCGAGGGCCTGAGAAGCGTTGTCCGCCACCATCCGGACCAACTTTCGCTTCTCGCCCCGCTGCGGAACATGAATTTGGACCTTGCTCTGGCGTTTTTGTGTTAACCATTCCTCGATGGCGCCCGAATCGCTGATTGGCTGGCGAACGATCAACTTGGGAGGCACGTAAGGCGTCGCGTCGTAGAATTGCTTGATGAAGGCTGACAGAACTTCGTCCATGTCATCGTCAGGCGTGGAGTGCATCAGGAAGTTGTCGCGGCCAATCAGCTTGCCTTTGCGAATGAAAAACACTTCGACCCATGACTCACGTTTGCCCTGTGCGGCTGCGATTATATCGACGTTCTCGGACGTAAGGTGCAGCACTTTCTGGCCTTCGTGGACCTTTTCAATAGCCTGTATTTGGTCCCGCAACGCCGCAGCGCGCTCGAACTCAAGTTCCTCGGATGCCTCTTCCATCCGAGTCTTGATTCCGTTAACGATGGTTTCTGTCTTGCCTTCCAAGAACATCGCCACCTGGTCGATGATCTCGCCATACTCATCTTTGTTTGCCGCGCCGATGCACGGACCGACACACCTGTGGATGTAGTAGTCCAGGCAGGGTCGGTCGTCAGTTCCGGTGATGGTTTTGGTGCANGANCGGTAGGGGAACAACTTNTTCAGAACTGCCAGNGTGCGCCTGACGCTNGTCGCGTTGGCGTATGGCCCGAAGTAGCGCGCNCCGTCNTCNGNNACCTTTCGCGTGACGTAGACNANGGGANACTCCTCGGTCATGTCCAGTTTGATGAANGGATAGGACTTGTCNTCTTTGAGTCGGGCGTTGTAAGGCGGTTGGTGTTCCTTNATGAGGTTGCACTCGAGAATCAAAGCTTCCTGCTCGGACTCTGTGACGATGAACTCGAAATCCGNCAGCTTGNTCACCATTCGACGAATCTTGGGAGGAAGCCCCGCGGAGCTGGCGAAGTATGAAGACAGCCGGTGNCTCAGGCTTGCCGCTTTTCCNACATACAGAATTTTCCCGGAGCNATCTCGCATGAGGTANACACCAGGTTCCGNTGGCGTGGNNCGAAGCCTTTTGTCGAACATTCTCTCTGAAACGACCACGGCTGCCCCCAATCGCGGTCTNNCGCTTATTCGCCGGCCCGGNTCGCCAACGCAGGCCGNCTCTAAATGNTTTNNGTTAANTNCNNANCNTNTNTNNNNTTNGNNAGTTTTANCTNAGCACGANCGTGAGAACAGCCAGAGCNACTACCATGATACTGGNTANNANGCCGATGTGNTTTAANTCGGATTTCAANTGGGTGTTTGAAGGCAATGGTTCNGNTCGCACCCTGGATGGCCGATTTCGCCGTGTACGCTGCTGNACTGGCAGCGCCGGACGTTCNATGNCCGCGGNNGCAGCCCCTGAACTCGNACNCGCGCCGACTGCTNTTGAAGCTNCGCCCNNGCCTGACATTGAGGCCGAACCNGAGACGTCTGGGGCGATCTCTTCATGAGGCACCCTGACACGGTCGCGGCGTTTTNTTCTGCTTAANTGTGCCTGTCGTGAGGCTACTCGTTTTCGTTTGCTTGGCATGTTGGTCTCCCATTGGTGGCTGGGGCGATGTTCCGTCAGCCATCAGATTGTCATGAATGTATTGTCTCACAAATGGANGGACTCATGCTCGCGGATGCGCTTTATCGTACTCCATTCTGACGTGTTCAGTGGTCAGATGCGTGTAAACCTGGGTCGTTGTGATGCTGGCGTGGCCNAGCAACTCNTGGACATGCCTTAGCTGCGCTCCGCCTCTCAAGAGGTGNGTNGCGAAGCTGTGGCGCAGAGTGTGCGGNGTGATGTTTTTGGNCAGTCCGACTTGNTTGACGTATTTCTTNAGTATCAACCAGAANCCCTGGCGCGTCAATCTGACGCCNCGGCGGTTGAGGAAGGCTGCGCGCTGGGAGTTCTTGCCNTCATGNTCNGGTCTGCCTTGCTCCAAATAANTTTCGACGATTTCAACAGCGCGGGAGTGGATCGGNATCATNCGTTCCTTGCCGCCCTTGCCCAGGCACCGGACAGNGCCGCTCTGAAGGTCGATNTCGTCAATATCCAGTGACACCATTTCAGTGACTCGCATGCCAGTGGCGTAGAGCAGTTCTAGCATNGCCCGGTCTCGCAATGACTCAGGGGTGTGTTGCGATTNGGGCGCCGTGAGCAATCGTTCNACCTCTTCGACGCTCAAGGCNTCAGGCAGGCTCCGACCGANACGAGGAGANCNCAGATTTTCTGTTGGGTCNCTNTGGATCTCGCCCTCNTGGATCAGAAATCCGAACATNGACTTAGAGGAAGCCACTTTGCGCGCTCGNGTCGTGTCNGAGTAACCCAGCGCGTGAAGATGCAAAACGTAGTCAGAGATGTCCTCGTCACTCACGTNNGACCAGTTCNCGCCGCCATTCGAGTTTCCGGATCTGGACTCGATAAACTCGGTCAGTTGATACAAGTCATTTCGATATGCGGCAAGCGTGTTTGGCGACACNCCGCGCTCAACGGTCATATAGTTCAGNAAGCTATCGACGTTCNCTTTCAATGGNTCTGGCCTCNATTTCTCNNGGACTATCGNNTGCTAGGGTTGGCATGNGCGAAAACTGAATTTCANTTGCTTGACATCGACGANCTGACAGCCTTAGATTTAGCTTCATAATCCGGTACAATCAACAGCAAACTCGCGCCGATTCTTTTTGGAGCTAATGGCTTTATGATCGACATTGTGATCGGACCCAATCTCGTTTCNCTGGGCACGTTCCTGCTCAGNTGGCACGGATTCTTCAGTTTTGTCGCTGTGGCNTCGGCTGTGTTCCTGGTTGGNCGCTGGGCGCCGATGAANGGCATNGACCCTGACGACATTTACTCGATCGCNATCTGGGGGATNATCGGCGGNATCCTGGGCGCTCGNTTTGTGCACGTTATTGATAACTGGNGTTTCTACTNNGGGAATCCNGGACAGATCATCGCNATNTGGAGNGGAGGTATCGGGCTNTGGGGCGGCCTGTTGGGCGGNTTCTTCGGCGCNGCNNNNTACGCCCGNATATTCAANCATCCANTTGGTATTATTGCNGACTTGACGGCNCCTGCGCTTTTGTTCGTGCAGACGATCGGTCGACTGGGGGACTTCGTTAACGGCGAGCATTGCGCCAAAGCGTGGGACAACGCTCTGGCGTTNGTCTGGACGAATCCCGCCAGCGACGCTCGAGTTTGCGCCAACGGCATTGATGTGTCAGTCCATCCTGTGATCGCATATGAGATCATCTTTAACATGTTCGCTCTTGTGATAATCTGGAAGCTACGTGATCGGTTGAAACCCGACGGCATGTTGTTTGCGCTTTATTTCGCGCTTTACTCCGTTGGCAGGTTCGGCGTGACTTTCCTTCGGCAAGACAAGATTTGGGCTATTGGTCTCCAGGAAGCGCAATTTATTGCTTTGATCGTGTTGGCAATCACTGTGCCACTATTATTGGCTAAGGCCCGCTCCGTTCCTGCCGACCAGATAGTGACGGAGCCTCCCGCGCCTCGTCAACGGGGAACGAGAGCCGAGCGCCGGCGCAGAGGCATGGAGTAGGGCAAGTCAAAAAATTGTCTAGCTTCCTGCCGGTTTGATATCTGATACGATCATCTGCAACGTCTTTCGCCCCTGCCAGGTGTTCCATTCCAGGCTGTATGCCACGTCGATATAGGTTCGGGCGATTCGTGTTTGGTAGCCCTGACGAAAGGCGATGGCGTCCCACGACTTCTCGGCGTCTGCCAACCGCATTTTCAAATGTTTGCCTCCTCCGACGCCGCGAGCCTCGAGAACTCTAATTCCTCGCGCTGCAAAAACTGGGGTCGGGTTGCTTTCGCCGAAGGGGGACAATCCTTGAACGAAGTCAAAGTTTGACCCCTCGACCTCCGAAGGCAAAGCATCGCAGTCGATCGCAAGTTCCGGCTGGAGTTGCGTTCCCTTCATATCGATGTCGGCGATCTCGCGGAGCCTGGCCACCAATTCGCGCATGCGCTCGGTGGCGATCGTGAATCCTGCTGCGCGTGCGTGTCCGCCATACTTTGTGAATAGTGGAGCGCATGTCTCCATCGCGGATATGATATCAAACTCAGGGATCGATCGAGCGCTGGCCCTGCTGACTTTCGTCCCGATTTGAACGGCGATGGCCGGGCGGTAGTACGAATCGTTGATCCTTCCCGCGATCAACCCCAGGATTCCTGGCTCCCAGGATGCGTGGCCAACGACGATCAGTGAAGGCGAATCAGTAGGGTGCTGGCGTCGAATCTGCGCATCGGCCTGGGCAACGCCGCTTTCAGTGAAGGTCTGACGCCTGCGGTTTTGAATTTCCAGTTCCGATGCGATCGCTGTTGCCCGGTTGATGTCAGTTGATGTCAGGAGGTCGAGGCTGTTGCCGGCATGGCCCAACCTGCCTGCTGCGTTCAGTCGTGGTATCAGGCCNAAAGACAACGAGTTGGCGTCTAATGTGCCCATCTCGTAACCTGACACTCTGGCGAGGGCGCGAATGCCNGGATTGGCCGATGCGTTAATTCGCTCGATCCCCTCTTTAACCAGATAGCGGTTCTCGCCGGTCAGCGGCCCCACGTCTGCGACCGTGCCTAGCGCAACAAGCTCCATTAGATCCGGCGGCAGATCCNGGCCCAACTTTTTATACAGAGCCTGAGCCAATTTGAAGGCGATGCCAACNCCTGTGAGTTCGGTGTAAGGGTACAGGGATGCACTGGTTTTGGGATTGATNAGCGCGACCGGGGAAGGCGGAGCGCCGTGAATCGTGTGGTGGTCGGTGACGATGACATCGATCCCCAGTTCGGCGGCGAAGTTAATCTCATCGGTGGCGGTGGATCCGCAATCGACAGTCACCAACAGTGTGACGCCGCTCTCTTGCAGGCGGCGCAATGCGTCGGTGTTTAGCCCGTGTCCTTCTTCGACTCGGTCAGGGAGGTAGGGGAGGACNNGTCCGCCCAGCCCAGAGAATGCCCGAACTAGCAACGCGGTGCTCGTGATTCCATCAGTGTCGAAGTCGCCGAAAATTCCGATCATCTCCCCAGAATCGAGAGCGCCGGATAGACGTTCGACGGCCGGAATAATGTCCGGGAGCAAACCCGGATCGTGGCTCAGGTCTGAATCTGGGTTCATGAACGTATGAGCATCCTCTGCCGAGCGGATGCCCCGGTTATACAGTAGCTGGGCNTGGAAGCGGGACAAACCCAAGTCGGCATCGAATCCAGCTGGAGCGGATGGCATGATTTTCCAGTTTTTAGTCATGGCTCGATGATATGGCACATGGACTGGCGGCGCAATCGGAAGGCTCGGACTATTCCACGTACTCCTTGAAGACCAAAGAGGCGTTGTGTCCACCGAAGCCAAATGAGTTGCTCATGGCGGCGTGAATCCGTCCTCTACGTGGGACGTGCGGCGTGTAGTCGAGGTCGCAATCAGGGTCAGGAGTCTCGAGATTTATAGTAGGAGGCACGGACCAGTTTGCGAGGGCCATCACTGTCACCGCAGCCTCGAGACCGCCGCTGGCCCCTAGCAGATGGCCGGTCATCGACTTGGTGGAACTGATGGCTATTTTGTAAGCTTCTTCTTCAAAAACGGTTTTCATCGCCATCGTTTCGAACTTATCGTTCATTGGCGTGGACGTGCCGTGAGCGTTGATGTATCCGATATCTTCTGGAGACAGGTGAGCACGGTCAAGGGCCGTCTGCATCGCGCGCGCGGCGCCCTCGCCCTCTGGAGCGGGTTGGGTGATGTGGTGAGCGTCGGCAGAGGCCCCGTAGCCGACCATCTCGGCGATGGGTTCGGCCCCTCGGTCCAGAGCGTGTTCAAGATTCTCCAACACTAGGACTCCAGCTCCCTCACCCAGCACGAACCCGTCACGGTCTGCATCGAAGGGTCGAGAAGCGGTGGTTGGGTCGTCGTTTCGACGAGACAGAGCCTGGCAGGCGTTGAATCCCGCAACCCCAATGGGGCAGATTGCAGCCTCCGCTCCGCCGGTCAGCACTGTGTCGACGTCGCCTCGGATTATCGCTTCAAACGCTATGCCGATGGAGTCTGCGCCACTGGCGCACGCCGAGACAGTAGTGTAGTTCGGCCCTTTGGCTCCCAGCATCATCGACACTTGGCCTGATGCCATGTCAGGCAACATCATAGGGACTAGAAAAGGGGTGACCCTGTTCGGCCCTCGATCTTCCAAAACATTGACTTGTTGTGACAACGTGATGATGCCGCCTATTCCGCTGGCGATCATCACTGACGTTCGATGGCTATTCTCTGGATCGACAGTCAGGTTCGCCTGGTCGACGGCCTCAAGGCTCGCGGCGCTGGCAAGTTGGACGAATCTGTCCATACGGCGGGCTTGTTTGCGGCCCAGCAGCCCTTCGGGGTCAAAGTCTTTCACTTCCGCGGCGAACCGAGTCTGAAATCCCTCAGCGTCGAAGGATGTGATAGGCCCGATACCTGACTTTCCTCCGAGGAGATTTTTCCAGCTCGACTTTCGGTTCAATCCCACTGGGCTGACAATGCCAATACCGGTGATAACGACACGGGTTGAATTCAAAACAATTGCTCCATATGATTGCTCTGACACATGCGAGGTCATAGGCGAGGGTGGCATGCCAGAGGTCGGCATGATGCTGAATAGGGCTAAATTATAACAGCGTCGCCGACTATTAACACGCGAATTATTGATCATCTTGCTGGAATCTTGCAGGATGTCAATAAAACCAAAAACGCCCGGACCAACGACTGGCTGGACGTCCTTGACGAGAATTTTTGGTTCAGTCTCCCCGATACCCACTGTTTCGTAGCGCGCTTTCGAGATAGTGTCGAATCATCGCTGCGACAGTCGTGCCTTCACAGACTGCGCTTGTGACCTGCTTGGTGCCGCCGGTTCGAACGTCTCCTGCGGCATAGACGCCTGGAATATTGGTCTCGAACTGGGGGCCGGTCTAGATGAACCCACACTGGTCGAGGTCGATGGAGTCCTTCACAAACGCGGTGTTCGGGTTCAACCCGATGAAAATGAACGTGGCGGCGGGATTCAACTCTTAGACTTCGTCAGTTTTGAGATTCTTGACGACGACAACTTTCAGCTCCCCGTTGCCTTTGAACTCCCAAACGGTGGTGTTTGTGCGAACTTCCATCTTTGGATTCTTTTCCACTTGCTCTTGGAGGATTCGGCTAGCCCTGGTAGTGTCTACAACCTCAAGTATTGTTGTTTTGGCTCCGAACTTGGTGAGGAACAAGCCTTCCTTAAAACCACTGTTGGCTCCCTCACCACGAGCATTTCCTCGTCGTTGCAAAAGGGGCCATCACGGGTCGCGCAGGAGTGTATTCTGACGCCGTTGAGGTCTTACTCGCTGGGCACGTGCAGGCGACGGTACCGGTTGCAGGTGCCCGGCACAGCGTCCGAGCAGTAATCATCGCCACTTTCGGTATTCACGACTTTGAAATTGCCTCTTGTGCCGATGCTGGTGACCGACTGCGCCGGCAACACTTCGACGCCGAAACGCTCGGCGTCCGCCCGCATCTGGCCCGCGAGTTGAGCGCCTTGGACGCACAAATCTCTTTCTGGGGGTGGAATCACGCAGGATGTAGTCAAGGCCACAAAAGTTTGACGGAGTGAGTTCAGGTTAGGGGCGTAGCGGTCATTGCCCGATAGTAAGCCAGAGTCAGCGCCTGTCGCAAAGCGCCCGTCTGAATTGGAATGGTTAGGGGAGACTCCCCTCCGCGGGAGGATTGGATTTTGCCAGTAAAGTTATGCGATCTAGGTTCGATGGCGATAACTATTCCGATGCGGTTGCCTGGTTCCCAATCGAGTGACCAGGTGCATTGGTACACAAGGGTGTCTCCACCGCCTAACCCTTCGACGAGGTCTGCCCCACGGGTCACGTCAATTTTG
>PAIW01000115.1 GCA_002710885.1 Chloroflexota bacterium | reverse complement strand
GCCGTTGATGTTCGCAAGCTCCAGAGGCCTGCCAGCCATGAGGTCCATGTGCATCGATGAAACCAGGTCGGCCTTGTCTCGCTGGAACTGGGCCATAGTGGTCTGGATCATATCAGTTGGAATAATTACGCCTGCCGCTCTGCCGACGTTGGTCGTTTCTTCTAATATCCTCAGAATCAGATCAGCAGTGGGGGGATTGTCCAGCGCTTCCACCATGCTCGACCTGCAAATACAAGTGATACCGCTTAGGGCCGAAATGAACACCAGCTTGGTCCAAAGCGTGGCGCTCACATCGTCCGACAAAATGCCTTCGATGCCCGCGCCGTTGAATGTCTTCAGCATATTCAAACCGCGCTCGGACCATGAGCCGTCACGTTCTCCAAACACGAGCCGACACGACCCACCATGTTCGGCGAATACGCCGGGACTCAACCGTTCTGCTTCAACATACGCAGCACCGAGCATTACGGCCTTTTCGCCGAATGTGGCGCTCAACTCATCTGCGCTGCCCAGGCCGTTCTGGAGAGTGAGAATTGTGGTGTTTGGGCCGATGGCGGGCTTAATTTGCTCGATTGCGACCTTGTTGTGGTAGCTCTTTACGCAAAACAGGACGAGATCGGCCTGCCAATCGCCGTCCAGCGAGTCCACTGCGTCGGCAGATTCCACGACGAAATTGCCAGTCGTCGCACTCCGCACCACAAGGCCATTGGCTTTTATCTGGGCCAAGTTCTCGTTGCGCGCCACGAACTTCACTTCATTTCCGCCCTTGGCAAGCACGCCACCGAAATACCCGCCCACTGAGCCGGCGGCCATAACTAGAACTCGCATCTTGCAAATCTCCCTACATTGATGTTCCGCTATATTCTAGGATTGCCAGCAATATAGTCAACTCACGCCCAGATTGACACTAACCGGAGGACGCCTTAGACTTAGCCCAATTCCTGCAGATTCAGCCATAACACCCAGGAGACCACACGATGGATTTTGGACTTCTTTATGAGATGCAAAGGCCCAACGACGAATTTAACATCGATTACGACGCTCTCATCGAGGAGACCTTTGAGCAAATAGTCCTGGCAGACGAGGTTGGCTTCGACTATGTGTGGTTCGTTGAACACCACTTCCTGACAACCTTCTCCGGTTCTTCAGCACCGGAGGTCATAATTTCCGCTCTTGCCCGAATGACGAAGAACATCCGACTGGGTTTCGGCGTCGTCATCCTGCCGCACCACCATCCTGTTCAGGTGGCCGAGCGTGTCGCAATGGTGGATCACGTTTCCGGCGGCAGGGTCGAAATGGGCGTCGGTCGCAGCAGCCCCTACGAGCAACTAGGTTTAGGAGTCGATCCCAGAGACACCCGCGAGATCATGGAAGAAGCCCTTCAGGTCATTCCCATGATATGGCAGACGGACGGCCAAGTTTCATGGGAAGGAAAACACTTCAATATCCCTGAACGCGAAATACTGCCCAAGCCCAAACAGGACCCGCATCCTCCGATCTGGATGGCCTGCACCCAACCTTCCAGCTACGAAATCGCCGCGAAACACGGCATCGGTGTGCTGTCATTCGGTTCTGGCGCGCCGGCTGGCATGAAACAACACATCGACAAATACCGAGAGGACATTAAGTCAGCAGTGCCTGTTGGAGGTTTCGTCAACAACAAGTGGGCCAACTTCACTCTGGGACACTGCGGAGACAATGACCAGGAAGCCAAAGAGCTTGGCTCCAAAGCCATCAAAGAGTTCTTCGGCCCAAACAGGCCCTACACCGCCGACCGCGCCGACGTGTACGAGCGCCTGCTGGAGTCCTGGGGCGGTGTTCCCGACCACCTGGCTTCCAATTTCTCTCGATTCCAGGGCGGAGAGCAGGACCTGGGCGGAGGCGGAGTCCCGCGAGCGCAGTTGGGAGAGCTTCCCGCCGACCTGCTGGCCGAACGCGGGGTGATCGTCGCCGGAAATCCCGATAGTTGCATCGAGGGCGTCAAACGCCATCAGGAGATCGGCGCCGACCAGTCGTTGCTCATAATGCAATGCGACCAGATTCCTCATGCCAAGGTCAAACGCTCTATAGAGCTGTTCGGGAAAGAGGTAATCCCTGCCTTCAAGGACTAATTGGCCACCGGGCATGTTCCAACCTAAGCCGATTGGGAGCGTTGGTGATATCAGAGACGCCGCGCGCCATTTCTCCGATCTTCGGCACGATGCGCCAGTTTCGAGCGGTCGCGCCTACTCCCAACAGCCGTTCAACTCTCGCTGCCGGCTTGGTCGGGCGCGTGCAGGTAAAACACATCGTCGATCAGCTCAATCTCCTCGCTGCCAGATGTGAAAGCATTCAAGGCGACATTGTCTGGTTCGTGTGGCGGTCCCGACAAAAAACAGGCGCAACGTGTTTGGGTGTTCCTCGGCTTGAGGAAAAGGGTTCGGAACAATGGCATGTCGAAACTCCGCCCTTCCAAGCAAAAGAACGTGGGCATTGAAGCTAGCAGGCTTTCTCGATCACCGTCCCCACCGCCACGCCGTCTGATTCTGAACTCTTGAAGACGACATTGCCACTCTGAATGTAGGTTTGACATTCGAACAGCCCACCCGTTCCAGGAGCGCGACTAGCTCTTCCATCATCAATACGTTCTTGCCGCCAACATTGATTCCTCGCAGAAGCGCGAACCAGACATTCACTCGGCATCCCCAGTGTAGACTTCCCCGTCATGCAGCGCGATGAAGGGCATCTTGTTTTCGATGAAATACTCGACAGCCTTCTCGATCATTTCAGATTCTGGATGATCCGACTTATAGTGCGGTGCGATACAGAACGGAACCAGACCAAGCCCGTCCCAAACGATCTCCTTTGAGTATCCCTCGGCAATCTCTTCGGAATCGTCCACCAGATGGATGCCCCTCAGCGTTGGCGCCAGGACACAACTACCTGCGCTATATCCCGCGTACACGAACCGCTCATCCTTGGTCTTATCGAGAAGAATGGCGTCCAAACCGCTGTGCTTCATGGCGCGCCGGAGAAGAAACGTGTTGCCTCCAACCACCCAAAGAGCATCGAATTGGCCCACAACGCCACGAAGATCATCCTGGGACCGGAAATAAGCTCGCAAATCAATCTCTTCAGGGATCAGACCTAATTCGCTCAGTTCGCGAAACTCCCGGTCTCGCCCGGCATCGAGTCGTGCCTGATCGTCGGAGAAATCGAGCGAATTGCGAATGACGCCGATGCGCTTTTCCCCTGTGACCAAACCTCCCAACTCACTTGCGTTATCTCCAAGACCAAACGATGACAAGTATAGTTTCATTATTAAACCTGGCTACTAAATGCGACAGACCGCGCCGGTAACAGTGACCAACGCGGTCTTTCAACTGACTCGATTCGTATTCTAAGATTCCTTCAATTCCACCAGAACATTCACATATCGAGTCTCCCGATCATTGTGAACTCGATGAATCTGATGCTCACCGTGATACCTGTACGTCCCGACACTCGACGGGCTGTCCTCGACTCGCCCGTCATCGAACTCGACCTTCAGGCCGGCACCTTCCACGACGATGGTCACGTAGTCCCGGCCGTGCATGTGCCAATCGCTGGTCTCTCCAGGATTCACAATCAGGTTCCAGATTTTCACCTTGTCGTTCTCGAACAACACGTCTGTTGCGACCTCACCGAGCGGTTCGTCTCCTCTGGGCATTTTTGCCTCCTCATTTTCAAACCGATTAACTACCGCGCTCCGCTAATTTTCCTTCAACTCGACGATAGAATTGCTATATCGTGCGCTTCCAACATTGGTGACTCGATGTATCGAATTTTTCTGCCCCATCACTACCTGACCCAGAGCATAATCCGACACCAATTCTGTGCCGTCATCATACTCAGCCTTCAGCGTTCCTGCTTCCGTCACAATGAACAGATAGTGAGTATGATGCTGATGCCACTCCGAAGACTGCCCCGGCTCCAGAACGAGGCTCCACGTCTTCACATGCTCGTTCTCGAACAAAAATTCCGTTCCCACATCGCCAAGTTTCCTGTCCGTCATGTCGATTCACTCCTTTTTTTCTTGGTGTCATTGCATACTTGAAGACTGGTCCTTCGCCACCATCCCATCCGCTCTCTGACACTCACGAAGCCCTGACTGCCGATGATGATGTGGTCATTGAATTCAATATCCATCATCTCCGCGGACTGTTTGATATTCCGTGTGGCTAGAATGTCCTCAGGGCTTGGACTTGGGTAGTCGGAAGGATGGTTGTGGACCATGATAATTGCAGGACGGTTCTCCCTTAACGCCGGTCTCAGCACTTCGGCCACGCGCATTTGTGCCGAATCCACGGTGCCCTGGTACACTTCGTGCACAGATATAACTTCCGCTCTTGTGTTCAGAAGCAGAACCTTGAGCTTCTCCTGAGCCGCCATCCACATCTTCTCGCTCAGCAGGTTGTGAATGTCTGCCGGAGTCCGAATAATCGCCTGATCATCAGGCAATAGAGGCGCAGCCCAACGTCCCAACTCGAAGCCCGCCAGAATTTGGTACCCCTTAGCCTCGTTGATGCCGTTCGTCTCGCACAATTCAGCAAACGAGCTTCGGGCAAAGCTTGGAAGGCCTCCGAAACCAGCGATGACCCGCGTGGACATACTCAGCACGTTCTCGCCCTTAATGCCTGTCCTGAGCAGGGTAGCAATAAGCGCCAGGTTGCCAATTGGCTCGCGCCCAACGCACGCAAATGCTCTCGCGGTTTTTCGTCTACCGGAAGGTCTTGGATCATCGTGGCTCGGTTGACCATCTTGTCAGAATTCTTTTCCATGGCTCCAACTTGCGCTGGGGAATTTGGTGGGATTGACGTAGTGTACCTCGCGCTGAACTCGCCGTCCAACCCATCTCCTTGACACGCCAATTCCAGCCAATACAATGGAACGAGCCAAGCATCCAATTGCCATGTTGAACCGAGACGAAACATCTGGTCGCTTTGCGAACCACCGACGATCATATTCTTCACATCCGGTCAGAATGACACATTCCTGATACCTGACAACTCGAAGCCCGAATGCCTGCAANCCAAAGGAAACACATGATAAACAAAAACAGACTGGTGAAGACATTCTGTGACCTAGTCCGCATTGACAGTCCTTCCGGCGAAGAGGAGGCCGTGGCCCAGGAGCTTATAAAACGGCTTGAAGGCATGGGGCTGAACGTTCAGCGAGACGATTACGGAAACCTGGTCGCCAACGATGGCGGTGACAATCCGATCACGCTCTCAGCGCATATGGACACCGTGGAGCCTGGCCGGGGAATCCAGCCCCTTGTGGAAGGAGACCGCATCGTCTCCGACGGCACAACCATCCTGGGTGGCGATTGCAAGGCCGGCGTCGCCGCAATCCTCGAAGCCCTGGAGTCGGTTCTGGAAGACAACACGCCCCACGGAGCCATCGAGGTCGCATTCACTCGCGAGGAGGAAATCGGCCTCGTTGGCGCCCGCAACCTCGACCTGTCCCTGCTCAAGGGCAAGGAGGCCGTGGTGTTTGACGGCGAAGGCCCTCCCTCCCAGATCACCTCCTCTAGCCCGACCTACATAGGGTTCGACATCGATATCACTGGACGCGCCGCTCACGCCGGAGCAGAGCCGGAGAAGGGAATCTCGGCTATTCGTATCGCCGCTGAACTTATCACTCGTTTCCCGCAAGGCCGCCTCGACGACGAGACAACCTTCAACGTAGGGACAATCGAAGGCGGTTCGGTTCGCAATACGGTTCCTGAAAACACAACTGTGGTCGGCGAATTCCGAAGCCGAAACCTGGAGAGCCTCGACGGTCTGACATTGCAGGTTAACGAGGTGGTGCACGAAGTGCGAAAGTTGTTCCCAGAAGCTGAGATCGAAAGCCACCTGCACACTGAGTTCGAGACATACACCCTCGACGACACCGATCCGGCGACTCAGCGTGTCAAGGCCGCCCTCACCGAGTTGGGCCTGACTCCAGAAATGCACCCGTCCGGCGGCGGGACCGACGGCAACGTGTTCCGGCTCCACGACATAAGCGCCGTGGTCATCGGCATGGCCGACCACAATATGCACACCAGACGAGAATACGTCACCATCCCGGACATGGTTGACGCTGCCCACCTGTGCGAAACTCTGCTCCGGCGCTCGGCCAACCAGTGAGTGCCTGCCTGACATATCTGGGGCACTGCGCCTTCGCGTTGGAGTCGGAACAGGGCCGAAAAGTAGTCGTAGACCCGTTTCAAAACCCATCCGAAGGATACTACTGGTTCCTGAAAGCGTTTCCTGACACGCCGGTCGATGTCGTCGCAGTGACCCACGACCATTTCGACCACAACAACGCTAACGCGCTATCAGGCAACCCGACTATCCTGAAAGGGCCAGGCGAGTTCGCCCTAGACGACATCAAAATCACAGGCGCGCGGGACCTTCACGCCGGAAATTCAGGACGTCGGGGAATGGTCAACACGATCTTCGTCATCGAAACCAATGACGTTAGAGTCTGTCACATCGGAGACAACCGACACAACATGCCGGAAGAGGTTCGAGCCCAAGTTGGCGATGTCGACATCCTGGTGGTCACAGTGGACGACTCGTCCCACCTGCTGAGCTTCGAGGAGGCCGACGAATTGGTCGCATCACTGTCGCCATCGGTCGTCATCCCGATGCACTATTACTCGCCGAAGCTGACCACGATGGAATCCTCGCTGGGTGGCCCCAACGGGTGGCTCGAAACTCAAAAAACAGTCAAATCGCTCAACACTTCAGAATTTCGATTGGAGAGAGCGACCTTGCCGAACACTCGCGAGGTCTGGGTGTTCGACGCCAAACTCGCCTAGCCGAGATTAGGTCATGACTACGCCATCCACAATCGACACAGTCCTGTTCGACGCTGTGAATACGAACAATGCACCTGATACGAGATGAAATCGTTGAGGAGTCGAGCGACGAAATATCGACCTTACGCGTCGTCATCGAGGTCCTCAGACACCAGCAACAAGAAGCACGGTAATTATGGACATCAGACTAGCATATGGCCGAAATGGCCTGAACATCTCACTGCCCGACGAGCGAACGACCGTCATCGAACCCAGCTTTGTCCCCGGACTGCCGGATCAGGAAGGAGCCCTCCGCACCGCCGTCCGTGACCCCGTAGGTTCGAAACCCCTTCGACAGTTAGTGTCCGCTGACCAAACGGTTGCCATTTCGGTCTGCGACATCACCCGACCAATGCCCAGCACTGTGGTGTTGCCCATCGTCCTAAGAGAGCTTGCCCACGTCCCTAGCGACCAGATAACCATCCTGATCGCCACTGGCACCCATCGCGGCAACACCGACGATGAACTGGCGCAGATGCTAGGGCAAGACCTCAAGGACAACTACACCGTCATAAATCACGATGCCTTTGACCCAAGCAATTTAGTTCTCAGGGGACACACTTCTGGCGGCATCCCAATTTGGTTGAATCGGCACTGGGCGGAAGCGGACATCGGCATAACGACTGGATTCGTCGAGCCTCACTTCTTCGCCGGCTTCTCGGGAGGCCCCAAGATGGTCGCTCCTGGATTGGCGGGTTTTGAAACCATTATGCCGCTTCACAACTCCGACATGATCGGACATCCCAACGCCACTTGGGGAATCATGGAAGGTAATCCGATCCACGACGCAATACGGGAAATATCTGAGATCACGGGCGTGGATTTCGCTGTGGAAGTGACGATAAACCGAGAACACAGAATCACCAGTGCATACGCTGGAAACCCGAAATTGGTCCATCGAGCCGCTACCAGATTCGCCAGAACGATGGCGATGCAGCCGGTAGACGAACCCTTTGACACAGTGGTGACAACTAACAGCGGCTACCCCCTTGACCTCAACCTATACCAGGCGGTCAAGGGCATGTCAGCCGCCGCCCAGGTGGTAAAGCACGGAGGAACGATTATCTGCGCCGCCGAGTGTTCAGACGGCGTTCCAGCCCATGGCCGCTACAATGAGATTTTGTCGTCCGCGACCGCTCCGTCAGAGCTTTTGAAGATGATCTGCGCCGAAGGATACGACCGACATGACCAATGGCAGGTTCAGATACAAGCGCAGATTCAGATGACCGCCGATGTCCAGTTGAAGTCCGAATACTTGACCCACCAGCAGATTCGAGCAGCCCATTTGGCGCCCGTAGACGACGTTGAGGCCGCCGTTACATCCTCAATCCAGCGTCACGGCCCGCATAGCCGCATTTGCGTCCTGCCAGAAGGCCCTCAGACTATTCCGTATCTACGCAACGGCCAGGGACGCTAAACAACTCAGAAGCTACAAGCCAACCGAGCCATTCTGAATCGAGGCGATGAATTTGGTCGTAGTTTTAACAATAGTTGTTTATTCATCGCCCAGATTCTTCGGATGCGTCCTCAGAATGGNAAGTTCTGGCCGCGAATCCCTGACACCATCAAAAAATGTCCGCCAGGGCCAAGCTCTGGCGGACATTTTGAATATACCAANGACAAGCCTGAGCGGCTTNTACTCGACGGTTACAACGGCGCCTGCGCCCTCCAGCTTCTCCTTGAGTTCGTCGGCGTCTTCTTTTCCGAGACCNTCTTTAACGGCTGTGGGCGCCGACTCGACCAGTTCCTTGGCTTCTTTCAGGCCTAAGGTTGTGACCTCTCGGACGGCCTTTATCACGTTGATCTTGTTGGGGCCGATCTCTTTGAGTGTGACGTTGAACTCGCTCTGTTCTTCTTCAGCGGCGGCCTCTTCCGTGCCTGCAACGCCCTGCACCGTGGTCATTGCGACTGGAGCTGCTGCGCTCACGCCAAACTCATCTTCCAGCGCGCTTACGAGGTTGGAAAGGTCGATGACCGACAGTTGCTTGATCTCTTCGATCAGTTCTTCTTGGGTCATTGCCATTGTTCTGCCTCCTGTGGCTGTGGATTCCTATAATTTCCGATAGTTGAGGTTACGCTGCTGTTTCTTGGGCCAGATTGTCCGCGTGTTGCTTAAGCACTCGCGCCAGGCCTCCCAANGGCCCATTCAAGACGTTTACCAGCCCGGACATCGGGGACTTCATTCTGGCCAGCAGCAGAGAAACCAGCTCGTCTCTGCTGGGCAGCGTCGCTAACTGCGTGACCTGCTGCGGGTTGAGGGCCTGACCTTCGAAGTCCGCTCCCAGAATCTTCAGCGCAGACCGAGATCTGCGGATGTAGTCGCTCAAAGCTTTGGCAGGAACGGTCGCCTCTCCGTCTCCAAACGCGATGCCCGTCTGNCCCTCAATCACCTCTTTCAACGCCGGTTTTCCAGAGGCGTCTGCCGCAAGCAGGGCCAGTGAGTTTTTGATCACCCGGAACTTGACGCCTTCTGCCTGAAGCGCGCGTCTCATCTCGTTCATCTGCCTTACGGACAGTCCAGAGTAGTCTGCCGTGATAAGTATCGAGCTGTTAGAGAAAAGCTCTGCAAGCTCCGATACTTTTTGTTCTTTCAGTTCTGTCGGCACATATGCCTCCTTGGTCATAAAATCAACAAAAAAACCCTGAGCCAGAGGGGCTCAGGGCATACCGCAACAAACGAGTTTCGGCCCGAAGGCCTGTCCTGAAACGCCTCGGCGGGTTGGACCGATTTAATCCGCTCTCGCGGAACCCGCTGTCTGTGGCTAACTAGACTATTCTACACGAAGCTCCGATGCCATCGCAACGTCCATCGCCACGCTTGGTCCCATCGTCGAAGAGAGATACGCGGCGCGGATGAACTGGCCTTTGACTCCAGAAGGTCTTGCCCTGACGATGTTGTCCATTAACATTGTCAAGTTATCCAAAAGCTGGTCAGCATCGAAGCTCGCTTTGCCGATCGGCGTGTGCATCAGGCCGGTGCGGTCCAGTCGGTACTCGACGCGACCTTTTTTGGAATCTTCCACGGCTTTGGCAATGTCNTCGGGTTGCACAACGGTGCCAGTGCGAGGGTTGGGCATCAGGCCTTTGCGACCCAATATCCGACCCAGACGACCGATCTTGCCCATCATGTCTGGCGTAGCGATTGANACGTCGAACTCNAGCCAGCCGTCCTCAATCTGCTTGATATAATCNTCGTTGCCAACGTAATCTGCGCCGGCTTCCTCAGCGAGACCCATTGCTTCACCCTGNGTGAANACCAACGTNCGNATGGGCTTGCCGANGCCGTGGGGCAAAATNGCCACGCCTCGAATCGTCTGATCGGCGTGCCGTGGGTCCGCTCCCGTTCGCANGTGTAGCTCAATTGTCTCGTCAAACTTGGCCGTNGCGAGACTTTTCACCAATGCTACNGCGTCTNCCGGCTCGTAATCCGTNTCCTCAACGANNTGGGACGNCGCATTNTTGTAGCGTTTTCCATGTTTTACCATTGGCAGTTTNCCTCAAATTNTCGTGNATANGTGCTGACGCNNAAATCTAGCTNACNTGAATCCCCATACTGCGGGCCGTTCCTTCNATAATCCTCATNGCNCCTTCGATATCNGCAGCATTAAGGTCTCGCATCTTAGTTTCGGCGATTTCTTTAATNCTGGCCCGTGGGATCGTCGCAACCTTCTCAGCAAGAGGGTTGCCGCTTCCTTTGTCGATGCCCGTCGCCTGCTTAAGTAATTCGGATGCCGGGGGGCTTTTGGTCACAAATGCGAACGACCGGTCTTCGAAGACCGTCAACTCCACGGGTATCACGGTGCCCATGTCACGGGATGTCCGNTCGTTGTATTCTTTCACGAACGCCATGATATTGACNCCGTGCTGGCCCAGNGCCGGGCCNACGGGNGGAGCGGGAGTCGCCTTGCCTGCCTCAATTTGAAGCTTNATTAACGCGCGTACTTTCTTTGCCATTTTTTTACCTTTGTTANGGNCGATNAGNCGTTATNTGTTNGCCGTCAAANCATATGCCTTTATNGTTCACAANNGANGGTNTGGTCTCTGAAAGCCATCNNAGAATCTGTCCCTTACCCATTTAGAGAGCATCTACGACCGTTCGACCTGGAGGAAATCCAACTCGACAGGCGTTTCGCGGCCGAAGAATGAGACCAGCACTTTGACCTTCGACCGTTCCTGAGACACCTCGTCGACGACACCCAGAAAATCCACGAACGGGCCGTCGATGATGCGAACGCTCTGGCCTTTCTCAAGACCAATTCGCACTCGTGGCGTGTCGTCGGTGGCTTGTTTGAGGATGGCTTCAACCTCCTGCTCCTCCAGAGGAACAGGCTTTGGTCGGTTGTCTCGCTCGTCCTCCGCAGACACGAAGCCAGTCACGCCCGGAGTGTTCCGAACGACATACCAACTCTCGTCGTCCATCTTCATCTGGACGAGGATATATCCGGGGAAGATACGACGGGCGACTGATTTGCGCTTGCCGTCCTTGATCTCCATTTCCTCTTCAGTCGGCACCACCACCTGGAATATCTTGTCTGTCATGTCCATAGTGGAAATGCGAAGATCAAGGTTCCGTTTAACCCGATCCTCTTGGCCTGAGTAGGCGTGGATGATGTACCATCGAAGGTCAGCTTCAGTTGTGTCGGTTGTGTTGGTCATAACCTCAATTCCCCAAGAGCACATCGAGCAGTCGAGAGAATCCCAAGTCCACTATCCCAAGAAAGATACCAATAACGACAGCCACGGAGATCACCATTAACGTGAGCCTCATGGTTTCCTGTCGAGTGGGCCAGGTTACCCTTCGGATTTCTCCGACTACTTCACCGAATATGCGAAAACTAACAGCCCTGCGGGCTGCCTGTGTGCCTATCCTACGCGGTAATCCCGGATCGCGCGCCACCCTACCTCACCTCTCTGTGCAAAGTATGTGTTCGACATCGTGGGCAGTACTTTTTGAGTTCCAACCGTTGCGGGTCGTTGCGGCGATTCTTCGATGAATTATACGTTCGTTCCCGACAATCCACGCAACCGAGGTTTACGAGAATTCGGGCATCTGCTCTCCGTGCCATCGGATTGCTCCCTGGGATCTGATTATTTGTATTGGGTAAATAATTACGATGCTTCGGCCGAAGAATCGATTCTTCAAACAGGCCAAAGCCCTCACACTCAAATCTGCTGAGTATGAGGGCATTTCAATTAGCGAATTATGCTTCGCGAGAACCTACTCGATGATGTTTGTGATAACACCAGAGCCGACTGTCCTGCCGCCCTCACGGACCGCGAATCGAAGCTGCTCGGTCAGGGCCACAGGCGTAATGAGTTTCACATTCATCACGATGTTGTCGCCCGGCATCACCATCTCGACGCCCTCCGGCAGTTGAATCTCGCCAGTGACGTCCGTGGTCCGAATGAAGAACTGCGGCTTGTAACCATTGAAGAACGGGGTGTGTCTGCCGCCTTCATCCTTGTTCAGAACGTAAATCTGAGCTTCGTACTCGGTGTGAGGCGTAATGGAACCTGGCTCCGCTAGCACCTGACCTCGCTCGATGGCTTCTCGATCAACACCGCGAAGCAGAACGCCTACCGCGTCCCCGGGCTCGCCCTCTTCGAGGGTTTTGTGGAACATCTCTACACCAGTGACGACGGTATCGCTCGTCTCCTTGATGCCGACGATCTCGATGGGCTGTCCCACCTTGATCAAGCCCTGCTCAACGCGACCCGTCACGACGGTACCGCGGCCCTTGATGCCGAACACGTCCTCAACGGGCATCAGGAATGGCTGGTCCTTGGGACGGTCAGGAATGGGAATGTACTCGTCCACCGCATGCACCAGATCCCAGATACCTTTGCCCCATTCGCTGTCCGGACCTTTTTCATCGGCCTCGAGGGCGTTCAACGCGCTGACTCGCACGAAGGGGATATCATCTCCTGGGAAGTCGTATTCAGTGAGCAGCTCGCGCATCTCAAGTTCGACCAGTTCCAGAAGCTCCTCGTCATCCATCGCGTCGACCTTGTTGAGGGCCACGACGATGGCAGGGACCTCGACCTGCCGCGCCAGGAGGATGTGCTCTCTGGTCTGCGGCATCGGGCCGTCAGGGGCGCTGACCACCAGGATTGCGCCGTCCATTTGGGCCGCGCCGGTGATCATATTCTTGATGTAGTCCGCGTGTCCTGGGCAGTCCACGTGAGCATAGTGACGGGACTCGGTCTCGTACTCAACGTGCTGAATCGCGATTGTCACGCCGCGTTCGCGCTCTTCTGGAGCATTGTCGATGGTATCGAACGCGCGATATTCAGCTAGACCAGCAGAGGCGAGCACCTGTGTGATCGCCGCTGTCAGCGTTGTCTTGCCGTGATCAACGTGACCGATCGTGCCTACATTAACGTGAGGCTTGTTCCTCACAAACATTTGCTTAGCCAATTGTGCTATACCTCCAGATTATGGAGCCCACAAGCAGACTCGAACTGCTGACCTCGTTCTTACCAAGAACGTGCTCTACCTGCTGAGCTATGTGGGCCCGTATTATTTTGCTCATTGGTAGATCATTGAAGTGGTGGAGGGGGCAGGATTCGAACCTGCGTAGCCCTTCCGGACGCCAGATTTACAGTCTGGTGGTATTAACCACTCACCCACCCCTCCATGATAACCACCGTTAATTCTAGCACAGCGAAATCTCCTAATCCAATGCCGCTCTNGGCGCTATCATAGCGTGTTCCAAGTGTTGCACGGCCATTGTCAACATCGCGNAGNGGAAGNGGAGCCCNCCAGGCAGNAATCAGCCCGCCAACAGTCCGGCCAAATACCTCAGAATCAAAAACGCCGGGCCACCAACACCAACTGTCAGCAAACCCGCGTCTTAAATATTCTAATCATGTAAAGGATTGCGGTCAACACCATTTGTCAGCGTCCATATATTACGCCGGAATCAGCTAACTCGGTTGCGGCCGAAGCTGCCAACCATCCANAGCCTACACCGCCAATGGGATAGTAGAGGGTTCAAGACGTCAGAACTCTCAANACTGAACCGCCTTGAAGAATCTCGTCTTGAGTGACGCAAACGTCGAATCGCATGCGGCCAGATGCTCCGCCTCGACTGAGTGAGACAGTCTGTTGTGATCGCCTGGTCTGATAGCTGACAGCCACTAGCCCTCCAGCAATTGAGCCTCAGCGTCCCGTTTCACGATCCGATATACCTCTTGGAGAGGCATGCCCTGCTCCTGAGCAATCCGCTTGCAGTCCTCGTATTCAGGAGACGCGGCGATGGCAACGCCGTTAAGCAACTTGATTTTTACTGACACTTCGCCCAGGGCAGTGACCGCNGTAGCCTGTTCTCGATCTGCTTGGTATCGTGAGAGAGGCCGGACGCGCACACCGAGCGTTGTGGTCTCGCGCATCAGGATTTCAATAGTCGGGGCCTCAAGTTCCCGTGACACAATGACGCTGACCATCGTAGCAGGTCTGCTCTTTTTCATCTGAATCGGCGTGAACCAGACGTCCCGCGCCCCCATGTCGAACAGCAACTCCTGGGCGTATCCCAGCAGTTCTCCGGTCATGTCGTCAACGTTGGTCTCAATGAGAATCAACTCGTTGGTGTAAGATCCGCCGTTCTCCTCTCCGATCCAGAGGGCCAGCGCGTTGGGGTAATCTCGCGCTTCTCTCGATCCGAGGCCATAGCCAATATTCTCGAGGTTCATCGCAGGTTGCCTGAAGGTCGCAAGGGTCGTGATGATCGCTGCGCCCGTGGGGGTGACCATCTCGCCTGTCCGGGTCGCGCCGCCTGGAGCAGGAACCATAGGCGCCTTTGCCAGAGCCATAAGAGCCGACGTTGCCGGGGCAGGCACAGGCAGAACGCCGTGCTCGGTCTTGATGACGCCGGAGCCAGTCGGGAACGGTGACGAGTACAGCCTGTCAATTCCAAGCGAATCAAGGCCCACGATGCCGCCCACGACGTCTACCAGCGTGTCCAGTGTACCCAACTCGTGCAGATGCACGCCCTCTATGGGCGTTTGATGCACTCGCGCTTCGGCCTCTTCGAGGCGCCGAAACACCGCTTTCGCGCGTCCAATCACAGTTTCGGACAAGCCACTGCCCTCCACCGTGTCCACAAATTCTTGGATGCTTCGAGAGCGTTTGGCCTGTTCGTCCAGATGCACCTCCACGAGCTTGCCGTTCAGGCCTGCCCGTTGTGCATTCTGGCAAGTGATGGACACGCCTTTTACATTCATGGAGTCGATCGCCGATGTGATTACTTCCAACGGCGCTCCGGCGTCAACCGTCGCCCCAAGGATCATGTCTCCGCTAGCTCCGCCGATGCATTGAAAATATGCGTTTCTCAGTTTACGCCCCCAATTGCTCTTCTGATCATGAATATTTAACGCTTGTCAAGATCGCGCCTGCGCTCTGGGCAATGCCGCCTGGAGCGCCTGCCGTATCGTGGATGCAGGGACAACCTCTATCGAATTCGATTTGGCATTCTTGTCCCACTGTCTCGCGGGAACAATAATTCTGTTCAGGCCAAGACGGTCCGCCTCCGCTATTCGGCGGTCTAATTGCGGCACTGAGCGGACCTCTCCACTCAGCCCCACCTCTCCAACGGCCGCCAATCCTGGCGACAGTGGCAAGTCTCGGGCACTGGAGGCTATCGTCAGCGCCACTCCAAGGTCTGAGGCAGGCTCGGAAACGTGGAGACCGCCTGTGACGTTCACCACAATATCCTGTCCACCCACATTGACTCCCGCCCTCCGGCCCAACACCGCGCACACCAGAAGCATACGGTTGAAATCCATCCCGCTGGCGACTCGCCGCGGAGTCGTCAACATCGACGCTGATGTCAGCGCCTGTACCTCCGCCAACAGCGGCCTTGTGCCTTCCAGAGTGGCAATGACCACCGAGCCGATGGACTCCGTTCCTCTCTCTGCAATGAACGCCGCAGAGGGATCTTCAACCTCTTTCAGGCCTGAACTCGTCATTTCAAACACTCCAACCTCGTTGGTGGAGCCGAACCTGTTTTTCACCGACCTCAGCAGACGCCACGCGCTCACCGGATCGCCTTCCATGTGAAGCACGACATCAACCATGTGTTCCATGATTCGCGGCCCTGCGATGTCGCCGCCCTTCGTCACATGTCCGCTCAGAATCATTGGGATATTGGACGATTTTGCATGTTCTAGAAGTCTTCTTGTGCATTCTCGAATCTGAGCGACGCTCCCAGGTTCGGACGATACTCTTTCGTCGAACATTGTCTGAATCGAATCGATTATGACGAGACTCGGCTTCAGGGATTGCGCCTGCCCGACCACCTGTTCCACGTTGGTCGCAGGCAGAACGTACAGACCGTTCGTCTGGATTTTCATCCTGTCAGCCCGCATCTTTATCTGCGCGGCAGATTCCTCGCCGGTCGCATACAGAGCTTTGCTTCCATGGCCCGTTTCCGATGCCAACCTCAGCAGCAGAGTAGATTTACCGATGCCTGGATCGCCGGCAACCAGCGCAAGAGACCCCGACACGATTCCCCCGCCCAGAACCCTGTTGACCTCGGCAGAGGAGAACACCATCCGCGGCGTCGATTCAGTGGAAACCTCGGCCAGCGGCGTCGCGTTGGCTGTTGTCGAGCCGGTCCACCCTCCTGTCGCCGGATGCCTGGCCGAGACTTTCATCTCGCCCAGGGTGTTCCATTCGCCGCATGAAGGGCATCGCCCTTCCCACTTCGAAGACTCGTTTCCGCAGGAGTCGCAGACGAACACTGATCTGGTTTTTGTTTGCCTCGGCATATCAGTAATCCGCAGTTTTAATCATAAACAGAGGCCTGGAGACTCAAACATCTCCAGGCCTCAATCAATCATCGCCGTGAACGGTTTTCTATGTGGAGGCGACTGTGAAAGGCGACCTCGTCTTGACGACGATATCGTCCTCTTCGACCTCCACTAGGGCCGTGTCTGCCGGGCCGAGCTCTCCGGCCAAAATGGCATCGGACAACTTGTCTTCCAGGTTGTCTTGGATGACACGCCTCAGCGGCCTGGCACCGAACACAGGGTCGAATCCCTTGTCGCAGAGCCAGTCCTTGGCATCGTCAGTTACCTCCAGATTAATCCCTTTTTCGATCAGGCTGGAGACAACCTCGTTGAGCATCAGCCCCACAATCGTGGTCATGTGCTCTCGGCTCAATTGATGGAACACCACCGAACTGTCGATACGGTTCAGGAATTCGGGACGGAAGAAGCGTTTTACTTCGTCCATCACATTGTCCCTCATCCGATTGTACTTCTCTTCTGATTTCGAGTCAGTCTCGTTTCTGGCCGAGAAGCCGATGGAGCGGTCTTGCCGAATCAGATCGGAACCGATGTTGGACGTCATAACAATAATGGTGTTTCGGAAGTTCACTTTNCGACCCTTGGAGTCGGTCAGGTGACCATCATCAAAAATCTGTAGCAGAATGTTGAATACCTCTGGGTGGGCCTTCTCGATCTCGTCGAGGAGAATCACGCAGTAGGACTTGCGTCGAACCAGTTCCGTCAACTGGCCGCCGTCGTCATATCCCACGTATCCTGGAGGCGCGCCCACAAGGCGGGCAACTGAGTGGCGTTCCATAAATTCCGACATGTCGATNCGGATCATCGAGTCNTCNGAACCAAANAGGAATTCGGCCAGNTTCTTGACCAGATAGGTCTTGCCNACACCGGTCGGGCCGAGGAACTGGAANATGCCGGTCGGTCGTTTGGGGTCCTTCATTCCTGCGCGGGCACGCCGCACGGCTTTGGACACCAGGTTAATCGCCTCGCTCTGACCGATAACCTTCTCTTCGAGCCTTTCTTCCATATGCACCAACCGCTCGGTTTCGGTGGCGGCCAATCGAGTGACAGGGATGCTGGTCCACATGCTGACAACTTCAGCGATATTTTCTTCGTTAACCAGCGGTTGTTCAGAGCCTTGATCGTCTTTCCAGNTCTGTTCAAGCTCGCTCAGTTTGTCCGCGAGTTTGGCTTCCCGGTCCCGAAGCTCGGCAGCGAACTCATACTGTCGCTCGGCTATAGCCTCGTCTTTTTCCTTCTTGACGCTCTCTAGAAGCTTGGTGGCTTCCTTGACCGAAAGAGGCGTAGTGCTGTGGTTGATGCGAACCCTGGAGGCGGCTTCGTCGATCAGGTCGATGGCCTTGTCAGGCAGGAACCTGTCGGAGATATAGCGGGCCGCAAGGTTCGCGGCGGCTCTGAGCGCCTCGTCATTGATCTCAAGCTGGTGGTGTTCTTCGTAGCGGCCCTTGACGCCNCGAAGAATCTCGATGGTCTCGNCAACGGACGGCTCTTCGACCCTCACGGGCTGGAACCGGCGTTCCANAGCTGGGTCGCGTTCGACGTATTTGCGATAGTCGTCCAGGGTCGTCGCTCCGATGGTNTGAAGCTCGCCTCTNGCGAGGGATGGNTTGAGTATGTTGGCAGCGTCAACCGCGCCTTCTGCGGCGCCTGCGCCGACCATCGTGTGAATCTCGTCGATGAACAGCACGCAGTTGCCGGAGCCTCGAATCTCTTCGATGACCTTTTTCAGGCGCTCCTCGAACTCGCCGCGATACTTTGTCCCTGCGACCAGCGCGCCCATATCCAGAGTCACAAGCCGTTTGCCCTGCAAGGTGCCTGGAACGTCATTGGATGCGATTCGTTGGGCCANAGCTTCNACAATAGCGGTTTTGCCGACTCCTGGCTCGCCGACCAGAACCGGGTTGTTCTTAGTGCGGCGGCTGAGAATCTGGGTGACTCGCTGAATCTCCTCTTCGCGCCCTACTGTTGGATCAAGCTTGCCCGCTCGCGCCGCGGCAGTTAGGTCGATACCCAACTGGTCGAGGGTCGGGGTCCGCGTGCTTGTGCGACCACTGCCGCTGCCTTGAGACTGTGAAGCGCTCTGGCTCAGAATCCTGCTGGTCTCACCCCGGACCTTATCCAAGTTGACTCCCAGGCTCTCCAGAACGCCGGCGGGAACGCCTTCGCCTTCGCGAAGAAGCCCGATGAGCAGATGCTCGGTCCCGATGTAGTTATGGCTGAGTCTTCGAGCTTCATCAACAGCAAGCTCAATGACTTTTTTTGCTCTTGGCGTGAGGCCAATCTCCCCAGGGGTAGCGCGTTCACCTCTGCCGATGATGAACTCCACCGCGGATCGGACTTTGGTTAGCTCTACTCCGAGGCTCGTGAGAACCTTGGCGGCTACTCCGTCCGTCTCGCGAACAAGGCCGAGCAGAATATGCTCCGTACCAATGTAGTTGTGATTGAAGCGTTGCGCCTCTTCCTGGGCCAGGGAAAGGACTCTGCGTGCCCTCTCCGAGAACTTTTCGAACCTGCTTGCCATTATCAGTTTCTCCTCAAGAGGAATGTCATGGTCGGGCTAGACTTGGAAGTATGCCTCTTCGGCAGATTGCTTTAGACTGAGACCCAGCCGCCTGCGATCAGGCTCTATTCGAAGGATCTTAACCTGCACTTCCTCGCCTTCCTTAACGACTTCCCGAGGGTGAGTTATCATCCTCGTTGAAAGTTCGGAAATATGCACGAGGCCTTCCACACTATCTTCCACGCGCGCAAAGGCCCCGAAGTTTGTTAATTTAGTAATTGTTGCCTGAACTATGTCACCAACGGCATGCCGTTCGTGAATTGTCTCCCACGGTTCCGGTTGCAACCGGCGGAGGCTCAGAGCAATCTTTTTGTTCTCGGCATCGACCCGCAGAACGTAAACGTCTAACTCATCGCCGACCTTCACAACCTCATCCGGTGAGTTGACTAGGCTCCACGAAAGCTCAGAGATATGGATGAGGCCGTCGGCGCCGCCCAGGTCCACGAAGGCCCCGAAACTGCTGATGCCTGTGACCTTGCCCATCCGGATCTCACCTTCTGTAAGCTCCTCGATCAATCGCGCTTTCTGTTCATCTCTCATCTCCTGAACAGCTTGTCTCTCAGAGAATATGGCCCTATTGCGCCCTCGATTAACCTCCAAAACTTTCATCTGGAGGGATTTACCGATGTCTTGAGCTTGCGCCTCTCTCCTGGCGGCTTCAATTTCTGGGTCAACCTCTCCCTCACCGTCCTGATACATACGGAAGTGGTCGCGAGACACGCTGACAAGTTGGGACATTGGCACAAAACCTTGTACGCC
>PAIW01000114.1 GCA_002710885.1 Chloroflexota bacterium | reverse complement strand
CGCCCTGATGATTTTCCCGGCCTCAGGACTATTCATTCACTGGCACAGTTCGGCCCGAAATTACCTGTCAAAAGGAGCGGTCAGACTTAGTCTTATCCTAAGCTTGGTGAATGCACAGATGAGTGTCTCTCAATTACGTATCTACTGCCTGTAACTCTACAAACATCTCGTCCATGATCGCGTACCCACTCTCCCGTCCACCACCCANATTGTNCATAGCGCCAGCAAAACAGGCAATCTCGGCATCGGTCGCTNCAAAAGGCTCCAATGTCAATTGCAGTCAGATCAATGCCTAATCCCACCCGACTTGCTACGGTGAATAGCGTCCGATTCGTCTAGTGCGGACAGGCTGTCAGAAGAGCGTCTTTGAAGCTGTTGGGGTTCTGCTGCCGTATTTGTCCTGATGCTATTCGTCACATCACTAAACACAACAAAAATAATGGGGCGGGTTTTGAAAACCCGCCCCATTATTTTTTCTAAGCTGAATTCGCCTGCTAGTCCGCCTCGACCTCCACGGCTTCGAGACCGGCTTTCATGCCATCGACTATGGACTGGAACTCGTTAAGCACGNTGTTTGAGTTGAGAACTGTGGGTTTGGACGTGTCNCGGTAGTCNGTTCTCATCTCCAGCCTGCCGAGNAAGTTCAGNTCCATCTCCTGCGCCAACTGCTCGCCGCCGCCAGTGCCGAATATCTCTCCAGAGAAATTNTCGACCACGCCCAGNACGTTTACGTGCAGTTTGCGAATCATGTTGATGGAGCGTTTGGCGTCGATCATCGCCAACTGCTGAGGCGTTGTCACCACNACGAAGCCATCCAGGTCNAGCGCCTGCATGANGGTCAGCGGGGCGTCGGAAGTTCCCGGAGGCAGGTCGATTATCAGGTAGTCTAGCTCGCCCCAGTCTGTGGACTGAAGAAACTGGTTGATGGCGTTGTGGACCATNGGGCCGCGCCAAATGATGGCCTCTTCNTCNTTCTCNTGAAAGAACCCCATGGACATGACCTTGACGTCGAAGCGCTCAGGGGGAACCATNCTGCGGTCCTCNGCCACAAGGGGAAGCTCGGANATGTTCAGGGCGCGGACCACGTTGGGGCAGTCGATGTCCACATCCAGCAAACCGACTTTTGCGCCTTCGGCGGCCAAGGTGACAGCCAGGTTCACGGCGACGGTGGTCTTTCCGACCCCGCCCTTGCCGCTGTAAACGCCCACCTTTTGTTTGATCTGTCCCAGGGCAGTGGCGATGGCCCGCTTCTGCTCGAACTGGGCCTTCATCGCCTCGATTTTTGCGCGAGCCTGCGCCTGCTGTTGCTGGTTCATGGGTTAATCTCCTTCACTACCGACAATCGGGATGTCTAAACGGCGAGCGCCTGTCGCTTCTACATCCGACTCACATAATAAGGGGCGCGCTATTGCACGCCCCTATGTAATCCAGATCGATGTCGGGTTCGCGGTCTACTCAGTCCAGTCCGAGAAGTTTCTTGCCATCCTCGGTGATCTGGTCGGGAGTCCACGGCGGGTCGAAAGTCAGTTCTACGTTGACATCTTCAACGCCTTCCATCTCGGCGATGCGCCACTCGGCCTGTTGAGCAATGTAAGGTCCCATGCCACAGCCGGCAAAGGTAAGAGTCATTGTGACATCCACATTGCCGTCATCAACCTCCACACCATAGATCAACCCCAAGTCCACCACGTTGACGGGGATTTCAGGGTCGAACACGTCGTGCAAAGCCTCAAGCACGTCTTCTTTTGTCAGTGTAGATGTGGTCATACGGTGATCCTCCAACGCCATTTCTTATATGCTCGGGTAACAAAACCAGCCAATCACATTCTCTGACATCAGGTTTGTGGAATGGTGGTAGGTCGGTCACGTCAATTGTACCTGCGAGCCGCACAAGTATCAAACATTGTTTAGTTGCGAAGATCGCGAGTTTGCGTTGGCGATGTCGGAAGGATCCATCTTGCCACACTTGCAACTATTTAGTTGTATTTTACTGGAACACATTATATGCCAAACGCAATACACAACCTGTAGGTTGCACATGAATGCATCAAGCACAGACCGGATTGAAAAGCAGGTATCGGTTCGAGCGTCTCACGAGAACGTTTGGCATGCTTTAACGGACTCAGTGGCGTTCGGAAATTGGTTCGGCGCCAAGTTGGATGGGGAGTTCGTGCCGGGCGCTCGAGTGCGAGGGCCTTTAACCATCGAATGCGTGGAACATCTGACATTGGACATTACCAGCGAGAAAATGGAACCCAAACATCTATTTTTCCGGCGTTGGCATCCCGGCGCGATGGATCCCGATTTTGACTAATCCACAGAGCCGTCAACCCTGGTCGTCTTCGAATTGGAGGATGCCGTCGACGGGACGATGCTGACAGTAAAGGAAACCGGCTTCGATAAGATACTCTTCGAACGACGGATGGAAGCTTTCGATAGAAACACCAACGGTTGGGAAGCCCAGATGACACGTATTTCAGAATATGTCAGCCCGACTCCCTGAAGAGCCTGCAACCGAAATCTGCCTCGGCGGCCCGGCTCTGGTATTTTCAGCGCTGGGAGACGAGACACGCCTTCGGCTCGTGACGCGCCTGTGTGAGGGCGGCCCTATGTCCATCGCTCGGCTAACCGACGGGTCGGGAGTCACTCGTCAGGCCCTCACGAAGCGCCTGAACATCCGATCCGACATCGGCCTCCTACGCAGCGCTCGGCAGGGCCACGAGCGGGTCTGGGAGTTGACGCCAGAGCACCTCGATAGAGCGCGCCGTTACCTGGATATGGTCTCGCAGCAATGGGATGAAGCCCTAGCGAGGCTGAAATTCTCTGCCGAAGACTGAGTTACTCCCTACNATGAAACAAATATCAGGGAATCAGTCCTGATTAGTCTTCGATTGCGCTCAGGACTAGACGCTCGGCCTCAGATCGGGTCGATGCGACTACTGTGTACAGCAGGCTTCCCTTGTTTTTGACGATGAGATGCAGATCGTTGACTGTGCGGTATCGTGCCGCGGTGTCTCCGATTTCAATTGACTCCATGCCGACCCGACCCGACACCATCTTGAGAAGGAATGACACGACAACCCCCGGATAACCGGGATTGCTGACCATGACAATGGCCACCTCGGCCTCTTTGAAGAACTCTTCGTTAAGTCCGTCAGGCACGCCCACCGACGCGTCGGCGTAAATTCCAAAAGCTACGTTGTGAACTCCGACGAATCCGAAGACGGTGTCCAGGCCGAATAATTGAACGCCTGCCAACTCGGTGACATCTTTGAGCATGTCGCCACCCAACGTCAACGCTCCGACGGCCAGCGGAGGTTTTTCGGTGGATTCAGGAAGATTGGTGAGCAGGTCCCAAGCCAGTGGATCGCTGTCTTCAATAGATACCATATTGCCGGAATCGACCTGCGCCCTCACATTAAGTGCCCACGGCGACTCTCCGTGGACAATGTGGACTTTGGGCGCATCCAACACTCCCCAGAAGTNAGCGGACTCCGGTCTGGCCTGGTACAAATCCCGCGCCGTTTGAGCCTCGCCGACGTCCGCGAATTCCAGAGTCCCGCTAAAATCTTTGGGAGCTTCAGAGATGGCGATAGTGGCTCTGGACAACTGAAGCTTTGCATTCGCCNGGGGTGGCAGGTCAGCGGCCTCTGATGGGATAAGGAACCGCTCGCTCGACACCGCGATGGGTGGATCGGAACTGAAGTAGATGTACCCGCCAAGCTCAGCATCGGGAACCATAGCAGAGTCTATGCCTGATGGGAGGGTGCCTGTTCCGTCCTGAATCTGACTAGAGCACGCCGTTCCTAAGAGCGCCAACATCGCGAATAGTCCTAAGAATCCTCGCCGCGTCAGCGCATCACCCCTCGTTTGTTTGCTCGACACTAGTTCACCGAATTCACTTTCTCTGTCGGCGACTCAGAATCATCTATGAGAAAATCTATTCCCGTTTAGNATAACGATTCCGCAAACGTAAAGGTTTCGGCTATCAGACACTTTGAACACGTAAACTATTCCACGGCCACTTTCCGGAGGTCTGTTATCTGGTCTCGCAGGAGCGCCGCCTTCTCAAATTCCATCGCTCGCGCCGCCGTCTTCATCTGGGACTCCAGGTCTTTAATGAGCCTGAGAAGATCGTCNTTGGGCATGTCGCCCTGATCCACCATGTAGGTGGCGCGAGTCTCGGCCACAGCTTTGACTCGCTCGGTGATGTCATGGACGCTCTTTTGGATGCTCTGAGGCGAGATGCCGTTCTCACGATTGTATGACTCTTGAATCGTGCGACGGCGTTCGGTTTCGTCGATGGCCCGCTTCATGGAGTCGGTCACTCTGTCAGCGTACATTATCACGTGGCCGTCGATATGCCTCGCCGCCCTGCCGACAGTCTGAATCAGCGCGGTGGTCGAGCGCAGATAGCCTTCTTTATCGGCATCTAGTATGGCAATGAGGCTGACCTCTGGGAGGTCCAATCCCTCCCTCATCAGNTTGATGCCCACGATAACGTCATANACACCCAGTCTCAGGTCCCGCAGTATCTCACTGCGCTCCAGGGTGTCNATCTCCGAGTGCATATAGTGGGTGCGAATTCCCATCTCTCGCAGGTAGTCCGCTAGTTCTTCTGACATTCGCTTGGTCAGAGTCGTGACGATGGTTCGTTGCCCCTTGTCCACCCTGGCTCCAATTTGATACAGCAGATCATCGATCTGCCCTTTAGTGGGNTTGACCTCGATCAGCGGGTCGATGAGTCCCGTGGGACGGATAACCTGCTCGATCATCTGCTGGGAGTGTTCGTATTCATATGGACCCGGAGTTGCCGAGACGTAAACGATCTGGTTCACCCGCTCCTCGAACTCTCCGAAGTTCAGAGGCCGGTTGTCCATCGCTGACGGGAGCCTGAATCCGTAGTCCACCAGCACCGTTTTGCGGGAGCGGTCGCCGCCATACATTGCGCGAATCTGGGGCAGGGTCATATGAGATTCGTCGATGAACAGAAGGAAGTCTTCGGGGAAGTAGTCCAGCAGCGTGAATGGAGCGCTGCCCGGCTCTCGACCGCTGAGAGGCCGAGAGTAGTTCTCTACGCCGGCGCAGTATCCGGTTTCGCGCATCATCTCCAGATCGTAGTTCGTGCGTGACTCCAACCGCTGGGCTTCGAGCAGCTTGCCCTGGCCGTTAAGTGTTACCAGTTGTTCCGCCAACTCGGTCTCGATGCGACTCATAGCGTCAAGCAATTTCTCCTGAGATGTCACGAAGTGCTTAGCCGGGTAAATCTCAATATCGTCGCGCTCAGCCAGCATTTCGCCGGTCAGCGGGTCAAGTTGGACNATACGCTCCACCTCGTCGCCCCAGAACTCGATGCGGACACCGACCTCCTCATAGGCAGGCAGAATCTCCATGGTGTCGCCTCGGATACGGAAACGGCCACGGGCCAGATCGAAGTCGTTACGCTCGTACTGCATGTCGATCAGTTGACGGGCCAATTTCGCGGGGCTTCGGGTCTCTCCCTTACGAATGTAGGCCATGAAACTCTGATACTCTTCCGGAGAACCGAGGCCGAATATGCAGGAGACCGAGGCGACGATAAGCACGTCGCGCCGGGTCAGCAGGGCGCGGGTGGNCGCNTGCCGGAGCTTGNCCNNNTCCTNGTTNACGTCGGCGTCCTTTTCGATGTATAGGTCGGTGCGAGGAATGTACGCTTCCGGCTGGTAGTAGTCGTAGTAGCTGACGAAGTACTCCACCGCGTTGNTCGGGAAGAACTCNTTGAACTCGGTGGCTAGCTGGGCGGCCAGGGTCTTATTGTGAGCGATCACCAGCGTCGGACGCTGGACCTTCTCGACAACATTAGCCATCGTGAACGTCTTGCCGCTCCCAGTCACACCCATCAGGGTCTGATGAACGAGACCATGATCGACGTTCTCCACCAGTCGGTCAATCGCCTGCGGTTGGTCGCCGGTCGGTTTGAAATCGGAAACTATCTGAAACTCAGGCACNTTTCACCTCTTAATGCCTACACATTGTACATCGNTCTGGGGGGATAATGGCGNNGTTGAGTGTTGCAGGATTTCANCAATNAGGCTGCGGANAAAGTCANAGATGAGATTGAATGTCTCTGTGGATCAAAACACCGCCGTGACTGCCGTCAATTCGCCAGTCCTGGCGATCCTTACCNTCCNAAAGAACGTCTGNGTAGAACCCTCTGACTTTCGCTCCTNNCAGGCTCATGCCCANCTCTCGCNACAGANTGGACTTGCCAACGCNGGATGCGCCAGTCAGAANTAGGTTGCTGATNTCACTCATTTTCGACTCGAATNACGGAACNCGCGCTACCNATACCATCTCGCCGGAAGTCTCATCGAACGGCGTACGGTCGAAATCGCCGTAGAGGTCCACGACCCCGAATCCGCACGACGCCAGCAGGTGATATACCTCCCAGCGGAAGGCGTAGCGTAGCTGGAAGTCCCGATAGAATTTCTTGACGACAGCGCGCCGATCGTCCAATTCCTCGATTGAGACACGAACGTCGACTATCTGATGGTGGAGATCGTAGCTCGACTGCTGCCAGAGGACATAAGCAACGCCGGTGTCGGGGTCGGTCACGTCCCGCAGATGGTACGGGGTGTCGCCCACCTGCAACAACATCTGAATGTCCGGCACGAAGATGTTGAACACCAGCCTACCGCCGATGTTCAGATGCTTGCGAATGTTCAACAGCGCTCGGCGTTGGTCTTCAACGGTCAGCAGGGCCAGAAAGCCTCTAAACGGGATGATAGCGAGATCGAATGTGATGCCCAGCGAGAAGTCTCGCATATCGGCGTTGACCAGTTCCAGCGCCCCGGCTCCTGCCCCTAGCCTGTCGGCTTTGAGCTTCGCCTGATCCAACATCGCCTGAGAGCTATCAACCCCCACCACGTCGACACCCGTCTGAGCGATGGGAATTGCCACTCTGCCAGTACCGCATCCCAACTCCAAAACCGGCCCACCGACGCTCAGAGCCTCGCCCAGGTAAAAGGGTATGTCGTCTCGGACGTAGGAGTACACGGCATCGTAAACGTCCGCCCACGCGTCGTAGGGAGTATTTTCGTATTCAGTCATTGAGAACTGTCATTAAAAGACAAAAATGGGCAGCACAGTAAAATTCAAAAGCCTATGTGCCCGCAAGAGCCGAGAGGGCAAGACGAATCTTGTCCTCGGTTGTCTGGGAGCCATCGCCAGTTATGGACGACAACGCACTGCGAGCCTCGGGGTCCGAGTATCCGAGAGCGACCAGTGCGTCCACAGCGTCAGTGTCACCGGACACTGCGGGGGTGTCTCTCCAATCCAGGTCCAGCTTGCCCTTGAGCTCCAGAATTATTCGGCTGGCGGTGCGGTTTCCGACTCCGGGAACGGCCGAGAACGCCTTCGTGTCTCCTGCATCCACCGCCGCCGCCAGCGACCCGGGGGTGAATCGAGACAGAACGGCCAGCGCCAACCGGGGGCCGATCCCGCTGATTCCCAGCAGAGTGTCGAAAGTGAGCCGCTCCTCCTGTGTAAGGAATCCAAACAGGGTGAGGCTATCCTCTCGCACCTGAAGCGAAGTGTGCAGCCTGACTTGGTCGCCCACCGTTCCCATGCTGTCTATAGTCGTGCCTGGAACGTTGACTCGCAGAGTGATAGTTCCGAGGGACACGTCCGCCCAGTCAGGGCCTACGCCCTCAATAACGCCTGATACCGATGAGATCAAAGAAGAAACCATTTGTTAGCAATCAGCTTTCAGCCGTAACTCAACCGGCCCGAATGGCGGATTTTACGATTCAATTGATTGAATTCAGACGGGTTTAAGCATACACCAAATCATCGCCCAATCCCGACGAGTCGCGCTGGTTCCACAATGCCAAAGGCCGATAGCGGACGACTGATAGGTGTCAGCGGACTCACTCCCGCATCTCCACATCGACCATTAGTGAGTTGTTGATGTGGCAGATGGCGACGGCCAGAGCATCGGCCCTGTCTGATGGTTCCAGCGGCTCTGATATTCCTAGCAGCACGCCCACCATGCCCTGAACCTGCTCTTTGGAGCTTCCCCCGTGGTCTGTGACCGCTTTCTTTACTTCACGGGGCGAGTAGTTCACGACTGGTATGCTGCAATGGGATGCTGCGATCATCGCGACCGCCTGAGCCTGCCCAACTGCCATCGCAGCCTTAACGTTACGGGACACAAAGGGCTGTTCAATCGCCACCACCGTGGGTTTAATTTCGTCGATGATCCGGATCATTCGGTCGTGGATCCATGCCAACCGATCAGGCAGTGACGCGGACCTGGGCGGACTTAGGACATCGGAGTGTGTCATCGTCATGTCGCCGTTCGTTGACGATACGAACCCAATCCCTGTCTTGTATGTGCCTGGGTCAACGCCAAGGACTAACATTATGGAGAGCAAGGCTCCTTAGAATTGTAACGTTAGAGCAGGTCTGTAATTTGCCCTTTGATGATACTATTTTGTCGTGGGAATGAACTACGTTTCCTGCGTAATTCGGCCATGGTAACGCATTAACGGTGAGTCATCATCCTGACTCATCGCTGTACTGCTCAAGGGCTTCGTCTGAGAAGTCAGCGTTGGAATAGACCTTCTGAACATCATCCAGGTCTTCCAACAAATCCAAAAGCTTGAGGGTCTTGATGGCTGCCTTGTCGTCGAGTGCGATAGTGTGGCTGGGCACCATCGAGATTTCGGATGTGCTTATCTTGGCTTCGTTCTGCTCCAGCGTACCGCGGATGGACTCCAGTGTGTTGGGGGTGGAGTATATCTGGAGGGTGGAATCGAAGGTCTCGAAATCATCGGCGCCCTCGTCGATTGCCAGAAGCGCAAGCTCTTCGGCCTGCTCCTCCTCAGCGTCCACCATGATGACGCCTTTCTGCTCGAACTGCCATGACACAGCCCCGTTCTCCGCCAGGTTACCTCCGGCCTTGGTGAGTGTCGAGCGAACATCGGACACGGTCCGATTTCGATTGTCGGTGAGCGTCTCTAACAAGATGCCGACGCCCCCCGGGCCGTAACCCTCATAGAGGACTTCGATCATCTGATTGCCGTCGTCCGTCTCACCCGTTCCACGCTTGATAGCCCTCTCGATGTTATCATTAGGCATGTTGGCATCTCTGGCCCGCTGAACCGCCATGCGTAGACGGAAGTTGGTATCGGCAACTCCGCCACCCTGGCGAGCCGCGATGATGACCTCTTTAGCCAGCTTGGTAAAGAGCTTGCCTCGACGGGCGTCCGTCGTCGCCTTGGCATGTTTGATTGTTGACCATTTTGAATGACCTGACATATCGCAACTCCTGTGGTCTGTCGGACTGGTGGTGCCGAGTTTAACAACCTGTCTCCAGATGTTCAACCAATTGTGTATGGCGTAAAAGCCTGCCTGAACTGCTCCAACGAACGGCAGATTGTGTCCAAGTCTCCGATCTTGCCTTCCTGAATAACGAGGCTCAACGGATCAGACATTGCTAACGCCGTGTCGAATCCCCTGGCTCCGATATGTCGCTGGTACAACGGGCCGTTCTCGGCGTTCACCCCACCCGTGGGTATGACGATGATTCCCTGGTGCGCATCGCGGTCGTAGGGGTCAAGCATCCGGCCCAGGCCTTCGGGGCCATAGACAGACGCCGGAAATATCTTGATGGCGTCGGGCGTGATGCCGTCCTCGCCCTCCAGGAAGTACCGGAACTCGGAGGGGGTCATGGCTCCCGGGGCGCTGAACACGTTAGCTTCACGTGCGACTTTCACAAAGTCGATCTTCTTGCCATATCCCTCGAAGGCGTTGTCCGGAGAGACCACCATGTCGAAGCCCATGTCGATAGCCTGGGCCATCTCATCGTGGGTGGTGACGCTGCCAATTCCCACCAACAAGGGATCGTCGGTGTAGTGGTCTCGCAAGGCGTTTATGTCGGTCATGGCCTCGCGTATGATGCCTTGGTCGATGCGATACGTGACCTCCGGGACGTAGCCGAACTCGTGGATGGTCTTGACAGTGTTGATGACGTCTTCGGGACCGCGAGCGTGGGCCTTTATCATGATGGCGACAACGGTCTTGGCCCGCAGGGCGTTCTCGACGGCTCTAGCGTCTCGCTGCTGCATCGCTTTAGCTCCACACCCGGTCGTGGGCGTCAAGGGCATTCCATTCGTCAGTTGGCTCGAAAAGTCCCTGTGGATAGATGGCAAATCGTTCTGAATCTCTGGCAAGGTGTTCTTCGATGGCTTCTTCATTGAGTTCGATGCCCAGACCTGGAGCGTCAGGGACGTTGACGTGGCCGTCCTGAACCATCTTCCCGCCCAGGCCTGTCACCAGATCATCCCACCAGGGGATGTCGGTTGAGTGCATCTCCAATGCGATAAAATTCTCAATCGCGGCGGCGCAGTGCACGTTCGCCATCGCGACAACCGGAGAGCCTGCCTGATGCAAAGCGACGGCGATTCCAGCCTCGTAGGCGTAGTCTGCAATGCGCTTGGTCTCCAGGATTCCGCCGGAGGTCGCTAGATCAGGATGGATGATCGACACTGCCCGGCCTTCGATCAACGGCTCGAAGCCCTTTTTGAGGTAGATATCCTCTCCGGTGCAGACCGGAGTGTCAACCGATGCCTTAAGCCTCTGCCATTGGTCAACGAACTGCCAGGGAATCATGTCCTCGTACCATGCCAGCGTGAATTTATCGAGAGCCTTGCCGATTCTAATGCAGTTCTCGACGCCCATGTGGCCGAAGTGGTCCGATGCGATGGGGACTTCATAGCCCACGATGTCCCGGACCGTCGCCACGTAGTCGCACATCTTATCGATGCCGTAATCGGTCGCCTGGATGCCGGTAAACGGGTGCATTAGCGACTGCGACTCTGCGATACCTGACCCGCCGACGACGCCCCCTGGGTGACGGCTAGCGATCTGCACCCCGATGTCCATCTTCAAGTACCCGAAGCCCATCTCCATTCGACTCTTGAGCGCTTTGCCCATCTCCTCTGGATCGGGCCGGGTCGGGGTGTCGGCGTAGGCCTTCACCCGGTCGCGATATTTTCCGCCAGCCAGCATATAGCACGGGACGCCCCACGCCTTACCAGCAAGGTCCATTAGCGCCATCTCAACGCCGCAAACGCCGCCGCCCAGCCTGCCGTCGCCTCCAAACTGAGTGATCTTGCGGAACAGCCGGTCAATATCGCAGGGGTTGTCTCCCAAAAGGCGGCTCTTGAGCATCAGAGCATAACGGGCGCTGGCTCCATCCCGAACCTCGCCGAGACCCACAAGGCCCTGGTTCGTGTATAGCTTAATTATAGGCCAACGCCAGCTTCCATGACCCACGACGGCAATTCGCATGTCCGTGATCTTCAGGCCCGACGGACCAGAGTTGGTGTTGAATCCGCTGGTGTCTACCTGGGGCTGGTCTGTGGAGGTCAAGGTGGGTTCCTTCCCAAGCTGTCAGCTTTCAGATTTGGGCGATATCGGTTCAGATAGTGTAGCGATCAATCAGGTTGTCAGGCAATCTGGGGTTGTGTGCTATACTCCCGCAGTCCATTGAAGTGCCATCAAGAAAGAGGGTAACCGCCTGTGACCAGAATCGACGGACGAGACCAGGATCAGCTAAGGCCAGTGACCATAGAGACCGGCGTGCAAGAGTTTGCCGAAGGCTCGGTGATGATCTCTACGGGCAAGACCAGTGTGCTTTGCGCGGTGAGTGTCGAGAACAGGGTCCCGCCATTTCTAAGAGGCCAGGGCAAGGGATGGATAACTGCCGAGTACGCGATGCTTCCGCGCTCCACCAACACCCGCACGAACCGAGAGAGCCGGACACGCGGACGTACTCACGAGATTCAACGGCTCATCGGTCGCTCGCTCCGGGCGGTTGTGGACATGGAACGTCTGGGAGAGCGCACCCTCACAATCGACTGCGACGTCATTCAGGCCGATGGTGGAACTCGCACTGCCGCGATCACTGGAGCGTACGTNGCTTTGCATCAGGCGTTGTCTGGGTTACAGAAAGAAGGCTCTCTGGACGAANTNCCACTGAGAGCGGCAGTCGCCGCCNCCAGTGTTGGAATCGTCGATGGAGTGGNCCTACTGGACCTTTGCTACGAAGAGGATTTCCNCGCNGAGACTGACGCCAATATCGTCATGACCNACGCAGGCGAGTTCGTCGANGTCCANGGAACCGCCGAGGNGCGCCCNTTCNCTCGCGGTCAGTTNGACGAACTTCTTGGTCTCGCCGANAAGGGAATCGGCGAGCTTTTCAGCNTTCAGCAGTCAGCCATCGGCTAGCCCCTTTNGACCCACTCNNAAACGAGATTGGGGAGGCNTTAANGCCTCCCCAATTCACATCGTTCNAATTCACCTAATCGNCTGACTGATTACTTCTTCTCTTGAAGAGCCTTCAGCACGGAGGCGGGGNTCATNGGGAGGTTACGCATGCGAACGCCCGTGGCGTCGTGNACCGCNTTCGACAGCGCTCCCAGAGGAGGCGCGATGTTGGNCTCGCCNACGCCTTTGACNCCGAAGGGGTGGCTGGGATTGGGCTTCTCTACCATTATNGNATCAATCATCGGCAGNTCGAGAGTTGTGGGCATGCGGTAGTCCAGCAGGCTGGTNTTCTGCATGCTGCCGTCTTCACCCATGTAATANTCTTCGTTNAACGCCCAGCCGATNCCCTGNGCAGCGCCGCCCTGCATCTGACCTTCCACATAGTCGGGGTGGATGGCGGTTCCAACNTCCTGTATNGCNGTGACTCTCAGGACNTCGATCTTGCCGGTGTCNGGGTCAAGCTCGATGTCGATAATGTTCGCCGNGTAGGAACCNGCNGCGCCTGAGGGGTTCAGATTCGCTCTGCCGACCACTGGGCCTCCNGTCGAAGCAAGNTGGCCCGAGATTTCCTGGAATGTCATTCTCAGTTCGTTGTCAGACTTGTGCTGGANCGCGCCGTCAACGTACTCGATCTGGTCAACGGTTGTATCCCAGATCAGCGANGCGCGTTCAATCAACTGCCTCTTGACGTCCTGGGCGGCCTCGTGNGCGGCCCATCCGGTCTTNAAGGCAACGCCACTGCCGCCCGTGTTGGAGGTGAANCCAATNGTGTCGGTGTCNGCAACTTGCGGGATGACNTCNTCTATNGCNAGGCCNAGCACCTCGGCGAACATCTGGGCGACTGCCGTGCGAGAGCCTCCGATGTCCACGGAGCCTTCNACCAGGCTTACCCTGCCATTGGACAGCACGTTGGCGACGACNCAAGATGGGCCTGCGTTGTTCCTGCAGAAACCCATTCCGACNCCCCGACCTCGAAGCTTGCCTTCAACCTGCACAATGGGAGCGTTATAGTGCGGATGTTCCTTGACAGCNTGCATGACCTCCTCGGCTCCGATAGGCCCGTTTACCACGCCGTCGGCGCGNCGAGTGCCCTGGGTGGCGGCGTTCAGCANTCGNAGGTCNATGGCCTCTATGCCNAGTTCCTCNGCGATCTCGTCAATCAGCGATTCGGTGCAGTACATCACCATGGGCGCNCCGGGGGCGCGGTACGCCTGAGTNCGGGGTTTATTGTCCACCACATCGTAGCCATCCACGAGCACGTTCTCGATCATGTAGGGAGAGAAGACCGCAGAGGCCGCTCCCGACACTGGAGCACCTGGGAAGGCTCCGGCCTCGAAGGCGAACCAACAAGACGCGGCGGTGATCCGACCTTCGTTGGTAACGCCGATCTTGATACGAATGTCTGCGCCAGACGTGGGGCCAGTTGCCAACAAAACCTCGGTGCGATCCATCACGGCCTTGACGGGGTGCCCAGTCTTACGTGACAACAGAGCAGCCAATGGTTCCAGGTACGGGGGCAACTTGCCGCCGAACCCACCACCGATCTCCAGAGGCACCACCTTTACCTGTGAGACGTCAACACCCAGAGTTTTGGCCGTCACATCTCGGAGTCCAAAATGACCCTGGCTGGAACACCACACGGTCAACCTGTCACCGGGCGCCCACCATGCGGTGGCGTTCTGAGGCTCAATGTATCCCTGATGGACCGACTTGGTAGTGTACTCTCGCTCGAAAACCTGGTCTGCCTGCTCGAATCCAGCGTCCGCGTCGCCCAAGACGTAGCGAGTATGCGACGCCACGTTGCGGCCACCGGGCAGTTCTGGATTATCGGGCCAAGAATCGTGGAGAGGCACAGCGTCCTCTGCCATCGAGTCTGTGGCGTTGGTGTACGCCGGAAGAACTTCGTACTCCACATCTATCAAAGAGAGCAGGCTCTCAGCGACATGGGCGTTGGACGCGACGATGGCGGCAATCGGATGGCCTTTATACAGAACTTTGTCTCTGGCCAGAAGATTCTCTGAGGGCATATGTCCCAACACGGCGGCGGGGCCGGTGGGCGGAGTATCAGGAAGGTCTGCGCTGGTCACGATGGCCCTGACCTCAGGGTGGGCCTCGGCCCTTGAAATGTCTATGGACTTTATGCGCGCGTGAGCATGTGGGCTCCGAAGCACCTTGGCATAGAGCATTCCTGGCAAATTCATGTCGGCGCCGTACACAGCACGGCCCGTCACCTTGTCGATACCGTCGTGCCTAACAGGCCTTGTGCCGACTACTTTGTAATCGTTGGTCGCGGTTGCCATCTTTCCTCCCTGGATACGAGTAAATAAGTTCGTGTAGGGTTTGACGAAATAATGTTAACACAAGGGCTGCGCTTCTCACCTGTATTTAAGCGCCGCGCAAGAACTTAGCCTGGCAGACGATGTTAGTCTCAAGCAATGCCAGTTGTGCTGCGCCCGGTTAGTATGTTTGCATCTGTGCGCACGACCGAACTCGCAAAGTAGAGCCGGACACATTCCGCCACACATGGAAACCAACCCATCAATGATCCCTATCATTTAAGGGAATTACAAATCAAATTATAGTTCGAATACAAGCAGAACCATCTAGAACATTCCCTTGAAGTAGCGGCCCGTTTCCGTGAAACCAAGATCAAAGTAAAGACCAGGAGTAGGTATTTGGGGCGAGGTTGTGTTCAAAATCAGACTACGCATTCCATGATCACGGCACCATGAGATAGCCGTTTGACTCAACTGTTTTCCTATCCCCTGTCGCCATAGTTCCGGAGCGACACGTAGAAATCGCAATTCCGCGATTTCCTGTCACCGACAATCCTGAGCTAGAGGCGCCGCGTCGGGTCTGCATCAACACGATTTACTCCTACTAGACCGACCACGCGCTCTACGCCAGCGTCCGGCGACAGCACTGCTACCCAATATTCAAAGTACGCCTCTGCAGCATATTCCACAGATTCCGGATGAGGTTCCGAAGAACGCTGCNGGGCCCACCTGCCCCCAAATTCTTTCGCACGTCGCGCTCGCTAAAACGTCACTACTACGGCGGCCTCGTCACCCGGACGATACGACTGTACGCGAGCTTCGAGCGCTTTGGCCTGAGTATAATCGTCGGGATGGTAGAACCGCATTGGTGCTCCTGCTCACAAGCCATATTCTTCTTCCAACACCTCAGCCAAATTGAAGACGTGATGTTTTATTCCCAACAAGACACTTAGCTAAAGATTCTCGATATCCACCGGTTCCACAGGCTCGGCTAGATCAAATCCCAGGATGCGAGAGTAGAAGTATAGCTCAGCCTCCAGAGCGCGCTTGATGTTCTCGGCCTTGCGGAAGCCGTGCTGTTCGCCCTCGAAGGGCAAGTAAGCCACGGGCAGGCCCTTGTTCCTCAGCGCTTCGACCATCACTTCTGCCTGATTTGGCAAGACAACCTTGTCCTCAAGACCCTGGAGCAAGATTATCGGACACGACAGCAGTTCCGTGTGATGTATAGGCGAGCGCTCGGTGTACAGATCGACGCGCTCCGGGTACGGGCCAACCACCGAATCCAGATAGCGAGACTCGAATTTGTGTGTCTCGGTGGCGAGCCCTTCAAGATCGCTGACTCCGTAATAGCTCGCTCCGACTTTGAACACGTCTCGGAAGGTCAGCGCCGCCAGGGTCGTGTACCCACCCGCGCTGCCTCCTCGGATCATGAGCCTATCGCCGTCCACGTCCCTTCGTTCCACCAGATACTCCGCTCCGTTCACACAGTCGTCAATATCGACAATTCCCCACTGACCATTGAGCTTGCGCCGGTACTCGGTCCCGTAGCCTGTGCTACCGCCGTAATTGACATCCANCACCGCGATGCCTCGACTGGTCCAGAACTGGTAGGACATGCTGAACGACGTTCCCGCCGCGCCGGTCGGCCCTCCGTGGCTGACGACCAGCAGAGGGGGCCTTTCATCCGCCGGGGCTTCATGATCGCTGTTCTGGGCGGGATAATAGAAGGCGTAGGCNGTCAGGCCGTCCGTTGTCGGGTACTCNATGGCTTCGGGGCTGGAGAGGTAGCCCGCGTCAACGCCTATCTCTCCTGAAGATTTGACGATCTCGAGGTTGCCCGTGTTAGCGTCAAGCTCGACTATGACTGTCGGAGCGATGGAGGAACCAGCCTCAAACACAGCACGACCTTCCGACGCCTTTATGTCGCCTCTGCCCATCTCGGTGTACGGAGTTTCAATGGTCCGAAACTCCAGTGTGGCGGTGTTCAGGCTGCCAATATGCCATATCCCTCGCTGGACGTACTGACAAACGACACGGTTATCGGACTCGAAAGCATAAGTGCGTGTCCCCAACGCCCACGCGGGNGCGGCAAACTCAGCGTCCATCGCCACAAGATGCTTCGGGCCGTCNTCGGTTAGTCTGTAAAGATTCCACCATCCGGTGCGATCCGATACGAAATACAGCGTTCCGTCGGGAGACCATTCCGGCTGAAATATGGAGTCTTCATTGCCCCCGGCGACCATCTGAGCGTTTCCCAGAGAGCCGTCGTCGTTAACGTCGGCAGTCCAAAGTTCTGTGCCATCCCACGGCATGTGGGGATGGTTCCAAGTGAGCCACGCTAACTTTGCCCCGTCAACGGTCAGGGCTGGCGAGGAGTAGAAATCGTTGCCCGAAGCCAGAACCGTTCCTTCGCCACCATTCTCGATGTCCAGATTGACAATCGTGTTGACCGCCTCGCGACCTTCAACCGTGTGATCTTCCCGAACGCAGAACATCAGGTTTCGGCGCCGGTCAATCACGCCGTCGCCATACCGCAGGTCAACCTCTGGAGTCANAGGCCGAGGCTCGCCGCNNGCGTCCTGACGGTACACGCGCTGGTCAGCAAAGTTGGAGAACACCACCACACCGTCAGACACCACNAAACACGCGCCACCGTACTCGTGAACCCGAGTTCGGACGTTGAAGGGCGCGGGCGTAATATCGGTAGTCGTGCCGTCGGGCGTGCGCCTAACAACGATGTTACGAGCGCCTTCCTGTGGCCGCATCTCGACCCAGTAAATGTCATCACCGTCAAGCTCGATCTGCCCAAGNCTAACCGAGTCGGCAACAATGAGATCTGTGGTTATCGGCGATTTCCACGAGCCATATGGGGTGGTAGTCACTGTCATTATTTGAACGAACTCCTCGATTCAAGGTGTACTGCCAGAACGCAATATGTTCATAACTCCGTCAATAATCATATTAAGCGATGAATCCTTGAGAGTGCAGACTTCTCTTACTATGAGGTCACGCTTGGTAGTGAACAATTTTCCTGGCCGTGCGTAGCTCGTCAGATGGAGCGAGCCGGTGGAGAAACTAACATTATCTGACGTGGTAGCTAGATTGTCTCCATATAGATTACTCGTAACCTGGAACAGGATCCAATCGCCTCGCCCGACACCTGCTAAAGCAACTGCGGGTCTGAGCTTAGATTGAGACAGATCGGAAAANGGAAACGGCACCAAGACAACTATGCCTGTTGAAGGTGAAACCACGCTTCANCCTCTTCAGGGCGATTCCAATCCTCAGCTAGCGATTGCTCACTTAGCAACGCCGTCTCTGAATGTCCGCCGGTGGGTTCTTCATCTGGCAATCCAACGAGCGACCGGCGATCNGCTGGNANCCGAACAGACTCTANNCGTCGCAGATTTCCATCTTTGTCAACGAGGGCTTTGTAAGTCTGAAGCATAAATCGTCTCCGCCCATAGTTTACACGATACGTTGAATAATCAACGCTCACTATTACAAGCAGCGCTCAGTCTCCTCGCGGACGTAATCACGAAGCTCCTGAGGTAGACTGTCGAGCGTCCCAGCCTTAGCGTTTTCGTTGATTCGCTCAGGGCGAGACGCGGCGGGAATGGTCGTGCTGACGGTCGGGACTGACGGCGCCCACGACAACAGCGTCTGCGCCCAGGTCTCGATGCCGTATTCGGGAAGGGGAGTCAGATCGGGCTGGGACTTGGGGTCTTTGACTTAACGCCCCTTCTTCAGAGGCTCCATGACCAGGACTCCGATTCCGAGTTCCTCAGCCGTGGGTAGCAGTTCCTTCGCAACCTCTCGGTCCATGACGTTGTAGGGAATCTGAACCGTGTCGATACATCCCTTCTTCATAAATTCCACAATCTCGGGATAAGCCTCGTCGACCAACGCGGTAACTCCGATCATTTCGATCTTGACTTCGGNCTTCAGCGGTTCAAGGGTCGGAAGATGGGTCTTCGAATCGATCATGTTGTGAATCTGATACAGGTCTATATGGTCGGTCTNGAACAACTCGAAGGACCGCGTGATCTGAGCCGTGCCAGCTTCCTTACCTACGGTCCTGACTTTTGTCGCCATGTAGAACTTGNCCGCCGGCCCTGAGTGGTCGTACCGACGACGTTCTCAGCGTTTCCGTATGCCGAGACGCAGTCGATGAAGTTAACATCATTCACCAGGCAGTTATCGACGATCTAGCTTCGGACGACTATATCCCCATCCGACGTCACGTCAAATGTTCTCGATGTTCCGAGCCCAATCTTGGATATTTCAAGGTTTCCGAGTTTTTGCTCCTTGCAGGGCGTCAGGTATCAGGAAAATNGCCATNCTGAGGTCTCAACCGACGAATCTGACCGTGAGTGAAACAACCGCTGGATCATGGACGATCAGATGCTTCAACTCGACTCAGCATGAGCGGCAGGTGTCAGTCAGGGAACGTAATTACGACATCATGGCCCACATCTATCACGCACAAATCCTCGCCAATCTCGAAGCGGCCTGGGTAGGTCTTGCGGGTCCCAGCGTTCACCTCTTCTTCAGTAGACCCGGTAGCGCCGACTATGTGAGAGTACACTGCCAGCTTAGGCTTGACCTTTGAGAATATATCGCCGACCTCTTCAGGCGTGGTGTGGTGCTGGATGATGCGCTCTGACTCGCCTGGGTCGCGGCCTGCCGCGGCGCGACGCGCTCGCACAGATTCGGGAGCGACCACTTCGTGAACGAGCAGGTCTGCGCCCCGGGCATATTTGATCAGGTTTGCCGAGTAACGAGTGTCGCCGGACAGCACCACGCTTCGCCCTTCGTAGTCAATTCGATACCCGAAGGCGGGCTTCACGTGGCCGTGGTCAACGTCGAATGTTGTGATTTTCACTCCGTTTTCTTGGTACACAAAGCCCTGCTGGATGTCTGTGGCCTCTACTGCGATGCCTTCAGCAGGGAATTGTTCGTCCAGGTCTCGGCGCATGTGGATGTCGGCCTGGTATGCCTTCTCCAGATGACCCATCATGTCCGCTGTGCCCGACGGCCCCCAGATGCGGAAGGTGGTCTCTCGTCCCATCACCCAGCCGGACAGCCACANGTCGGGAATCCCAACCACGTGGTCCGAGTGCAGATGCGTAAGGAAGAATTTATCCGACTGTGACGATGGCACGTTGACCTGCATCAACCGCTGGGCCGATCCTCTGCCGCAGTCGAACACAAAGTTCTGGTTCGAGGCCTGAACCAAAATGCTCGGCCCGAATCGCCGCATCAAGGGCACAGGTGTGCCAGTTCCGAGGAGGGTTACTTTTAATTTGCTGTCGGTCATATAGATGTTTCCTCTTGGAGCTCTCGAAAAATAAACGAGTCAGGTGTCATTATCGGTGGTTGTCACCGCATGGCGTTTGCATCGGACTGGCCCAGGACGAATTTGCCGTGGGCTTCGTAGGACGAGTTGCTGACCATGAAGTGCTGAGCGGCGGCGTTCATGTCCCTGAGGCATTGTTGAAGGTCGTGAGAATTCTCCAAGACTTCGCCTCCACCGTGACGGAATGCGAGGGTCACCGCGTCCAACGCGACTTCGGTGGCATAGGTGGCGCAGCTTCGCATCTCCGTCTGCTGCCGGGTGTCGGGATTTCGGCCCTGGCAAGCTGTGTCCCACGACTCCTCAAGTATCTCGATCATCAGGGAACGGGCCGCCCGCAGGCGCAGGTCGCACTCTCCGATTTTGTACTGGAATGAAGGGCGGTTCGCTATCACAAATTGACTGAGTCCTCTGCCGCGAGATTTGGTCTCGGCCAAATCGACAATAGCGTTCAAAGCGCGGCGTCCGACGCCCAGGGCAAAGCCGGCGTGTTCGTTTGTGACGAAGCCGGGCTGTCCCATCAAGTACAGCGCTCCTCCACGCTTGGGAGCTACGTCGGCCCTGAAGATGCGCCGTGAAGGGACGAACGCGTCAGACACAGAGAAATCACAGCTTCCAGTGCCTCGCAGGCCCATGACATCCCAATTATCATGAATCTTCACCTCGGAGGTTGGGAACAATGCCCTGCGAGTTTCTCGGGCCGCGTCGTCGTTGGGTATTGTTATTCCGCCGCCGACCCATTCAGAGTGTCGAATCCCGCTGGCGAAGGGCCAGCGACCCGTGACTCGATAACCACCCTCTACGGGCGTGACCTGACCGGTGGGAGCTCCTACGCCTGCGGCCCTGGGAATCCGGCCATCCCGGAACACCTCCTGGATGCCTTCATCTGGGAGAAATGCCCCCGGCGAACCGATGCTCGTCGCGCCAATCATAACGCACCATGACGCCGATGAATCGTAGAGAGCTAAGGACTCCAAGACCTCCATCTGGGTAATCGGATCGGCCTCGACTCCCCCTAACACTTCCGGCAGTTTCAAACTGAACAATCCCGAGTCGTACAGGGCGTTAATCGATGCCGGAGGGATTGTCATTTCCGCTTCTGCTTGCTCTGCGCCTGTGATGATCGTCTCACGGACACTATCAACGGCATCGAGAAGCTTTTGCCGATTCTCCTGGCGGTCTGGGCCACCGTAATTCATTCAATTTACCTCTGGCATGTCTTCGTCGGACTACCAAACTGTCGTCGCATTGTCTTCTCAGGCAAGGATTTACTCGATTTCAACTGCTACGATTACGTCATCGACATAATGGTGAAGCTGCATCAGTGCCGCATTGTTGCGTGACTCGTCGGTATAGATGGAATCGAGAGTGACATCGAGATGGCCGCCGTTAGCGAAGAAAGAATACCACATAAGAGAATCACCGGAATGATAAGGTTCCTGATTAAAACGTTGCGCTCCTACGGGAATGGTCTCAATCCATTTCACGGGAGGCCCGCAGTTGTGGTTTCCAGGAAAACCGGCAAGATCGTGTCTAAATACTATCCATCATCTACTGGCCGTCGAAAGGGCGACCGCTAGAATCAAGGATGTCTGAAGTTGGTGGCGCCGCCACATTCAGCAACCATTTCCATGAAATATTCTATGTGGTTATCTTCATCACAATAGGCTGTGGGGGTGTCTGTGCTATCACCCTCTGAGCCAATCCCATGTCGAACACCGGGCTTTTCCTGACACCTGGCCGCCTGAAGCCTACCCGTCACCTCATCAGGTCAACATCCGTCATGCCCAGCAAATGCTGGCCGTGGGCCTCGTAGGATGTGCGACTGACCATGTAGTGTTGGGCTACACCGTGCATGTCCCGCAGGCACTGTTGCAGGTCGCTCGATTCCCGCAGGGCTTCGCCGCCGCCGTTGCGAAAAGCCAGGTTTACAGCGTCCATAGCAGTCTCAGTCACGTACACACAACAGCTTCGCATTTTGGATTGGAATTCGAG
>PAIW01000113.1 GCA_002710885.1 Chloroflexota bacterium | reverse complement strand
TCCACTTCCTTGCCTGCTCCGATAATTCCCCCGCCAGAGCATCCGATCAACACGCCGTCGCCCACAAGCTCACTCACTAGTCCGGGAAGTTCATCATAACGGGCGGCATGATGGGCCGAAACGAAGACCACAAGAAGATCAGGAGACTGGTCGCCCAAGGCCTCTTTGATTTCGACGGCGCATTCGGCCACAGCGTACTTCAGGAATCTATGCTCGGATACGGCGGATGTCCACTTCATCTCTTGATCCTTTTGGGGGACAACTGTCGGCAATCAACCTTCAGCCGTCAGTTAATTCGCCATACTGAGCGAAGCATTTGGTCGATGGCAAACCACAAATAGCGTACACGCGACCACATGCTCCGCTCAGTATGGCGGGGAGACATTCAATAAGGCAGGGTTCACTTTTTTGCAATCCTGTTCAGACGATTTATTACTGCGACCAGGATTCAATTCCAGACGGTGTTGGGACTATTCTAGCAGAGCGTTGCCGAATACCGCCTAGATTTCCCAGATGCGCCGGTGAGATTAGCGTATGGCGTTTGACGGCATCAGCGCTCAGTCGTATAGTCTGAATCATTGCGGAACATGGTTAATGCGAAGTCATTCAGGAGAGTCCGATGGGAAGACTAGACGGCAAGGTTGCTCTAATATCAGGCGGGTCCAAAGGACAGGGCGCAGCCGAGGCGAAGCTGTTCGCCCAGGAAGGCGCAAAGGTTGTGCTGGCCGACATCCTCGATGATGAGGGCAAGAAGGTTGAAGCGGAGATCAACGAGACGGGCGGCGAAGCGATGTACCTCCACTTGGACGTGACCAGCGAAGGCGACTGGGATGCTGCCGTCAAAGCAGCCGTAGATAACTATGGCAAGCTCGACATTCTAGTCAACAACGCAGGAATACTGCTGCGAAAAGGGGTCGAGGAGACATCCGCTGAGGAGTGGGACCGAATACAGGACGTGAACTCGAAGGGCGTGTTCCTCGGAGTGAAGGCCGCCATTCCAGCCATGCGGGAGGCCGGCGGAGGCTCAATCGTAAACATCTCCTCGATAGCGGGACTCCGAGGATCAACCTCTACGGCTTACGGCGCTAGCAAAGGCCTGGTCCGACTGCTCACCAAGTCCACAGCGGTCCAATACGGCCCCGAAGGAATCCGGTGCAACTCGGTCCATCCTGGGATCATCGAGACCGATATGACCGAAGAGATGCTGGACAGCGCGGGACGAGAGCAGTGGCTCACCAGAACTCCGCTCAGGATAATCGCCAACGCCCATGACGTGGCCCTGGGCGTCCTTTATCTTGCATCGGACGAGTCGAGATACGTGACCGGCTCTGAACTCGTCATCGACGGAGGCATCACCGCGTAACTTGGCATCCAAACTGCCGAAGCGCCCACCCCCGTCCGTCTCTTTGATATGTGCAGGTATGTTCCGTACATGATGAGGCCCAAATTGGCCGCGAGGCCTTGCGATGGTGTGTCGCTCCAAGCTGAGCTGTACAACGGGATGCAACCGGCTCCTTGCACTATTGAAGCCCATGTGGCCACAACGCTGATGGCAAATACGCGCTGTCGATACTCTGGCAGAATATCGACTCCTGCCTCGTCCGCAGCAGTGCCCTGTTCATCGGAATCGCGGCGTCGATCTTCAAAGGGCCCCAGCGGGCCAATAATCCGACAGAACCTGCTCCCGAACCTCAAGCGCGGGCGGCGGCTGACTAAATTGTTAAACTCATGACCGATCAAAATCCCACACAGTCATTCCCTGAAACCTACTTCCAAAGAGCAGACGGAAGCGATGACCGCCTATTCTACACCCAGCCGCGCCTGCTCGTGCACATCGACGACCACGCAATAGCCGCTATCGGAAGTTTCTTTCAAGAGCATCTGCCCCAAAATCCGACCATCCTCGACCTGATGAGTTCGTGGCGCTCCCACCTGCCCGACGACTTTCTCACCGAAAAGGTTGTGGGCCTGGGCATGAACGAGGTCGAGATGCGCGAGAATCCACAGCTTGACGAGTGGGTCGTCCATGACCTGAACTCCGATCCGCATCTGCCCTTCGAGACTGGCTCCTTCGACACCGTGGTGGTCACAGTCTCCATTCAGTACATAACCCGTCCGGTGGAGGTGTTCTCCGAGGTGAAGCGCGTTCTGAAGGACGACGGAGCGTTTCACGTCATATACTCCAATCGCATGTTTCCCACCAAGGCCGTCGCGATCTGGCACAACCTGAACGACAATGAACGGGCGCAGTTGATCGCATCGTACTTCGCAAAATCCGAGGGCTGGAGCCAGCCGACCGCCTGGGATGTTAGCCCCAAATTGAACATCAAAACTGATCCGGTGTTCATCGTGTCCGCCAACAAGCTGTGTTCTCCTTCTGAACCGTCCGAATAGCTGAAAGCCGCGGTTGCCTCCTATACAATGACCGCGACTTAATCCCAACAATATTTACTCTGGAGAGCGAGGCGCCCATGAAAGCAGCAGTCCTACACGCGGTTGACAATCCCCTTGCCATCGAAGACGTTCAGATAGACAACCCCGGACCCAGAGAGGTTCTGATCCGCACCGGGGCGTCTGGCGTCTGCCACAGCGATTTGCATTTCGTTGAGGGCAAGTATCGCATGCACATGCCTGCGGTCCTGGGACACGAAGCCGCCGGCACGGTGGAGGCCGTTGGCTCTCAGGTAAGCTACGTCCAGCCCGGAGATCGCGTGATCATGTGCCTTTCGGTGTTTTGCGGGCATTGCGAGAATTGCCTGCGAGGTCGGCCCGTCCTGTGCAACCGAATTGACGTGGTCCGCTCGCGGTCAGAGCCGCCCAGGCTCAAGCAAGAGGACACGCCTGTGACTCAGATGGCCGAGCTTGGCTCGTTCGCAGAGCAAATGCTTGTTCACGAACACGCCGTGGTCAAAGTGGACGATGATATGCCCTTTGAACAACTAGCCCTCATCGGGTGCGGCGTAACCACCGGACTCGGCGCAGCGCTGAACACGGCCAAAGTTGAGCCAGGAAGCACAGTGGCGGTGATCGGTTGCGGAGGCGTAGGACTCAACGCGATCCAGGGCGCCAGACTGGCAGGCGCGCTTCGCATCATCGCCATCGACGCCGTTGAAACCAAACTGACACTGGCCCAAGAGTTCGGCGCCACCGACGTGATCGACGCTTCTGGAGGCGGCGTTGTGGACAAGGTCAAAGACCTCACTGGCTCCGGCGTGGACTACTCTTTTGAGGCGATCGGTCTCAAAGATACTGCGGAGCAGTCCTTCGAGATACTGGCTCGGGGCGGAACCGCCACCATAATTGGCATGATCCCTCAAGGCACAAAGATCGAGCTTGACGGCCCGTCCTTCCTGAGTGAACGCCGGATACAGGGCAGCAGCATGGGGTCAAACCGTTTCAGAATCGACATGCCCAGGTACATCGAGTTCTACCGCCAGGGCAGGCTCAAGCTGGACGAGTTAGTGACCCAGAGNATGTCGNTGGAAGNCGTGAACCANGCGTTCGACGATATGAAGCAGGGCCACGTCGCCAGNACCGTGCTGGTATTCGATTAATCAGNAAGCATGACAAATATGAGTAGNNAATCTGTCTCAAGCTTATNCTCGGACAATGTNGGNATAACCAAGGGCGACAGTTACCGGATCGCTTGGCAAGAACTGGCTTGGTTANTAAGTCATGCCANCANNANGGCAGAGGCNAGGNTGGACCTTTTGAAGTCTCTTCAGANCGCATTGCCGAGTCANGATTCTGGGGATATAGCANACCTCAAGGAACTGCTGTCCAACCTCATCATCANGCAGTCCAGGCTTGCNGNTCGAGAGGANGAACTGGATGGAGCGCTGTCATTGCNATCCGGAAANCCGCCCGTTTCCCATGTGGCGTTAAATCAGGATACAATCTCCAGCGTGGCAACCGAGATTCTGAGCGCCGCCCANCGGATTANATCGAAGGTCTANGTCTTTGGACAAGAACTACATCCTGAAGAATTTCGAGGACATCGCGCAACTTCCGGACCGCGAGATTGACCTGGCGCGCGCCGCGTTCCTGATCGCGTCATCCGAGTACCCCGCTCTAAACGTCGAGCGCGANTTGTTCATGCTCCAACGCTTGGCAGGGGACGTGTCTAGCAAGCTGATGGAGGANGACGAGCCTCTCTTCACCATGAACACCCTCAGCGAGCATCTGTTCGACGACCTGGGCTTCAAAGGCGACTCGGAGAACTANTACGACCCNCGAAACAGCTATCTGAACGACGTTGTCTCCCGCAAGCANGGAATACCCNTCACACTCTCGCTGGTGTACATCGAGGTGGGCCGACGACTGAGGATGCCATTGGAAGGAATCGGGATGCCNGGCCATTTCCTGGTGCGGCATCAGGAGATTGACGACCTTTTCGTTGACCCATTCAACGGCGGCATCCTGCTGTCNACCGAGGAGTGCAAGCAGCGTCTGAAGGACTCGGTTCGCGGCTCATTNCACTGGGACCCCAAATTCCTCCAACCTGTGACCAANCGCGAATTTCTGGCGAGAATCATCCGCAATCTGAANTCGATCTATCTCAGAAAAAGGGANCANGNTCGAGCGCTNACGATGATCGAGTTCGCGCTNGCTCTGGACCCGAACTCTGCGTCAGACCGCAGAGACCGAGGAATCNTCCACTACCATCTNGGCAACAGCGCCGAAGCGTTGAACGACCTTCAATACTACCTNGATTCCAGCCCCCACGGNCANGACACCGAAGGCGTACATCAGTTGGTGTCAGAACTCCGNAGTTTCNTGGACGACTGAAGCCTCTGTCATGGAGTGATGCTTCGGAAGACCGCNAANGCGATGTCCTGCTGATACGCTGANATTTCGCGGCCCACAATCAGCAGTTGGATGCCCTCAAGGTCCACGATCATGCCTGTGACCCCTTGTTCGTCAACCTGCGGGCGAACAAGAATCCTGGGAATCCCCTCCTCAGTCCCTTCTTTGGTGACCAAGCGCGCCGCCGCTTTCTGTTCGTCCAGAGATGTAGAACCGCGCCCCCTATGTCGTTAAGAATGCTGACCGCAATCTGGCCGCCCTGAAAATCCAGAGTGAACTCCTGCCCAACCAATTAGCCTGACCAGAAATTCGCCCTGGGGCGGGCGTGCATGATGTCACATCCGATTGGCATTTTAGCAGAGAATATCCTTGTTCCCTGGGCGCCAGTGGCGTCAGAATCCAGCAAATTGATTTCTTTGGTGCGCCAGTTCTCCACATCGTCTTCAGAATATTTGATGACTCTGCTACCGGGCTCCGGCTGGCATGCTCCGGCCAGCATCGCCATCGCGATTATTGAGAAAGGACAGTATCATAGCTCGGAGGCCGTTTGTTTTCAGATTTCAGACTGATGACGGTCGGTGTATGCGCCGCACTTGCCTTACCTCATCGACGGAATTGGGTTTCCGCAACTCGATTCATTCACGCTCTGCCAATTCGACCACAGGCGCAGGGACGATGTTGCAGTGGCATGTCCTTAATTTCCCGACACCCTGTTATGATTGGGTTCCAAGAATATAAACCGTTGCGTTGAACGCTCACACACGGAAAGCGGTGTCGAGTATGAAGGTTCTGTTTGTTTGCCAGTCGAACGTCGGCAGAAGCCAGGTGGCCCACGAGTTTTTCCAATCCATGTCTAAGCACGAATCCTTGACCGCAGGCACCGAGGTTGAACATATAATGGCCGAGTACCCTGCTCCCACACGTATGGTCAAAGACGACCCCCGCCATCGGAACTCCATCCCATATATGAAGGGCCANGGCATNGANATTTCNGAGANCCTTCGAGANCAGCTTACNCAGNAGATGGTGGTCGAGGTTGATCGGGTCATCGTCATGGCCGATAGGGAAACTTGGCCTGACTACCTGCGCTCCGCCGACAACGTGACTGCGTGGGACATGACCGACCCGGTAGGGCGCGACGCCGAGTTCGCAGGCCAGATTTTCGACGAGATCAAAAGCCGCGTCGAAAAACTTGTGGCTGAAATCGGATAGCCCACAATACAATCAGATTCGATTCAGGGAGGAACCCGTGGCAACGTCTCAGATAATCGACGCTCACATGCACATCTACCGCACCAAAGAAGAGGGGCGACGCGAGTTCGAGGGCGGTTACGTCGTCTGGGAATATGGCGAGAAGCCAGACGTCCACTTCAGCCAGTACGACGGAGACATCGAGGACGCCCTTGATGCGATGGAGAAGTCTAGTGTCTCCAAGGCGGTGGTGATGAACCTATTCAGTGTGACAAGAACGCGAGAGCACAACATCTCGACTTTGCCGAACACGCTGACCGCCGCCGACCGAACGAGGCAGATTCAGCGCATCGACGACTCGTTCGCCGAGCTTCTTCAGGAGTTCAACACCTGGATTTGCGACACAGTGAAACCCTACCCTCAACTTGTGCCTTTCATTTCCACCGACCCCACAGCGTTACCCAGAGAGGCGGGAGCGCGACACATACGCGAAATGGTGGAGAATCATGGAGCGCGGGGCATCAAGCTTCACCCTGTTCTGCAGGACTTTAATATGTCGGACCAAAGGATGTGGCCCTTCTACGAGGTCTGTCAGGAGTTGGGAATCGCCATCGTCGCCCACTCAGGCCCGGCCCAGGGCGGGGAGCCTCACGCAGAGCCGAGAAGCTTCGCCGGCGCGCTGGAGGCGTTCCCCGACCTGAAAATCGTTCTCGCCCACATGGGAGGAGGAACATGGGATCAGGCCAAGGCCATTGCCGACGCCTACCCCAACGCCTACTTCGACTGCTGTGAGATCATCGAGTGGACGGGTGGCACGAACGCGCCCACAGAAGCGCAATTCGCCCAACTGATCAAGGATGTCGGCCCGGAACGTGTCCTGATGGGTTCGGACTTCCCCTGGTACGATCTCGAACACCAGATCGAGCGCATCATGGAACTCCCTCTGATCTCCCAGGAGGAGAAAGAAGGCATGCTGGGCGCCAACGCCGAGCGTATCCTGGGGTTGTAAGACTCGGCTAATAATCCGCGGCTTCGGCGTCGTTCGGTTTGTCGGCTATTCTCTTGGGCCGACGCTCGCCCTTCNCGACTTTCTGTCTCATCATTCGGGAATACCACACCATGCAATTACTTTCACCTTTTTCTCACTAATGATAAGCTGTGCCCTGCGTGTCGGCAAGCAAGACTCTATGCTCAGGCACAATTTTGTGCCTTTGAGCCAGTGTGTTGCAGGCCATCGGTTGCTAATTTAATGGCAACCGCAAGAGATTACCGCAGATTTGATATCTGCTCATAGATTGCGAGGCTCTGCAAGCTAGATGAGTGTCTTGATCAGAATCACCAGGCGGGCCTATCGGTATCGCACGCGCCTAATTCTGGCGTATTTATGTTTCATCGCCGCTATCGGATTTTCCCTTCTCATCCCCTTCATATTTGGCGAAGTCATAGATAAGCTTGTCACAACCGAGGGTGGGCGAATCGTGCCAATAGATGTGGACAGAGGCGATCTGATCTTGTTGGCTCTGGCCCTGTTAGGCGTGAGCATGATCCGAGGTATCTTCGACTTCGCCCGGACTTATACCACCGACTCCCTCTCTCAGTTAGTTACGTACGACATACGTAACGACATGTACGACAAGCTCCAGCATCTCAGCTTCGCCTTCCACGATAAAGAGCACACCGGGAACCTGATGTCCAAAGTCACCTCAGATATTGAGGCGGTGCGGCGTTTCGTGATGATGGGACTGGTCCGTTCGTTTGAAGTGCTGCTCAGAGTGATCGCAGTCACGCTGATACTGGTCTTCCTGAGTTGGGAACTGACGCTGATCAGCCTGATATTCGTGCCCTTCCTGGTTTACAGGTCTTCCATGGTGATGGTGCGACTGCGGGCGATGTGGAACCATGTCCAGCAGATCATGGGACAACTGGTGACTGTCCTTCAGGAGAATCTGGTAGGAATCCACGTCGTCAAGGCATTTGCGGCAGAGGAACACGAAAGCAAGAAGTACACCGCTAAAGCCCAGGAGTTGCGCGAGGAGTATTTCAAAAACGAAAAATTGCAGGGGACAAACAGCGCATGGATGACCTTCGCTTTCACCATATCCCTGGGCCTCATCGTGTGGTACGGAGGGTGGGAGGTCATCAGAGGGGACCTGACCGCCGGAGGCCTGACGATGTTTGCGCTCTATCTGGGCCAGCTATTCTTCCCAATTCGTATGTCAGCCTTTGTCATAGCCACTTTTTCCAGGGCAACCGCCTCTGGAGCTCGAATATTCGAAGTGCTGGATGCCCGATCGCCTGTGGAGGAGAAACCCGATGCCAAAGACATGGGCCGTGTCACGGGCCACGTCCGGTTTGAGAACGTGTCGTTCTCATACGACAGCCACTCGCCTGCCCTGAAGAATGTGGACATATCGGCGCCCCCTGGCTCAGTCATCGCGCTGCTTGGAGCTCCTGGAAGCGGCAAGAGCACGATCGTCAATCTACTGCCTCGATTTTACGCAGCCACAGAAGGCAGGATCAGTATTGATGGCAACGACATCCAGGATTTCACCCTGGCATCCCTGCGTAAAAATGTGGGAATTGTTCAGCAGGACGTGTACCTGTTCACTGCCAGCATAAGCGACAACATATCCTACGGAGCGCCGGATGCCTCAGTTGAGGAAATCGTTCACGCAGCCAAGGTTGCCCAACTTCACAGCCACATAGAGAGCCTGCCCGGCGGGTACGACACCTGGGTCGGTGAGCGTGGCATGACCCTCTCAGGAGGTCAGAGACAGCGCCTCTCGATTGCGCGCACAGTCTTAATCGATCCACCGGTGCTGATTCTGGACGACTCGACATCCAGCGTTGACGTCGAGACTGAACGTTTGATCCACGAGGCTATGGCTGAGGTTATGAAGAACCGCACCACTTTTGTCATCGCCCACCGCCTCAGCACAGTGAGAGACGCGGACCTCATCCTGGTGATGGATGACGGAGAGATCGTGGAGCGGGGCACGCATCTGGAACTCATGGCCCTTGGGGGCATTTATCAAGACATCTATGAGTTACAGCTTCGTCCCCAGGAGGAAGTCATGCTTGATGCCAGCATAGTCTCCGGCAATGGAGGTGACAGCTAATGCGCGGCGGATCAATGGGCTCAAGCGGATTTGGCGGAATGATGGGCGGCATGCGCGGCCTCACCTCGGGCGGCATTAACTCTCCCAACATGGACAATTTGACAGACGAAGGCATTGTCGGCAGCGCATATGACCATAAAGTCGTCATGCGCCTCATCACATACATGGCTCCATACAAAAGAGATGCGATGGCCGCGATTGCCGCCGTCCTTGTNTACACGGTAGCCAGCGTCAGCATACCTCTGTTTTTGCTGTTCGGCATCAAATGGGCCGTGAACGAGGGCGAGATGTGGCGCCTGCATATGCTGGGCCTCGCCTTCCTCGGCGTCGCCGTAATCTACTTTGCGGCCAACTACCTCCAATTCGTCTATATGCCCAAGGTGGGTCAGGGTGTTCTGTTCAGCTTGCGAACTCACATGTTCAACCACCTTCAGAGGCTGTCTCCTTCCTTCTTCCATCGCACTCCGGTCGGGCGAATTATGTCCCGAAGCCAGAGCGATGTGCTTCAACTCCAGGAGACCTTTGAGCTAATGGTTCAGAGCGTGGCCGATCTCCTGAGCCTGGCGGGAATCGTCATTGTGATGCTGTTCATCGACTGGCGATTGGCCCTGGTCTGCATGAGCGTTATACCAGCACTGTTCCTCGTCCTGGGTTACTGGCAACGGTTCGCCAGACGCTCATTCATGCGTATTCGGAGAGCCATTGCCATAGTCAACGGAGAGTACAACCAGAATATTACCGGCGTTCGTGTCGTTGAGAGTCTCAACCGTCAGGAAGAGAATCTGAAACACTTCGACGAGCTCAATCAAGAACACCTGGATGCCAACTTGCAGGCGAGCCGGTTCTCGGGAGGCCTCCAACCTATCGTGGAGACTCTGACCGGCATCTCTATGGGTGTGGTCGTGGTTTTGGGTGGAACGATGGTGCTGGACAGCGCTTTGGATTGGGGGGTGATGGTCGCATTCGCCATGTGGATTCAGCGATTCTTCGAGCCTATCCGCAACCTGACCATGCAGTACAGCCAACTCCAACGCGCAATGGCCGCCGGGGTGCGAATCTTCGAAGTCATCGACCTCAAGCCCGAAGTCGAAGACGCTCCTGACGCCATCGAAATGCCACCCATCAATGGCGAGATCAAATTCGAAGGCGTCGGTTTCCATTACGTGCCTGGAGTTGAAGTTCTCCAGGACATCAATTTGGAAATCAATCCAGGCGAGAACGTGGCGCTCGTGGGTTCAACCGGGGCTGGCAAAAGCACGCTGGTTACATTGATACACCGCTTCGCTGACGTCACCGAGGGCAAGATAACTGTGGACGGACACGACCTCAGAGAGGTGACGCGAAAATCCCTCGTCGGTCAGATGAGCATGGTCCTTCAGGACCCATATCTGTTCTCTGGAACGGTCAAGGAGAATATCCGTTACAGGCACGAGGAGGCCAACGACGAGGCCATTGTGGATGCCGCCAGGGACGTTGGAGCGCACGACTTCATCATGTCCCTGGAGAACGGTTACGACACCGAGTTGGCAGAGCGAGGCGCCAACCTCAGCGTCGGACAGCGACAACTTCTCAGCTTCGCCAGGGCTATCGTCGGCAACCCGCGCATCTTAATCCTCGACGAAGCCACCGCCAACATTGACACTCACACGGAGATACTAATCCAGAAAGCCCTTCGCCGAGTCCTTGAGGATCGCACCTCCATCGTAATCGCTCACCGCCTGTCCACAATCCGGGACGCGGACAAAATCGTCGTCGTCAACCAGGGACGCGTTGCGGAAGTAGGCACGCACCAGGAGCTTCTGGAGGCAGGCGGCGTATACGCAAGCCTGCACGCGGTGAACTACGGCCTTCAGACAGACAAATCTCCAGGGACATTCGATGAAGCCGCCGTCGCGCCGAGCCCAGGCGACGACAACTAGTCTCTATTTCAGGGCGTGAAGCTGCGAAATATGGCGATCCCTACTCCCTGCTGATCCTCGTTCACGTTCCTGACGGTTATGAGAACTACTGAGAATGGCAAATAGATGATGGCGGCCGTTATGCTTCCCACAGTGCCTCGTGGACGGACCAGTGTCTTGGGCAACTGCGTCATACTCTTCGACCACGACATGCTAATCGGCCAACCCTTGAGCGAACAGCGCCGGCCCATTGCCGACAATCTCATACAAACCGCTCACTGCCATCGGGACGCCTGAATATCCAAGCGAGAAATCATCCCCGGACAACTCACCTCCCCACGAGCCTGCGCCCCCAACCCTCCGGAAGCCTAACATGAAATACCGTCCGACTTTCCACATTGAGCTCACTGCGGACAGAACGCAACAGCAAGTTGGCGAACCGCCATTCTTCAACCGTTCCCGAAGACAACTCCAGCAATGGCCCTGGCGCCGGGAGCAAAATATCAGGCGAAGATTGTGGATTGCAAGAAATGCACATCAACACGGATGCAAGAATCCAGCCTGCAACAAAGTGTGCGTTCATTTCGTCAACTTCTTGACTCAGGTCGCTCAGTGCCTCGGACTTCACGGAGACTTCCTATTTTTCTCACTTCCGATAAATTATCCTGACTTCCGTCGATCCAGGTATTGGAGTTTGTTGCGCGCACATTTACCCTCAAGGCATTGATGTCGTGCGCAATTGTTGTGTCCCTAACAGCGTGCACGCCCGTCCCGGCGTCTTCTCCTTCAATAAACGCGACAAACTCGCCTGTGTTCGCCTCCACCATGTCTCCGGTTCCCGCGGCGACCCCTCAGCCTGAGCCTACAATCGCCCCCATTGCCACCCGGTCATTCCTCCAAATCCCTCATTCACCATCTCTTGCACCGTTGGTGACGCTTTCGTTGTCGAAATTACGGCTGATGATCCACCTGAAACTCATAGCGTCCAAGCAGANATCGACCATAGTGGTGGCAGANTCGAGCTTCGATTCCCTNCTGTGGCGATAGAGCCTTTCGAGANCGAACCAGGCTCAACCTCTCAGTTCACATTGGATTTGCCTAACGGCACTTATATCGTCAGGGGNAAAGGATCGTGGAGCAATCGGGGAGGCATTTTCTATTCGTGGAGGATCAAGGTCAGATANCCTCTATCCTCCAACAACTCCACCCTGCGACATAAGTATGGAACCTGCAGCTTCATCCGCAATCTCGTTGAGAAGGCAATCAGTCAAACCAGTTAGGGTTGGTTCAATCCTAGACACGTCTGATATCCTATGCGTCGAACGCTTGGCCCAAGCACCGCAAGTCATCAGACAGAGGGGGTTCCAAATGCCAAACGCCACAGTCAACGGAGTCGAGGTCGACTACGAGATCAGCGGGAGCGGAGTCCCGGCGCTGTTCATCCACGGAGGTTTTGGAGGGCCAGGTACCACGTTGGTCGCCCAAAACCGCAACGAAGCCAACCTTCTGCCTGCTGACAAGGTAATGACCATATCCTACGACCGTCGAGGCGCAGGCCGGTCAGAGTACAATCTGTCCTACTATACAGTGGCCGATCTTGCCGCCGATGCTCGCGCTCTGCTGGCGCATCTGGGCATCGACAGGTGCATCATCGTTGGTACCTCGATGGGTGGCATGGTGGCCCAGCAGTACGCGCTGGACTATCCTCAGCACATCGAGGCATTGGCGCTGATCAACACGGGAACCAACCTGATGGACGCTACGCCCTTCGGCCCTGCGATGCAAGAGGACGTCAAGCAGGCTGCCGAAGTCGGAGACCGCGCCTTCTTCGAGTCCCGAAAGGACGCGCTCCGCAACCCGCCTTCTGGACGCTTGTTCACCCGACCGACTCCCGAAGCTGAAGAACAGCTTCGACAGCGCACAGAGGCGCTCAATGCCGCCCTGCAAGCGACGTCAGACGACGACCTGTTTACCTACTCCACCGGTATGCTCAGGAACCAGGGAGCGTTCATCGGCTTCGACTACGCGCCTCGATTGTCCGAAATCAAGATGCCGGTCTGCGTAGTACACGGCAACGCCGACACTGTCGTGCCTTTCGACTACGGCAAGACCCTGCACAACGGCATCCCGCAGTCCGAGCTTTTCGAGATNGACGGCGCGAACCANGGCGTCCTGGGCTGGCCCGATGCCGCGGATGCCTTCCNAGAGTGGGTCCTGCGTAACATCGCGNCGCCACAGNCCGNCTCGTAGTTTGTNATGTCATGCTGAGCCGCANCGAAGCATCTGGTCGAGNGTGAGACAACCTTGNTTTGCAGACGNCCANATTGTTCATCTGCANATTNAGAATGACAGACTGAAAGGACNCCATGACGATGACCAAACCCCGNGCCCTGGACGGCGTTCGAGTGCTCGACTTCACCTGGGTNCGGGCTGGCCCGATGGCCACCCGTTGGCTGGGTATCTTCGGGGCCGAGGTCATCAAGGTCGAGTGGCCGGAGCGGTTGGACTCCTTNCGACGCAATNTNGTGACCGTGCCGACGGGCNTCGAACCGGGTCCAAACTCGCCNGGGATGTTCGCAGATCAGCACGTCAACAAGCGGGGCATCACGCTGAACGTCCGGTCAGACAAAGGCATGGATATACTGAAGCGTCTCATCGCCGTTTCNGACATCGTAATCGAGAATTTTTCGTCTCGCGTTATGCAGAGTTGGGGCCTGGGCTACNAGGAACAAAAGAANCTCAACCCTGAGATCATCTACGTCTCGATGGCCGGACTCGGCCAGACCGGGCCGGACCATGCNTACACAACAATGGGGCCATCTGCCCAGGCGCTTTCCGGNCAGACGTTNCTTTCTGGCCTTCCNGGCCAGCCTCCNGCAGGCTGGGGATGGTCATATATGGANGACTCAGGCGGCATGTACGGAGCGATATCCGCTCTCACAGCNCTCCGNCATCGGGACGCGACGGGCGAAGGCCAGCACGTCGATTTGTCCCAGATGACNACAGGCATCACGCTNATTGGATCAGCGTTTCTGGATAAAACGGTCAACGGTCGTCCGTCGAGGCGTCCNGGGTACCCGCCTGGNAACCGCACGACGTGGCCTGGAACTCCGGTGATGAATAATTATCGAGGCCCAACCACCGCTCCTCATAACACTTACCGCACCAGCGGAGNCGATTACAANGCCTGGTGCGTNATCGCCTGTTTCTCCGATGACGAATGGACAAATCTGGTCAACGTAATGGGCAGTCCCGACTGGGCAAAAGACGCGAAGTTCACAAGCCTAGCTGGNCGACTCCAGTATCAGGAGNCGCTGGANCAAGGCATTGAGNCTTGGACTCGCACGTTGGACAAGTACGATGTTATGGAGCGGTGCCAGAACGCCGGNGTCCGAGCCATGCCCGTCCAGAGTTCCGANAACCGTGTNGAGCACGACCCTCANCTCANAGCGCGAGGGATGTTCANCGAGTTGGAACACCCANTCGTAGGCGTCCGAAAGGTCCANAACGCCCCATTCAGGTTNTCTAAAAACTCGGTGGAGATCAACCGCCATGCACCGCTTATTGGACAACACACCGTTGAGGTGATGGAAGGATTGCTTGGCATTAGCCATCGGGAGGTTGCAGAAGGGTACAACGACGGCACGTTCTGGCCGTCCGGCATGCCGATGTACGCGTATGTCGAGGAGGCNCTGAGATGACTATTCCNCTAACCTCAAACAGGCGAGGCCCNCTGTCAGGACTCCTGGTCTTGGAATTGGCTGACGAGAAGGGCCAGTTCTGCGGCAAGATGATGGCCGATCTCGGCGCCAACGTCATCAAGGTGGANCCTCCCGGAGGCCAGAACACNCGACGCGTAGGCCCATTTCTNGACGACATCCCTCACCCGGAACGCAGTNTGTACTTCTGGCATTACAACACATCCAAGCACAGCGTCACTCTGAATCTGGACACGGTCGACGGAAAGGCGATTTTCGGAATGATGGCAGGCATCGCCGACGTAATTATCGAATCGTACGCGCCCGACTATCTGACTTCGCGAGGCTTGGGTTACGATACCCTGTCTCGTACCAACCCCGGACTGATAATGTGCTCGATAACGCCCTTCGGCCAGACCGGCCCGTGGCGCGACTACCAGACCTCAGACCTGCTACACATGGGCGCCGGAGGCCAGATGGCGTCCACCGGATACAACGAGGAGGACGTTCCCGACGCTCCACCCATCGCACCGGGAGGCGGCAACGCATGGCACATGGGCTGCAACTTCGCCTACATGTCCATCATGGCCGCCNTACACTACCGGCACGTTGCACAAGNAGGCCAGTACATCGACGTCTCGATTCACGAGGCGTGTCACCTGACCACGGAAGCCGCCGTTCCCAACTACATCTACCGGGGAGAGGTTGTGCAGCGGAACACGGGGCGTCACCATTCGGTCGGCCCGTCCTTCNCNTCCCAGATCGAGTCCAGCGACGGAGGNTGGGTCCAGACCACGGGNTCAGGAGGAAATCCGACNCCTCNAAGNCTTCGAGGTCTCGCAGAGTGGATGGACACCTACGGCCTCGCNGGAGACCTGCTAGACGACANGTATCTCGACCTCGACACATTCCAGGCGAGCCTGCCCCANATCAACTCAGTNATTTCAGAGTTCATCAANCAGGTGCCCCAAGAAGAGGCATGGCGCGGAGGCCAAAAGCATGGCTACCCGTGGGGCGCGATCAGAACGCTGGACGAGATCGTGGAGGACGAACACTTNAAAGAGCGGGGATTCTTCACTGAGGTAGAGCATCCAGAGCTAGACCGCACGTTCACATATCCAGGCCCAGCGGCCATCTACAACGGCTCCCCGTGGGCCATCTCCCGCCGAGCACCGTTGATTGGCGAGCACAACGTCCAGATTTTCTGCGAGGAGCTTGGATTGTCAAAAGGCGAGCTAACCGTCCTGGCCGAAGGCGGTGTCATCTAGCCATTTTGTCTGCGTTGGTTACAGCTAATCAGATTCCAAAGCTAAGCGGGCATTGAACATGATGCTCCTTTTTCTTACAGTGATTTCGTGGCCGGTTGCCAATAGTTCGGCGACCAACAAAACTGGGGAAATGGGGAGAGCACTGTGTTCAGAATAATATCATCCTTGTCATTTGTTTTATCGCCGTTAGTAACTCTCGCCTATATGTATCCGGCTTCCGCGCTAGCTGCACCTTTACCGTTGACACGGATAAAGATAGCTGCAGTAAACCCGCCCCGGGATTAAGCCTAAGGGAGGCCATTGTAGCTCCCGAGGGAAACCCAGAGCCTGACACCATTGAGTTCAACATGACCTTCCCAGCTACAATTGCACTGGCATACCCGTTTCCGACAATTACTGAATCTCTCGCGATAGCCGGACTAGGCCCTGACAAGCTGACTATCAACGGCGATGATCCCGTCGTGTTCAACACCTCCGAGATCTTCGATATCAACACGCGTTCAAAGGCTAAAGAAGGCTGTGACATCTCTAGGCTGACCCTTGACTGTTCGTTGGTACGGGATAATGTGGGCTTATTGCGCGGGATTCGTGCAGCCGGAAATTCCTCGGGCAAACTCACGGTAGGCTATGTGTTATTTACAGTGCTTGGAGACGAAAACAGCAATTCCATGAACAATAAGGGTGGTGGAATTTACTACACGTCCATGACACCAAACCGCTCCACAGACCAATGAGCAAGGAACGCACCCAGCCGTTCTGGGACGCGACAAAGCGACACGAACTCGTGATGCCCCGATGCAAGACCTGCGACCAAAAGTTTTTATATCCTCGAGAGGACTGCCCGAAGTGCCTCTCCAACAACCTGGAGTGGGTCCAAGTAAGCGGCAAAGGCAGGCTGCACAGCTTCACGATTATTCGTCAACCGGCCAACCCGGTGTTCATCGAAGACGTGCCATACATCTACGCGATGGTGCAACTCGACGAAGGTCCCAGAATGATCTCCATCGTCGTTCAGTGCGACATTGAAAACGCGGAAATCGACATGCCACTGGTCGCGGTCTTCGACGACATCACGCCCGAATGGACACTGGTCAAGTTCAAGCCCGCTTGAAGATCATTGGCCTGAATGCTGACGGTTGATATCTGACGGCTGCCTACACCGGAATGTCTGTAATCTGAAGCCGCCACTCCTCGGCCAAAGCCTCGATGAATTGGAATCCGGCTTTGTCTGCGAAGAAACGGTCGATGTCCGTGTCGCCGACATGGTAGTAAACGTCGGCCTGGAACCGGGCCATGACGTCTCCGAGGTTCTGTTTCAACACGGTGAAATCTACAGAGATTCCATGCTCGTCCCAGATACGCTCTTGAGTGCTGATGGGGCGGTCTGAGCAACTTCCCACCAGATACCCTAACTTCTGGGCGGTCCTCACCACCTCCATCGAAAGAAATCCGGGCGGGTCTCCGGCCTCCAGAGTGCCGTCTATGTCAAAACTAATCAACTTGGCCAATCGGTTGTTCTCCTGAAAGTTCGGTGTGATTCTCGCTTCAATATTTAGCAGATATCGAAGCCTTGATGCCATAGATTACAGGCTATGTTAACCTATCTTGCCTACGGAGGTCAGGCTCTTCTCCACAGTTCACCAGTCAGCGAGGCACACACATGGGATACCCAACCGTCACTTACAAAGAAGAGGCCATGCGCGAAGGGATGCAGATCGAGGACGCGTCCATCCCAGTCGAGGATAAGGTTCGACTCCTCGATGCCCTGTCCGAAACTGGACTAAAACACATCGTCGTCGGCTCCTTCGTCAGTCCCAGGTACACGCCACAGATGGCCGAGATCGACGAGGTGATGGCTCGATTCACTCCCAAACCTGGTGTGCGATACACTGCCTTGGCCCTCAACGAGCGGGGCCGAGAGCGGACCCAGCAATACTCGCCTCCTCTGGACACGGGGGAGAACAGCACGTACCGTCCCACCCTGCGTTGCCATATGTGTGACGTGTTCGCCCGACGCAACACCAACCGATCTCAAGCCCAAGAGATGGCGGACTGGGAACAGATCGTCTCAACCGCCAAAGCGTTGGGCGCGACCGAAGCAGGTATCGGGACCAACGCATCGTGGGGCTCCAACTTCGTCGGCAAGTTCTCAAACGCCGATCGAATGGACATCTTTGAACGCCAGCATGCCATGTGGGACGAGGCCGAGATTCCGGTCACGGCGGTCAGTCTCGGCGACCCGATGAGTTGGTGCATGCCCCACGAGGTCAAGTCCCAGCTTGTGGAGATAAAATCCCGCTGGCCCGACATCAGGGACTTCACCCTGCACCTTCACAACGGTCGGGGCATGGCGCTGGTCTCGGCCTATGCTGCTCTGGAAACGCTGGGCGAGACGGACACCCTGAACCTCGACGGCACCATAGGCGGAATCGGAGGCTGCCCGTACTGCGGCAACGGACGGGCCACGGGCCAGATGCCTACCGAGGACGCCATTAACATGCTGGAGGAGATGGGCATCGACACCGGCGTGGACATCGACAAGATTATCGACTGCGTGTGGATGCTGGAAGATATGCTGGGACGCATGACGTTGGGCCACGTCTCGAAGGCAGGCCCTCGACCCAAGACCATGGAGGAGTGGTACGACCCCAACGCCCCCTTCGTCGAAACCTTCGAGGAGGCACGACACTTCAAGCTCGGCCCGTCGGTTTACGAAGGCGGAATTTACCCCTGGCGGGAGCCAATCCGCAGCGAACAGCGTCCTGACACACTTGACGTAGCAGACTAAGGGAGCTTTCATGTCAGACGGAGCCACCGGAAAAACCGGCCCGCTGGACGGCCTGAGAGTCATCGACTGGACGATGTGGCAGTTCGGCCCCGTCTCCACCATGATGTTGGCGGACATGGGCGCAGAGGTCATCAAGGTCGAA
>PAIW01000112.1 GCA_002710885.1 Chloroflexota bacterium | reverse complement strand
ATCGTAGTCGGCTACACCGGCGACAACAAACCCGTCACCGCCGCCGACGTCAACGCAGTCGGTTCGATGATGGCGCTGCTTAGATACGCCATCCAACCCAACATCGTGCAGACCACAGAAGGTCAGCCCGTTATCGTTCACGCCGGACCGTTCGGAAACATAGCCCACGGATGCAGTTCGGTGGTGGGCGACAGGCTTGCTCTTGGTTACGCCGATTACGTGTTGTCAGAAGCAGGATTCGGGGCGGACCTCGGATTCGAAAAATTCATGCACATAAAGGCTCGATTCAATGACCTGGAGCCCAGCGCTGCGGTGCTCGTCGCCTCCGTGCGGGCAGTCAAGTACCANGGAGGCGTTCGCCCANGAGACCTGGANACNCCTAACGAAGANGCNGTGNAGAAGGGTGTNGAAAATCTCGAACATCTNATCGGAGTCATAAAGNCGTTCAACCTTCCTGTTGTCGTGGCGCTGAACCACTTCCCCACCGACACNCCGGCTGAGACAGCCATTGTCAAAAAAGCCGCTGAAGAAAGCTGGAGCGTTTGCCGCCGTAGAAAGCAAAGTTTTCGCNGAAGGNGGAGCAGGCGGNATGGAGCTNGCCCAAGCTCTGATTGANGCCACAGAGGGCGAAGANCCTGAGATCAACTACGCNTATGATGTNGAGGCGCCTATACTGGACAAAGTGCGGGCGCTCGCGAAACTTGTTTACAATGCCGACGGGGTTCAGTGGGCNCTNCCAGCCAGACGGCTCAGGCGGCAGTTTGAAGAGAACGGCTGGGGCAACCTGCCAATCTGCATGGCGAAAACCCATCTGTCCATCTCCCACCGGGCGGCNCTNAAAGGGCGACCTTCTNACTACANGTTCGAGNTTTCCGACATCCGNGCTTCGGTGGGCGCAGGATTCATTTACCCCATCGCTGGGAATATCGTGACCATGCCTGGNTTGCCAGGCAGTCCTCGCCAATTGGACGTCGACGAGAGGGGCAACATTCTGGGATTGTAATACTGGCGCGCTATAGGACTCCCCAAGTTATAATGGGTACACTTTAATTATTGAGATGCGCCTGTGCCCGAATTCTTCAACACGGTTGCNCCAGCCGACGCAGTGGCGGCGCTCAAATGCCGNCTGGATCNGCGANTNCCTTCNGAGNCCATACCAGCGGTGGACTCGCTACACCGTGTTACTAGCGCATTGGTTATTTCGACGGAAGAACTACCTTCATTCGCTAGGTCTAGNATGGATGGTTATTCCGTGCGAGCACANGACACCTACGGAGCATCGGAGTCCCTACCTGCGTTGCTGACTGTCGTTGGCGACGTGCCAACCGGCCAGCAATCGTCAGTTTCTCTGAGAATCGGAGAGGCGGCCGTGGCCTATACAGGGGGCATGCTGGCGCAAGGCGCCGACGCTGTGGTCATGATCGAGCGCACGTTGACCGTGGATGAAAACACGATCGAAGTAACATCGCCGGTGGCTCCAGGTGAAAACGTCGTTCAGGTGTCCGAGGACGTCGAGTCGGGTGATATCGTTTTGCCTTCAGCCCACCGAATACGCTCTCAGGACGTCGGTGGCATGCTCGCGCTTGGCATCACCGAGGTCGAAGTAGTCCGTAAACCCAGGGTTGCGATTATCTCTACAGGCGACGAGTTAGTCATGCCCGATGAAACGCCAAAGCCCGGCCAGGTTCGTGACATCAACAGCTACACGATTGCGGCCCGCGTCACGGAATGTGGCGCCGTGCCGGTCACGTATGATCTGGTGCCAGACAACTTTGAAGCACAACTCGCAGTGGCGCAAAGGGCTTTTGATTTAACTGATGTCTTGATATTTTCAGCCGGTAGTTCTCTGAGCAGCCGCGATATGACTATCGACGTGTTGAATCGTATGGGCGAACCCGGAGCGCTCGTGCATGGCATATCAATCAAACCCGGCAAGCCAACCATTGTGGGCATTGCAAACGGCAAGCCGCTGTTCGGACTGCCCGGCAATCCAGTGTCGGCGGTCGTTGTGTTTGATCTGGTGGTCAGGCCGATTATCCATCTTTTATCGGGATTAACAGAGTCGCCAGCCTGGCCCTCTGTCATGGCGATTCTCTCCAGAGATGTTCCCTCCGTCGCGGGTCGAGAAGACCACATCCCTGTTCGCCTTCATCGAGAAAATGGGATCCTGTGCGCTGAGCCGGTGTTCGGCAAGTCGAATCTGATCTTCACGCTGGTGAACTCCGATGGAATGATGGCAATTCCAATGGACGATGGTGGCCGATACGCTGGCGAACAAGTCGAGGTCCGACTGCACGGCGGTCCGTGAAACTATCATGCGTCAACAAGGTCATCGGCACGGAAGAGACTACTACCTCAGCGACTTGCCCCTGGATGAGGCGCTCGAACGATTCAGCGCCCTGCTCGATCAGTCTGGGAGCGCCTTAACCACTGTTTTTGAAACCATTCCGTTGATCGAAGCACGCGGCAGAGTCACAGCGGCGCCAGTTTGGGCAATCGCNTCNTCGCCTCACTATGACGCCGCCGCGATGGATGGCATCGCTGTCCGAGCCAAAGAGACGATTGGCGCTACCGAGTCTTCTCCACTTAGACTCTCTACGCCAGATCAGGTTAGATGGGTCGACACCGGCGATCCGATGCCAGATGGTTTCGACTCGGTGATAATGGTCGAGCATGTCCACGAACTCGACGATGCAACCATCGAGATTCGAGCGCCTGTGCCGCCCTACCATCACGTTCGCCCCATCGGCGAGGATATCGTCGCCACCGAGTTGATTCTGCCTAAGAACCATGTCCTTCGACCAGTTGATCTAGGAGCATGCGCCGCCGCTGGACTAACTGATGTGTCGGTTATTCGAAAGCCAGTGGTGAGGATAATTCCCACAGGCACGGAACTTGTGCCCATTGGCGCGACACTGAAACCGGGTGACATCGTTGAATTCAACTCGCTGATTATCGGAGGTTTGGTGGACGAATGGGGGGGCAGTTCGCAGACATCGCTGCCCGTGGCTGACGACTACGAAGCGATCAAGGCTGCTGTGTCCAATGCGGCTGTCGACTCTGACATCGTGTTGGTCAACGCAGGCTCTTCCGCCGGTTCGGAGGACTACACAGCCGAAATTGTCGCTGATCTTGGCGAGCTTGCGGTTCACGGAGTCGCCATCCGACCTGGACATCCGGTCGTGTTGGGTGTCGTGAATGGCAAACCGACTCTCGGCATCCCCGGCTATCCGGTCTCTGCCGCTCTGTCATGCGAACTATTCGTCAAACCCCTTATTGAAAAATTGCTTGGTCTCAGAGAAGTGTCACGCGATATCGCCGGNGCGACGATAGCTCGTAACGTCCATTCTCCTTTGGGAGAAGACGAATATCTGAGAGTCAAATTGGGACGGGTCCGAGAGCGCATGGTGGCGACGCCAATACAGCGAGGCGCCGGAGTGATTATGTCTCTGGTTAGAGCCGACGGACTGGTGAAAATTCCACGATTCAGTGAAGGCGTTGAGGCCGGAACGCAAGTTACGGTTAACCTATTGAGGCCATTGGAAGCCATTGAACACACAATCGTCGCGACAGGAAGCCATGATCTAGTGCTTGATCTCATCGCCAGCGAGTTAACCGGCACAGGTGGCGTTTCATTCGCAAGTTCCAACGTCGGCAGTTTGGGAGGTCTCAGAGCAATTGATCGAGGCGAGGCCCATTTGGCTGGGACTCACTTGCTGGACGAAGAGTCTGGCGAGTACAATGTCTCATTTTTGCGACGTTACGTGCGAAACCAGTGTGTCGTCCTGGTAAATCTCGTGCATCGGGTGCAGGGGTTCATAATTCCGAAAGGAAATCCCGCCAGTATCGAATCGCTCTACGACCTTGCCCGAGAAGACATCGTGTTCGTTAACCGACAACGTGGTTCAGGTACCAGAGTTCTTCTAGATTACAAACTTGTTGCAGCTGGTATCGACACTCAACAAGTCACCGGTTACGAGCGAGAGGAATATACGCACCTTGCTGTCGCGGCGGCAGTCGCCGGAGGTAGAGCCAACGTCGGACTAGGCATCTTGTCGGCGGCTCGGGCTATCGGCATGGATTTCATTCCACTGTTCGATGAAAGGTACGATCTTGCAATACCTGAAGATATTTACGATTCGAAACTTCTTGCCCCCATGTTGCAATTGATTCAATCATCGGATTTCCGGGTTAAAGTAGAGGAGTTGGGTGGTTATGACGCCGGGCAAATGGGAGAAGTGATCNCNAGAATNGCTGGCCCACTAAAATGAGGTGTGTTACGCTGATTTTACAGGCGATATCATGACATCGAACGACGAAATAACAGGCGTAATCCTCGCTGGNGGCATGAGCAGAAGGCTCGGTCGAAACAAGGCGTTGGAACTGGTTGGAGGACGTCCGTTNATCAGTCGTGTTATCGAGCGGGTGGGTTCTGTGGCAAATCAGATTCTAGTTGTCGTGAATAACGANCAGCGGTCCCAGGAGCTAGACTTGCCTCCTAGTGTGAAATCTGTAGTGGACGAGTANCCTGACACCGGTTCGCTTGGNGGGATTTACACTGGTCTCTCCAGNGCCAGGACGCCATGGATTGTGGTNGTCGCCTGTGATTTGCCATTTNTGAACAAGNAACTTCTAAAACTTCTGGTANACAATCGCCGAGACTCNGACGTAGTTGTCCCTGTGTTGGATGGCAGGCCGGAGCCGACTCACGCGGCCTATTCAAAAGTCTGCATTCCTCACATNCGCGGAAAAATCGAAAGNGGCCGACTGAANATCGCCGGATTCTTCGATGACGTGGCAGTGACCAGCATTCCTCAGGACGAAGTGGAAANGATTGATCCCCAGAGGNTCAGCTTTTTNAACGTCAACACCCAGGACGATCTCGACAGAGCAAACCAACACGCAAATGAATNCTNACAACCTGGATATCACATNGACGCGCGGCCCTGACAACTCTNCCACTGTCCAAATCACGGTGCGATTGTTCGGNACGGCGAGGCGCGCCGCCAGGACTGACCCANCTTGANNTTGCTGCTCCTGCGAGATGTTCAGAACNCCAGTTAGCTCGCCTGATCNAAAGTTCGATTCCCTCGCTCGTTGGCCCCGTTATCGACANCGATACTTTAAGATTGAAGACNAGNCACACATTCAACCTCAATGGAGTGGCATTTATTGATGGAGAGGTGGAACTGCGATCAGGAGACGAGATTCTACTATTTTCTAGTCAGGCTGGAGGCTGAGCGTGTACGGGTACCACGGCAGAGCNTTAATCGTTGACCTGAGCGCCAAGTCAACCGAATGGGAAGCGATACCAGAGTCAATCCTCCGCAAGTTCATCGGTGGCACCGGCCTGGGCGCGTATCTGCTCTACCGACATTGCCCGGCTGGCGTTGATCCTTTTCACCCCGACAATCCCCTGATATTTGTCGGAAGTCCATTGGTCGGTAGCAGGTTGACGACGTCCAGCAAATTCGCNGTGCTCACGAAATCTCCATTGACCGGGATGATCGGCGATTCTTTGTCATCCAGTTTTATNGCTGTCGAGATGAAGAANTCGGGTTGCGANGCCCTGATAATAAAAGGGCNGAGCGAAACTCCCACGTTGCTCACGATCCTCGACGGNGAAGTCAATTTTCATGACGCATCNCGACTGATGGGCCTCGATACATTTGAGACCGAAACAAAAGTTAAAAAACAGATCGGACACTGGACTCGTGTAGCCTGCATTGGCCCAGCCGGAGAACGCATGGTCCGATACGCCAGCATCGCNAATGACGGGGGCCGTCAGGCGGGTCGCACCGGCACGGGNGCGGTCATGGGGTCCAAGAACCTCAAAGCAATCGGNGTGCGGGGCGGCAGTTTGCCNGATGTGTANGANCCCGACGGCCTGAACGANNTTGGCCGTGATCTGTCCCGNCGGAGCCTNGGGCCTGCCACTGAGAAATATAGAACGCTGGGAACGCTCGCCAATGTAGCTGTGTTTGATGCCCTCGGAACGCTTCCNACTNGAAACTTCCAGCAGACCACATTTGAATCGGCCCAGGAAGTTAGNGGCGAGGAGTTTCACGNGACTCATTTCGTAAAAAACTCNCACTGNGCNAACTGCACAATCGGCTGTGAGAAGATCGTCGTCACTACGGACGNCGGGACCAAGAAACAAGGCCGCATGGAATATGAAAGCGCCTTCGCTCTGGGCTCNTTGGTGGGCGTCGGNGATCCAAACGCAGTGATNNGAGCTTCAACCTTTTGTGACGAAATGGGAATGGANACGATCAGCGCAGGAGCGACGATCGCGTGGGCNATGGAGTCNTTCGAGCGCGGCCTGATCACATTAGAAGACACCGGCGGCATCGACCTGCGTTTTGGCAATGCNGANGCAGTGATAGAATGCCTTCAGATGATCGCCAAGAGANACGGGATAGGCAATCTCCTGGCTGAAGGCAGTCTTCGAGCAGCACGGTCTGTCGGCGGCGGGTCCGACGCCTGGGCCATGCAGGTCAAGGGGCTTGAGATGCCCGGATATGAGCCTCGTTCGCTCAAGACGATGGCGCTGGGGTTGGCGGTAAGCACCAAAGGGGCTTGCCACAACCGGTCGTCAGCCTACGAAGCGGATTTCTCGGCACGNGTNGACCGTTTCTCTGCTGACGANGCTAGAGGGCAGATCACAATGGACGGNGAGGACTTCTCAGCCGTCCTCGACTCGCTGATATGGTGCAANTTCTTGCGCAAGGCGTTCGACGATTTTTACGGNGAGTCNGCTTCCGTATTTCAGCAAATTACCGGCTATCCGATAACTCCGGACGAGTTGAAGCTAGCCGGCGAGAGAATCAACAATATGAAAAAGCTGTTCAACATCCGCGAAGGCTGGGTNCGCGATGANGACACNCTGCCGGGTCGNGCCTTGTCTGANNACCTTGTNGATGGNGTCGGCAAAGGCGTAGGCTTGAGCCACGATGACTTAGACATGATGATCGCCGGTTATTACCGTGTCCGNGGTTGGACGTTCGAAGGNGACATACCTGCATCNAAATTNGAAGAANTGGGCCTCGACANNATTNTCCAAAATGCTGAAACGACCAACGTGTAAAGGGNCCAATTTGACGTCAGAACGAAACATCTTGAGGCGNGAGCTTCGNGAAAACTTCCCGAGAGATCATGGGCAACTTCTGCCCGCGTTGCACTACCTACANCACCAATTCGGCCACCTNCCTGAATGGGCGATGGAGGTCGTNAGNTGGCATCTCGGNATNGCCGCATCTGAAGTTTACGGNGCAGCCACGAGCTACACNGANCTGCGAATCGANAAGCCCGGGAAGCACATNGTGCGGGTTTGCACCGGACTAAGTTGCTGGGCGAACGGAGCNAGCGACGTTCTCGCATCCTTGCAATCGCGATTCGACATGCATTCTGGCTCAACCACCGATGACGGACAATTCACCCTGGAAGAAATTCCCTGCGGATTNGTGTGCGCGCTCGCCCCTGCAATTGAGATGGATGGCGCATGGCATGGCAGAGTCTCGTCGGATGANGCATCGAGGCTNATCAAAGAGGCAATGNGCTCATGAGNGATCAAGNTGTCAAAGCCGCCTTCAACGCAATATTCAAATCATCCAACGAGAACATATCTGCNAGGTTTTCCGACAAATCTCGCGTGATCGTGCANTGGAGTCACTGNTCGGCATCTGCGGGAGTCGAGTCAATCGCTGAACAACTCGCNTCGCNACTGTCGGAATCNGCCGTTCTNGTCGTTTCAGGATGCGACGGGGCATGTTATGAAGCACCGGTCGTTACAGTCGGNAACGNCAGGCATGTCCGNGTGGCNCCTGAGGANATCCCNGACATCCTNAGCANCCTTGCAANTGTCCANTCCCAACCAGCCGCCGAATCCCATCNATTCTTCTCTCNCCAGACCCGCATAGCGCTNGACGGTTGCGGNACACTGGAATCCACACACATCGACGATTACNTCAGCAACGGTGGCTATTCAGGTCTCGCCGCGTCCCTTCAGNGCGCTCCNGAGCAGGTCATTGAAGAGGTCAAANCCTCCGGCCTTCGAGGTCGGGGCGGAGCGTACTTTCCGGCGGCGNTGAAATGGGAAGCCGCGCGCAACGTTCGCAACNCNCCAAAGTACCTGGTAGTAAATTGCGAGGAGGGCGAGCCNGGAATTTTCAAAGACCGTCATCTGATGGAAGGCGTTCCTCACCGGATTCTCGAAGGCGCGATNATCGCGTCCTACGCCGCNGGAGTCACAGAGGCAATAATCTATATCAACGCCGAGGCTGAGTTGTCCGCTGAACGNATGGNNTCGGCGATCCTGGCCGCGCGAGCGCTGGGGCTNATCGGGGAAAATATCCTTNAGTCTGGATTCGATCTTGAAGTGGAAATCAGGCGCGGCGCTGGNGGGTATGTTTGTGGCGAAGANACGACGCTCCTGAACACATTGGAAGGCTACCGAAGAGAGCCGCGTTTGAAGCCGCCNTTTCCAACTGAAGCCGGACTAAATNCGAAACCAACGGTCATAAATAACCCCGAAACGCTGGCCAGTCTTNCTTACATCTTGAAGAATGGNGCTTCNGTATTCAANGCGATCGGGACAGAAGCTGACGCCGGCACCAAAATCATAAGCCTAAGTGGTGTAGTCAATCGATCTGGTGTCGCCGAGTTGCCNATGGGCACAACGCTACGGGACATCGTCGATCAGGTGGGCGGCGGTCCCAAAGCAGGCACCTCCGTACGCATGTTGGGTGTCGGTGGGCCGTCCAGCGGAGTTTTTCCGGTTTCTATGCTTGACACGCCTATCAAGGGTGGCATGTTACACGAATCTGGGGTCATGTTAGGCGCCGGAGGCGTAATCGTTCTGGANGATCGCGTGAGCCTACTCGANGTCATGCGAAATCTCGCCTCTTACAATGCNAACGAATCCTGCGGNAAATGCACGCCNTGCCGTGAAGGAACGCCTCGCATGGTGNATTTGGTGGACAAGATNGCGGCNGGCGATGGCAAATCNCAGGACATTGAGGAAATGGAGTACCTCGCTCGCGTNGTGAACTCTGCNTCGTTATGTGGTCTGGGCCAGGCCGCAGGAAATCCAATCCTCAGCGCTCTGCATTTCTTTGGCGATGAACTGGCGATGNTGACGACGGCATGACATTCGCCCGGTGTGATTCAAACCTGAGACCGATTGAACAGGAACTGCGTTAATGAGTATCACCCTTTCGATAAACGCCAACCAGATCGAAGCCCCCGANGGCTCNTCGGTTTTGGACGTGGTCAACATCTCGGGAACCTACATCTCGCAGCTTTGCAAAGACCCTGACATGAAGGCNATCGGCGCATGTCGGACCTGCCTNGTGCAGATCGAGGGAGTCCGAGGATACCCGGCTTCGTGTTCGACTCCGGCATCGGATGGCATGAAGATNTGGACCGATACTCCTGAANTGGACTCGATTCGTCGCGGCGTCGTAGAGTTGACGTTGTCGATGGTNGGTGAGAATGTTCANGATGGCCCCAGCGACTTCCAAGAGCTTTCGGTCGCCGCGAATCATTACAACATAGATAAATCCCGGTGGGAGCCTCGCGAGCGCGAAACCGTCGACGATAGCAACCCGGTCTTCAACATTGCTATGGACTCCTGCATCTTGTGTGGCCGATGTGCCCAGGCGTGCCAGGANGGNCATCAATTTATNGGNGCCATCGATTTTCTTGGNGCCGGACAATCTTCGCGTATCGGCACATTCATGGACAAACCTTTGCTAGAGTCCGTTTGCACCACCTGCGGCTCGTGCCTTGCGTCCTGCCCCACGGGCGCCATCGACGTAAAGTTCGCGCCAGCNCAAGAGATCAGAACCGTCACAACGACTTGCCCNTACTGCGGAGTCGGATGCGGAATAAAGGCCAAAGTGGACGNCAANGACCANATCATCGAGATCGAAGACGACCCTGACAACCTNTCAAGCGTCGGNATGTTGTGCGTCAAAGGCAGGTTCGGTTTCTCGTTCGTGAACCATGAAGACAGGATCAAGTCCCCTCTGATTCGCAAAGACGGAGAACTGACGCCGGTGAGTTGGGAAGANGCGATGGAGTATGTCGCTGGCAACTTGGTCAAATATCGCGGCGACGCTTTCGGCACTCTGGCCTCTGCCAAAGCAACCAACGAGGATGGCTATATCCAACAGAAATTCACCCGACTGATAATGCAGAGCAACCACATCGACCACTGCACACGCTTATGCCACTCCCCTTCCGTCGAGGCGATGTTGACGGCCCTGGGAAGCGGAGCGACATCTAACAGCTANGTCGACTATGAGGAGGCTGGCTGTCTGGTAGTCGTGGGTTCTGACGCTACNTCNAACCATCCGGTNGCGGCCTCTCGGATGCGCCGAGCGGTAGTCGAACGCGGCGCGAAACTGATAGTCATCAACCCCAGGCGNATTGATATGTGCGACTACGCCGACATNTGGCTCAGGCCTCGTCCGGGAACCGACGTNGCGTTGTTGAATGCGATGGCCAAAGTAATCCTCGACGAGGGGCTGGNAGACACCAGTTTCGTTGATGACCGCACCGAAGGTTTCGACGAGTGGCGCGAAGTNGTTGAAAAGTACACCCTCGAATACGCCGAAGGAATCACAGGGGTTCGAGCCAACGATATCGCCAACGCCGCCCGGATGTATGCTCAACCGCCTTTTAGTGGGTCATGCCTCATCTGGGGCATGGGTGTCACGCAGCACACGATGGGGACCGCAAACGCTCACGGACTCCTCAATCTGGCTTTCGTGTCCGGTCAGTTAGGCAAACCTGGGTCAGGTATCTCCCCGCTTCGGGGCCAGAATAACGTTCAGGGTTGCGGAGATGCCGGATGTGTCCCCAACTCGTTCCCCGGATATCAAGTCTTGAGTGATGACACAATCTCCAAGTTTGAAAATGCTTGGAGCAACCAGCCACTCCCTAAGGAACATGGCCTAGTTATTACCGATATGGTCACGGCGATGGATGACGGTCGCATAAAATCCATGTACGTGATTGGAGAGAATCCGCTACTGAGCGAGCCCGATCTCACCCATGCCGAGGCCGCGTTCAAGAAACTGGACTTCCTCGTCGTGCAGGATATATTCCTCCACGAAACTGCTCAGATCGCTGATGTTGTGCTTCCTGCCACGACATTCGCTGAGAAGGACGGCACTTTCACCAACAGCGAACGCAGAGTCCAGCGTGTCCGCAAGGTGATCGAGCCTGTGGGCGACAGCAGGCCGGACTGGGGCATCATCGGCGAGCTAGGGCGACGTATCAGCGACAAGCTGAGACTGGAGCTTGAGCACGAGTTTGACTACTCGCACCCCTCGGAAATATTCGACGAATTGTCTAGCCTGACTCCCATCATGGGTGGCATCACCTATGATCGGTTGGAGCAGGAAGGTGGGATTCAATGGCCGTGCCCGACTCCTGACCATCCCGGTACCCGATACCTCTACGAATCTGATTTTCCGAGAGGACCGAAGGCAAAGTTCGTTGCATTCGATCAAGGGCCGGCGGCTGACGAAGTTCCCACGGAGCGCTTCCCGCTGATTCTGAACACGGGACGAATCCTGTATCACTGGCACGGTGGAACGATCACCCGGAGAGCGTCGAATTTGATGGCTCGGTCCCCAGAGCTTGAGCTTGCAATTAATGCTGAAGACGCCCAAAAGTATGGAATCGACGATGGCGACTGGGTTCGCGTCCGCTCTCGAAGAGGCGACATGGAGGCACGAGCTCTGTTTAGTGATAAACAGGCTCCGGGTGAACTGTTCGTCCCATTCGCAAAACTCCAGGAACACGCCGCCAATTACTTGACGAATCCCGCGTTGGACCCAACCTCCAGGATTCCCGAATACAAGGTATGCGCGGTGCGCGTAGATAAGCTAGTAAATGGCGAAGTCGTATCCGACGGTCGAAAGCTGCGGGTGAGGGTCTAATTTTCACCTCCGTGACACTCGAACCTTGGGCGCAAAGCGTTATATACTCTTGAGATAAATTGACGCAATCGATTCACAAGGTGCAGCCTCGCCATGACGCAACCGCTATCTCAATTCGAAAAACCGTCTGCCACACAATACGACGGCTCTCGGAAGATATTCCTCGTGCCGAATTACGTCCTTCCGCCAGGTATCCCTGAGGAAGGTGCTGCACACTTGGAGCGTTACTGGTCCGAGGTTCGAGACGCCATTGCGAATCTGGAAAGAAGCTTGGGCAAGGTCAGCCGAATTTATCACGAGATGATTTATGTCAAAGACGATGACGCGGTTGCGATGTTGGAGTCACTGAATCCCCACGGCTCCGTGTTCATCCAGGCCATGCGGAGTGGATCCGTAACGTTGGAAGCAACCGAGGATCGAGAGGTAGTCGAAGAACATATCGATTGGCAGAGAATCTTGTCGATTGGCCTGATGTCTCAGAAAATCTCGACCATGGCAATTGACGGCTTCAACAAAACCCTGCAGCAACGATTCGACAGAATCGGCGAACGAATCGGCGAAACGCTTCAAGATGGAGAGACTGCGGCGCTATTCATCAGAGAAGATCATCGTGTCCAGTTCCCGTCCGATATTCAGGTATTTTATGTCGCACCGCCCGGATTGGATGCGCTAAAGCGATGGATGGACGCTCAAATTCAGGTCGAGCAAGCCGCCAAGCAGTCTGAACCGCACACGAAGGAATCATAGCCAGATTCTGGCCGCCAGATGAATCTAATATGTGGCTGAGATGGAGAATATTCTGAATGGAACGTCCGAACGGAAACCCCCTGAGGAGCAGAGAATGGTTCGACACGCCGGAGCTTTACGGTTGGCTTCGAGAAGCCGCGTTCATGGCTCAGGGCCACGAGACTGAGTCGTATCGCGGGAAGCCTATTATCGGCATTTGCAACTCCTGGAGCGAGTTGACTCACTGCAACGCTCACCTTCGCGAACTGGCCGAGGCCGTCAAGCGCGGAGTCTGGATGGCAGGCGGCTATCCTATGGAGTTTCCGGTGATGTCCCTGGGCGAGTACAACATGCGCCCCACGACCATGCTTTATCGTAATCTCATGAGCATGGACGTTGAGGAGTCGATCAAGGCCAATCCGCTAGATGGAGTCGTTTTGTTGGGCGGCTGTGACAAGACAACCCCGGCGCTGTTGATGGGCGCGGCAAGCGCCGACATCCCGTCAATTCTGGTCACAGGCGGGCCGCAGTTGAAGGCCAACTGGCGAGGGGAAGAATTGGGGTCTT
>PAIW01000111.1 GCA_002710885.1 Chloroflexota bacterium | reverse complement strand
CTCCAGTGGCCTGAACGCTTCGATGTTGAACACGGCCATGAAACACCCGTCGTTATGCCGACCTGACGGATCGTGTCCAAAACCCAGGCCCGTCAGTATCCCGGATAGTATCTCGACCATGACAGACAGGCCATAGCCCTTGTGGCCTTCAGGGCCACCGAGGGGCAGCATCGCGCCTCCGTTTCTCAGAGCCGTCGGGTCGGTAGTTGGGCTGCCTTCGGAGTCCAGCAGCCAACCTTCAGGAATAGAAGCGCCTCGCGCCACTGCAACTCCCAACTTGCCTGCGGCGACAGCGGAGGTCGCCATGTCTATGAACANCGGNCCAGGCAAATTGGAGGGCATGGCAATGCAGATTGGATTCGTACCCAGCCGAGGCTCGCGGCCTCCGAACGGCACAACAGATTTTGCTGACCTGCCCGAGTCGGCGGTCATGATCCCGATCATTCCGGCTTCAGCAGCCATCATCGGGTAGTCGGCGACTCGACCGACGTGGCTTTGTCTGAACACCGTCGCAGCGGCGACGCTTCCAGTGCGTGCTTTCTCGATGGTTTCGGCCATCAGTCGCTCAGACACCACATAACCGAATCCCCAATTCCCGTCAACCACGGTCGAATTCGAAGACTCGCGGGTCACTTCATACGGGGCTCCTGGNACGATATGACCCCGATTGATACGGTCGATGTAGGTTGGGATCAAGATTACGCCGTGAGANTCGTGACCAGCAAGGTTCGCGCCGATAGAATGGCGGGATACAATCGACGCCTCTTCATCACTGGCGCCCGCGCCTCGCAGAAGNGTCGCAGCAATATTGGTAAGTTTGTCAGCTTGAATAGTAGGCAATTGTTNTCTCCATCAAATTTTCAACATTGTGNTCGATTTTTTTCAATCCTGNAGATTGTAGANCCGACTCGCGTTTNNGGCCANNAATCCGGCTCGTTCAGTGTCAGACATTNGGCCAACCGATTNTANAGCGGCGTCCAACNCCTGCTGATAGCTCGCGACAAAATGGCAAACCGNCCANTCANTGCCNAACATCACTCGATCGAAGCCGNACGATTCCACGACGTGGGTAGCATACGNCTTGAGATCGTCCACNGTCCAGTCGGCTTGGTCTGCCTCAGTCANCATGCCNGAAATCTTGCNATAGACGTTAGGAATATCAGCCACACNANCTNGGTCACTTGCCCAAGGTTCTAAGACACCGTCGNCTATCAAGGGTTTGGCGATATGATCTAACANCATGCGAAGTTCAGGAACNTTCTCGGCCAGGATGGGAATTCGTCTNAGGTGACGCGGNTTCACCAACANANCATATGTCAGGCCTCANTCGGCCANCATCCNCAANCCCCGCATAGAGGAATCGCGAATCAACCAATCGTCGTCGGGATTGTCTTCGACCTCGTGCCTGACNCCGACAAGTTTNTCCCGNCTCAGTAGTTCATCCAGCANATGACCGATATCGGAGGCTTGGNGGTCCNCCNAAACAACAACGCCNGCCACAAATTCGACAGCATCTGCCAGATCGAGAAGGAATTTTGCCTCTTCTTGTGTTTGGTTTGCCTGCACGAGAACGGTTCGGGTCACTCCGACGGCTTCAAGATTCGAAGCTAGATCAGATGGGAGATAATTTCGCCTTACGATACTCTCACCAGCTGGCATCCAGAAATAATTCATCTTGGAAATATGCCAGAAGTGGCGACGACTATCCAAAATCACATTAGAAACAGGCCATGTTTCTACCACGCAATTCACCCCCTCAGGCGTCCGCCGGGAACCAATCGATGTCGAATACCTCCTCCATACCAGCCCACCACTCGCCATCGTCGGCATCGGGGACTCGTTCCTGGAAATCACGCATCATCGCGTCCCATTCGGTCGCCTTTTCTGAGTTTTGGTACCTAGCAAAATCAGCAGCGAGGTCAAAGTCGTCGGGTGCTTCAAGGTACATGAACATCGTCGATCCCAACAAGAATATCTTCATCTTGCTGATCCCAATGCTTCGTAGGCCGGAAGTGACCTCGGGCCAAACGTATCGATGAAACTCTTTGTACTTCGCGATCGCATCTGGATCGTTTTTGAGACCAAGCGTCATTGCGAATGCGCGCATAGTTCGCGACCTCTTGTGTTTGGAGTCAGCCAGTGGGGACGGGGGCATGTTCAGGCAGGAAGCCTTCGTGCCTCAATTCGGCCCAAAGATCGACGGGTATTGGATGAGAGGCCATCTCAATATTGTCTTCCACTTCCAGAGGAGATCGGGCGCCTGGAATTGTCGCGGCAACCGCAGGGTGAGCCAAGCCGAATTGGAGGGCCGCTGCTTTCAGAGGCACATTATGCCTGTCACATACGGCCTTAATCTGTCGAGCCTTATCTAGCACTTCAGCGGGAGCTTCTTGGTAAAAATATGTTGTGCCAGGCTGAAGGTCGGATGCTAATATTCCGCTGTTGTATGGGCCGCCCAGCATAATGCTGATCTGCTTTTCCTCGCATAATGGCAACAAATCGTCTAATCCAGAATGATCCAGCAATGTGTATCGTCCTGCCAATAGGAAGCAGTCGAAATCTCCCTCACGAGCGAATTCGGACAATGCTTCCCACTGGTTCATGCCTGCGCCTATCGCCGATATCACGCCCTGAGAGCGAAGATCAGCCAACGCCGGAAACGCCTCGTTTATGGCCTGTTCGTGATGATCGTCCGGGTCGTGAATAAACGCGATGTCGATATGGTCCAAGCCCAGCCGCGCAAAACTCTCTTCCAACGATCTCAAGACACCGTCGCGAGAGAAATCGAACACCGCTTCGAATGGCGGCAACGCAACATAGGTATCGGTGTCCGGCTGTTTCTCAACCGGATTTAGCACTCTCCCGACTTTGGATGACAGTACGAGCTGGTCTCTGGGGAATGCCTGAAGCGCCTGTCCAAAGTAAGTCTCACTCTTTCCGTGGCCATAGAGCGGGGCGGTGTCGAAATATCTAATTCCCAACTCATGGCCCCTGCCGACCGTGGACAATGCTGTCTGTATTTCCACGTCCGTGAATAGGCTACCCAGCGGCGCTCCTCCGAGACCCAGTCTTGTCACATTGAGCGTGGTCGTGCCAACTTGGGCGGTGTCGAGTGGGTTCATAGTGGCGCACATTTTCCTAAGAAGTGAGTTCGGTTCGTTTTACCAAGGAAGAGTTGGGCGCAATTATATGATTGGGCGGATTACGAGTCAATCCGATTCGAGGAGTCGCGCCGGTTATCCCGGTGTTTGGTTTGGATTCGAGCTATGAAATTGAGATAAATTCGACCGCTCGGACGCCCAGTATTCGAACGTCCTCTGGCGGGGGTTCTGCGGATCCGTCATCCAGCAAAAGAGAGTCGCCGTCCATTAGCTGTTTTTTCGTGACCCATTGCCAGCCGTCTACCATGCTATCCATAGACGCAACGGGGCGGCAGAAGTAGATCATGTCGATATGGTGATGGAAACCTTGAATTGGGTCGTGAATATCTTCAACCATTATGGTGTAAGGCGGGTCAACCTGAGTCGGGTACGCGAGTTCCAGGCTCTCCCCAGTAGGCACGACCTCGCACATCAATCCGGTCTCTTCNAATACCTCGCGCAGGACTGCTTGNACAGGGTCTTCGTTCGTTTCTATATGGCCGCCTGGNGGAAGCCACGCTTTGACCTTNNTGTGCCAATGCAACGCCACGCTCTGGCCGTGAACGATGAATGCGGTGGCTGTGAAATGTCTTACAAGTTCCAAACGCCCCCTCCAGCGCTCATTAACTGCCGTGGATTAAGAGAGGGGCAGTCGGCCTGATGACCAANCANCCCAGAATCCGGAATGTTTCAGAATTCAAATCAGTCTTCCGACTCCTCCGTGGCTAATCGCCCGGATTTGGCAGACCTGACCTTCAATCGGCCTCGTCCNACNTATACCAGTCCAAGAGCGATTATCCACACCGGGCTGAATATGCCAGCCCAAATCGCGGCGGTTGCAAGACCGGCTCCGACGGCAGACAAGGTCCGGACGGCGGTNCGNCCCGTGTCTCCNGCGTCCCAGCCTGCNACGGTCCAAGCAGGCTTTTCGGTCACNACAACGGTCAAGGGGCTGGCCACCTCGANCTCGCCGACTTCGCTNTCGGCAGTGATCGTTAGGACTGCCTGNTACGCGAACGGCCGGAAGTCTTCGTAAACGTGAGCCGTTACGACTCTGGTTGAGCCTTCGGGAATCAGGCCCGTCTCGGGNGCCGTGCCGTCGCCGAAATCCCATTTGTANTTTACGTTCGTGAGACCTTCTGGNCGGGTGAACGAACCAGAAAACTCCGCCTCCTCGCCCTGGTCAATCACAAAACCCTCTCCAGCGAACACTTCGACAGTGGGGATGTCGGTAACCGTNACGATCAGTATATCGCTGCCTTCGGTTACGCCTGTTTCCCCGAAACCGTCCATCTCGATCTCAACTATGTACGGAGAATTTTTCACGTCGGAGTAGAAGTGNGTGATGGTGGCGGTGACTCGTTTGTCGCCCTCTATGGTNGGAGCCGTTCGGTTGCTGAACACCGGCTCGGAGCCGTCGCCAAAATCCCAGGTGAAATTGAATTCGTCGATGCCTGNNGNAGGCGTGAACGTGGCCCGGAACCGAGCGGGTATTCTNGNGCTCACNGTCTGATCTTCGCCGGCGTCNACANGCATTTCAGACGGCGCCAATTTTAGCTGCACGCTCACAAGAGAGAACGCCGAGGTTTCTTCNAGGAATTTGATTCGGCCCTCCATCCGCTCGATCTCTTGCTGCACTTTCGACAGTTCCCGNTGGACGTTGAGCGCTTCTTCGACGGTCTCGGCTCGGTCTAACAACCTCAGCAGAGCGCTTTCGGTTGCCTGTTGATTGGTGAGTCTGGACTGGATGTCAACNTACTCGTCTGTTACATCTTCNCTCGTTGATATTTCAGATTCGACCTCTTCAGCCATGCCACGAAGAAGCAGGATAACGTCATCGAGTTGGTCCGATGGAACTCGAATCGCGATGGNGCCANGATGNGTCAAGCTNNNATCGGAAGACACCACCCAGCCTTCAAACCTCTTCGCNAGCTNGGAAATTTGATCGAGGCTTGCCNCGANGTCCGTAACGACCAACTGCATGTTGACAGTCCGAATTATGATGCGTCGCTGCGAGACATCCTGGGCTTGTGGNCTTCCNGAGTTGGACTGCGTCGCGACTTCATTATCGTTGAAGTCGAATNCTGTTCCACCACCAATGGGCTGGGGTCCCGGGCTTCCAGTTCGGCCTGCTACGCCCTCTGATGAGGTCACAGTGAANTTGGGTTCAATTGAGAGCTCGGCTGGCGCAGGGGCAGGTTCCGGTCTGGGAGGAAGCGCAGCAGCCATGGGCGGCGGCACAGCGCTGAACGACGAAAAAGNNTCCNCCGAAGACTCGCGTGTGAATGCTCCGNTTTCATCGGATGNCGAACCGCATGCNATTACTCTGAATGCTGCGACCATCGCCAGCGCCAATATGAATGTTGTAATTTTCATTTGCCGAATCATAGTCCAATCACCNCGAGTCTACAAGGTTGTGTTAGNTGTGCCGCATGTCGATTCANCGGCCTCAATNATNCAGACGATAACTNCATCGAATTTGTTCCATTTGCACNGTCAGGTTTGTCCTGTCNGCCGGAAATGTCAATGNTCCGGNCCANTATCTTAACAGTCAGCATTCGTTGACTTTTGACATCNTGTGAGATAATCTGNNNGTNTTACAAANTGCATTACGTATCTGGGAGCTTGGGATAGCCAGGCTGAGAGGGTGGCCTTATTCGCCACCGACCGAGATTACCTGATCTGGATAATGCCAGCGCAGGGATGATCGTTAGGTGATTCGATGGCCGCTGGCATAGTCAGCGGTTTTTGTTTTGTCGCAACAACCCAGGAGAGTTCAGGATGAACGACCCGTTAGTCATTGGTGGAAAAGAATTTAGCTCAAGGTTGATGGTCGGCACCGGCCGACATCGGAGCAACGAAGAAATGGTATCGTCCATCGAGGCATCTGGAGCGCAGATCATTACTGTCGCGATTCGTCGGCTCGATCTGGACAATCTGGATGAAAAGAACATATTGGACTATTTCGACTGGGACAAATACCAGATCCTACCCAACACGGCTGGGTGCAAAACTGCNGAAGAAGCGATTTTCACCGCTCACTTAGCCCGCGAAGTGACTGGNTCCGACTGGATCAAGCTGGAAGTGATCCCATATGCTGANCATCTCTTGCCAGACNCCATAGGGACATACGAGGCCGCTCGGCAACTGGTGGACGAAGGCTACACCGTGCTTCCTTACATCCACGCAGACGCAGTTCTGGCCATGAAACTCGAGGAACTTGGCTGCGCCACGGTAATGCCTCTGGGCTCGACAATCGGATCAGGGCAGGGTGTCCAAACGCTCGACGAGATCAAGATGATAATAAAACAGTCGAATGTCCCCGTCGTCGTGGACGCCGGATTGGGAGTGCCTTCCGAAGCCTCTCTAGTTCTGGAAGCAGGGGCCGATGCAGTTCTTGTCAACACGGCGATAGCTCAGGCCGCGGACCCGGCGCTCATGGGCGAAGCGTTCAAATTGGGGGTTGAGGCCGGNCGCAAAGCGAACGTGGCTGGCCGAATCGCCAAACGCGAATCAGCAGTNCCCAGTAGCCCCGCGACTGGCGTGGCGTCCGCCGCCGGAAATTAAAGGTTGGCAATTACGCTCCCTGATCCGGCGCTCTGTTTCGTCACGGACCGTGACCAGACTGCCGGTAGGCCTTTGGATGTGGTTGTGGAAGCGGCAATCGACGGCGGAGTTAACATGGTCCAACTCAGAGAGCGGGACCTGCCGGGAGGCCACCTGCTGAACTGGGCGTTCCGCCTGCGGCAGATCACGGCAGGCAAAGCCCTGTTTATCGTGAATGACCGAATTGATATAGCAATGTTGAGCGGCGCCGATGGCGTTCAGCTGGGTGAGGAAGGNATCAAGGTTCGCGACGTGCGTCGAATNGCNGGAAACTTGTTGCTTCTGGGTNGATCTGTTCATAGCGTGGACAGCGCGAAAATCGCGGGATGGGAAGGAGCCGATTTCCTCGTCGTAGGCACGATATTCCCCACTGGTTCCCATCCAGGCGGCGTCACGGCTGGGCCTGAATTGATCTCCGAGATTCGGGACGCCACAGAAATCCCGATTTTGGCTATTGGTGGAATNGATGACACTAATATTCAACAGGTGATGGCCGCTGGAGCAGGCGGCGCGGCTGTCATTACTGCGATCTCGCGCAGGCCAGATCCAGAATCGGCTGCTCGAACTCTATTATCCTTAATGTCTAAACGTGACGACAATTAGGCCGAATGAGGTCCGCGCAACGATGATTACTCTCACTGTGAACGGTAAACCAAGAGACCTCGAAGGCCCTCAGAACCTGGTTGACTACCTGGAAGCTCTNGGCATCACGCAGCGCGCAATCGCAATCGCGTACAACGGCGACATTATCCGGAAGAACGAGTTGCAAGAAGTGACNCTCGAAGACGGTGACAAGCTGGAAATCGTGCGCGCAGTCGGCGGCGGGTAGACGCGCCCAAGTGACTCGGAACTCATAATTTAAGGCGTTAGTAGGCCCACTGTGCGAAGTTCAGCCACGCCCTCTAAATCCGGTCAAACGTTCAACGAGGCGAGATTTCGCGATACCCCTGACGTTCTCAATCAATGAAGGCAATGAACGCAGACGGGCGTCATCGTCGGAGTNGGACACTACCGGTNCAGGCGGCGCTTTCTCACACAGCCANTCAAATTCTTTGACATNCACGTTGTCCGTTTCATCCAATTCTGTGACACGGTTCAAAGGACCAATCCCGATCTTCGGNGAATGAACGCCTGCCTCTAACTCCACTTCGCTGGTCAGGCTGTCCCAATCGGACGACCACTGAATCGAACCTGCAGGAGTCCCGTTTTTGGCTCCCAGGGTTTCTACGAGTTGGTCGTCGAAAAATAACAAGACCTCAAGAGCTCGCAAGATCAACAGAACTTTCGTTACGAACAACGACGTCGATATAAACGGGTTCGCTGACGATGAGTTGGCTATCCTTGAAAGTATCCTGGCGGTTCGAAACGATCAACGCGCCATCCGAGCCGAACCTCAGGCATGGAACGAGATTCGGCAGCAACGGTGGGTCTGAAAGATCAGGAGGAGGCGAGGGCCGAGGCAATTGCAAGACAGGAACCTCGCCACCGCCCCGCATGAATGTGACCTCGTAGCTGTTATTAGTTTCATCGGACTCGTCGATCAAATTGTGCGGGTCCACAAGAAGTTTGAGGGTGTGCTCGCCTGGAGTCAACCTCACCACTTCACTCAAGCCGGCCCATTCGCTTCGAGTTACCTGATTATCCATGATGGCTCCAGACCGGAACTCTTTGCTCACGAGTTTCCCATCGTAGTAGAGCTTTGTGTACACGTTGTCTGGCGTGGATGCCAAACCTTGATTTTCGATAGGGTAACGTATGTAGCTCAGCTCGTTCATAGACAACGGCCCTTAAAGTTTGGCGCCGGGATACACAGGCGCAATGATCGGGTCTGGCCATCCTGGAGACACGACGGTCGCCAAATCAGGCAGACGGTTTGGGATTGGCGGTGGTATTTGTGGATCAGGCGCANCGACAACGANGACACTAGTCTGGAAAGTGTTGTCAGATTCATTGGTCTCGGCGACCAGGTCAGTCGAGTCCACAATCAGCGTGAACGTGTGTTGGCCCGGCTCTATCCGAGCCAGGCTGTCCAATCTGTCCCAATCCGTGAACACACCTGAACTGTCGGACCGGAGTCCGTCGCTTATTCATCTGTCCAAAACGGNTCCGTCAAGCAGGACGTCGACATAAAAANGTTCGTCGACGTCATTCTGGGTCGGGCTGTCGATAGCCCAACTCGGGAACGAGCATTGACCCTGCGTGATCGACGTAGTGTCCCTNNCCCCATGTGCGGAGGCAATAACCATCGGCCGCGCTCCATGCGTTAGGTTTAAAAGGTCGGATATTGGCCNCGGCCGTTGTCTGAATTGCAGGTCGTATCGTNGGGATAGCCGTAGCAGTTAGTAGCGGCGTTACNGTTNGCGTGGGAGTTGGCTCTGANGTCGACGTCAATGTAGGCGTCGAAGTCTGANGAGGGGTCATGGGTTTTGCCTCGGGCGATGAAGATGGGGCAGGCGTCGGCATGAGTGTTGGTTTCTGGCGGGCGGGTNNGTGTTGNTNGCAGTGCAACGATCGCCTGAGCACGCAGGNNCGCTGTTGGCGTGATCGGGGCGACGTAGCANCGGCANNCGTCAAAGACGGNCGCCGGCCACTGTCCGCGCCTCGCCCACAGGNTGTTGCAAGAAATAACGCCAAACCCAAAACGGCGTGCCGAGATGCTGCCTGCGCTGTCACGCCGTTTTCNNTGCCAGATAGATTATGGNGAACGGCANCCTCGACAATCGTTCACGGCTGGCACTCCAATATGATCCNACATACGGAGACTTGCCGCCTCCGGCGTCCATTTCATCGGTCAAGTAATGCGGGAAAGGCTCNACCACTCGTTCCACCGAGAAACCCGACCTGGTCAACAGATCGAACATTTCNCTGTACGTGCGAAAGAATGTCATTCCCGGGCCATGCCCATCAGCGACCGGGGCCTCCCAAACTTCTACAGGAGGGCTAAAGTAGTCTGTAACTAGCGCGGCGCCCTCGCGGTCGTCCCACTCGAAAGCGTTCAGAGGATGTGCAGTGCAGACAAGGAGAGTGCCGCCAGGTATTAGCAATGAATTGCAAGATTTGAAACAGGCCGACAGGTCTGGAATNAACTCCCAACCGAACGACGAAATTATGACGTCGAAACTACCTGGCGCGAACATTGAAGGTCGTTCCATGTCGCCACGCACNAGGCCTACTTGTGCCGATTCCTGGGCGCAATATTTCGCCGCTTGNCGAAGTTGTTTGGGGGAGATGTCCATGCCGACNCATTTGGCGCCCCATTTGGTCAAGGCTATAGAGTTCTGGGCGGCNCCGCAAGCAAGTTCAAGAATGAATTTCCCCTCCACCGAGCCTAGCANGTTGAGTTCACTTTCGCCCATCGCGAAGGGCGCATAATGGACATCGTCCAGCGAAATGTCNCTGTCTCGCTGGTAGGCTTCCGACATCTCGTTCCAGCCAGCGCCGGTGTCGCGTTTGATCGGATCAGTGGTCAACGGGAAACGTCGGAGCATCGATCGCACGGCGCAACGTGGACATCGCTTCGGCGACCGATGAGTCGTGCGTGAACACTGCGCTTCCGGCCACCAGCAAAGTCGCACCGGCATCAACAGCGATGGAAGCGGTAGTCGTGTTGATTCCGCCGTCGACTTCAAGTGTAATGGATCTGCCGATGGCCTCTATCATTCGTCGCGCCCGTTCGATTTTTGGGATTGAGCTTGGAATGAACGACTGCCCGCCGTAACCTGGATTCACGGTCATGATGAGCAATTGGTCCAGATCGGGCAGAACCTCTTCAGCGGCTGATAGCGACGTGCCGGGGTTGATCGCGACGCCAGCTTCGACCTTTGACGATTTGATCTGTTGCACGACGGCGTGAACGTGAGGGCAGGCTTCTACGTGAACAATTATCCTGTCAACGCCAGCATCGACTAGTTGTCTGATATGATTTTCTGGATGTAGGGTCATCATGTGAATTTCCAGAGGTATGGACACTCGGTCTCGAATGGAGTCGGCGATGATTGGCCCGAACGTGATTGGCGGGACAAATTGTCCGTCCATCACGTCGATGTGGATACAGTCGGCGCCTGCTAGCTCGGCCTCGGCAACTTGATCGCCCAGCCGAGCGAAGTCTGCCGAGAGAATTGACGGCGCTATTTTTATGCGATTGCTAGGCACGATTCTTGCCCTCCAACTGAGCTTTCGCCGCAATTATTGCCCCGCTTACTGACGCGAAACTGGTGCCTCCAGGCACGTTTCTGGCACTCACCGATGACTCCACCGTGATCTTCAATACATCCACATCGAAAAACGGTGAAGACTTCTTATATTCTTCCAACGTCAGCTCGTGGAACTGGCGACCTTGCGCTGCCAAATCCTGAGATAGTGCAGACACGATCCGGTGCGCCTCGCGAAACGGCACACCCTGGGAAACCAGATAATCGGCGATGTCGGTTGCCAAAACGTAGCTGCCTTGTGCGGCGTCCAACAATCGAGTTTTGTTCAGGCTCATCTTGCTCAGCATATCAGCGAATATCGTCAACGTTGGTATGAGCGTGTCAACAGTGTCGAACAGCCCTTCTTTGTCCTCTTGGAGATCGCGGTTGTAGGTGAGTGGCAAGCCTTTCAGGGTTGTGAGCAGACCGAACAGGTTGCCATAGACGCGCCCAGTCTTGCCGCGGGCGATTTCAGCGAAGTCCGGGTTCCGTTTCTGAGGCATGATGCTGCTGCCCGTCGTGTAGTCGTCGCTTAGGCGCACGAAGTCGAACTCGTCTGTTGACCACAGCACTAATTCCTCGGCAAATCTCGAGATGTGCATGGCGCAAATCGAGGCGGCTGACAGAAAATCGAGCATAAAATCTCGGTCTGACACCGCGTCCATGCTGTTGTCAGAAATTTGAGCGAAACCCAGCTCCCGACGCACAAATTCTCGGTCCAACGGATAGGGCAGGCCTGCCAGGGCGCCGCTACCCAACGGCATCACGTCGGCGCGTTCATATGCTTGCTGGAATCTCAACTGGTCCCGACCAAACATCTCGAAGTACGCGAGCATGTGGTGGGCGAACAGCACAGGCTGCGCCCTCTGGAGATGGGTGTATCCGGGCATGACGACTTCGGTGTTATCATCCGCCAGTTGGACCAATGAGCGGCGGAGGCCGTGCAGCGCATTAAGCGTTTCGCTGATGATCTCTTTCATGTACATCCGCATATCCAGAGCCACCTGATCGTTGCGCGATCTTGCGGTATGGAGCTTGAGCGCAGGCTCGCCTATAAGCTCATGGAGCCGTAGCTCAATGTTCATATGGATGTCTTCGTGTTCCGGTCGCCAGGGGAACTCATTGGATTCGATGTCCTCACGGATACGACTTAGGCCGTCCACAATCGCAGAGGCGTCAGCGTGCTCGATTATTTCCTGTTTAGCCAGCATCCGAGCATGGGCGATCGAGCCTTCGATATCCTGTCTGTAGAGCCGGCGATCATAATGCAGGGAAACCGTGTAGTCGGACGAGACCTCTTTGAGACCCATAATTCAGTCCTGGCGTTTGCTGACGAGGAATCGGCGACGAAGCGTCAACACCTGCTCTTCGCGCTGATTGATTCCCCGACTTTCGAGGTAAACAATCCCACGGTCCGGCCTGCTTCGGGATTCTCTTACCTCCAGAATTTCGCTTTCCGCGTAGATAGTGTCCCCCTGAAACACGGGGCCGTCGTGTGTGATTTTTTCGTATTCAAGATTCGCGATCGCTTTGCCGGAGGTGTCGCGAACGCTCATCCCAACAACCAGACTCAACACGTACGCCCCATTGACCAGAATCTGTCCATGTTGATGCTTCGACATATAGTGGGCGTCAGTGTGTAGGGGATTATCATTCAGCGTGATTAGGGAGAATAAGTGGTTGTCCATTTCCGTCACCGTTTTGCCTGGCCAGTGCTTGAACACGTCCCCTGGCACAAAGTCCTCCAGGTAACCGCCAAATTTATCTCTGCCGTCGTGGATCATTTATTTGTCTCCGTTAGAATCGAGGAGATTCAGGAAATCAGATCGAGTATTTTTCTAACAGCCGTCTGGCAATGACCAATTTCTGAATCTCGTTTGTCCCCTCTCCGATTATCATGAGCGGCGCGTCACGGTAATAACGCTCGACGTCAAAATCCTTGATGTAGCCGTAGCCACCGTGAATTCTCATGGCTTCAAGCGTCACTTCGCCGCACATCTCGCTGGCAAATAGCTTCGCCATTCCAACTTCAAGGTCGATCCGCTCGCCTTTGTCTTTCTTTGCGGCAGCTTCATACGTCAACAGTCGCGCCGCCTGAATTTTGGTCGCCATGTCAGCGAGCTTCAACTGGATCGCCTGGTGTTGAGCTATCGGTTGGCCGAACGTCTGACGCTGTTGAGCGTATTTTATTGCGGCTTCGAATGCGGCTGTGGCCACGCCAACGGCGCGGGCTGCGACGTTGATTCGCCCGCCTTCAAGGCCGAACATCACTTGCTTGAATCCTTGTCCCTCGACTCCTCCCACCAGCGTATCGGTAGATACCCGGCAGTCCTGGAACAGAACTTCGACGGAGTCCAGCCCTCTGTATCCCAGTTTGTCGAGATGTTGGCCGATCTTGAGACCAGTCGCTGGTTTCTCGACGATAAAGCAACTCATCCCTCGGTGTCGAGGCTCCGAGTCGGGATCGGTTTTGGCGAGAACAGCAAGGGCGTTTCCATTTTCGGCGTTAGTTATAAACATTTTGCTGCCATTCAGCACATATTCCTCACCGTCCCGAACCGCAGTGGTTTGAATGTTTTGAACGTCGCTTCCAGCCTCCGGCTCCGTGAGTCCCAGGGCGCCTCGAAGTTCCCCCGTGGCGAGGCGCGGCAGTATGCTCTCTTTCTGATCTTGTGTGCCGTAACCGGCGACGATATGAGCCATGACATGATGCGTCCCGATAATGCCACTGACGCTCATCCAGCCTTTGCTCAACTCTTCGAAGATCATGGCGAAGGTCGTATGGTCGAGGCCTAACCCGCCAAATTCTTCGGGAATAGTTATGCCGAACAAGCCCATTTCCCGCATGGGGTCTATGAGGTGATGAGGATAGAGGTCCTCGTCGTCGTATTGTCGGGCGATAGGCGCGACTTCGTTTTTGACGAAATCGCGCACAGTGGCGACGATCTGGGTTCTGACATCTGGGTCAGTCGATACGTTCATTTAGCGGAACCCCAATATTCGAATTATGATATTGTCAGGTTGACCAGATGTTACTAGGCCACAAATTTGATCAATTCAAATCTCACGGGAGATTGGCAATCAAACGTTCAGCGTCAATGTAAGATAGTGTATCGGCAACCCGGCTGATTAATCCTATCATGAGATTCTGTGCTTGCTCATTATCGAAGCTCAAATTGCCGCCGACCAATGCGGTGAAGCTGACGAGGTCTAAAAGCGCGTAGCCGTAATCCTCTTCAAACTCATGCTCCGAATAGTTGGTCACTCCGGCTTGAATCAAGCTAGCGTAATAGGTCGCCTTCAGTTGACGTTCGTGCGCGCGCCGGTCTTCGACCGTCATCGATCCGCCGATGAAGTATGCCAGATCGTATGGAGCGCGGCCAACCCTCACTGCTTGCCAATCGAATACGACCACCGGGCTCGCTTTATCAGTGTCGTCGAAAAACATATTGGCGAGGCGATAATCGCCATGGCACAGCGTGACAGGGCGCCGCGATAACCTTGATTTGATCGACGCTACGTGAGGCGTGACCATCTCAGCCGTTTTTCGAAATTCGTCTGAAATAGCGGATGGAAAATTCTGTTGTAATCTGGCCCACCAACCAGGAAAACTACTGGCGAACACCTCAGCCCCTGTATCCCATTTTGGCGCCCAGTTCCATTCTCCCAACAGCGGACTGTTCCAAATGGACCCATGGAGTTTTGCCAATGTCTCGACTGCGAGTTTGGCGTCATCGACTGCGCAACCGACAGTCTGGTCTGGTGAACGCATCGCTCCCAAGTCTTCGAGCAGCAGAATGAACCCCTTTGACTCAGAATCGAACGAAGCCACAAAGCATTTTGGCGTTCGCATCGGTATCTCAGAGGCCACGCTTTGGTAAAACCGGACTTCTCGTTCGTATACCCCGAGGGCAGTCAGCAAATTCCTGGTAGGCGCATGGGCCGAAGGCAATTTCGCGATCAATGTTTTGGGGGCGGACNCTGAGTCACGGTCATACTCAACTGATAATCGGCCTAAACCTCCCGCGAANCCTACACCCAGCGCGATGGGGTCTGATTCAACATTAGTCACGGTGACGCTTTCTGAAGCAAGTTGTGGCGCCAATGCGNCCGTCAGCCACGACGGTGTTATCTCCTCGAGGGCGTCGGGAATGGATGCCATTGTCATCAGATGTCCTTTTGCACGGAGAGATACCGAATCAGGNGCCTAGCTGTCGATTGGCGAGGTTCTTCGCAGAGATTCCCAGCACTTTGACGAAGCCTTCGGCGTCTGTNTGGTCGTATGTCCCCATTGCCTCCATCGAACTGTCGTCCGTGTACAGGGAGTGGGGCATCGCTTCCTGAGTGTCCTCGGCGGTGTCGAAAAATACCTTGCCTTTGTGGAGCCGCACAGAGATGGTTCCGGTGGCGAGNCTGGTGATTGGCTCAAGAGCGGCCAGAGCGGATCGAGTTGCCAAGTCTAGCCAGTAGCCTTGATATATCTGAAGGCTGATGACGCCAGATGTGTAGTCAAAAAACTCCCGTGCTCGACGGTCCAGAACAAACTGGAGCAGGAACTCGTAGCTGCTCCCCAATAGCTCCATCGCAGGGGCTTCATAGATTCCTCGCGACTTGACGCCGACGAATCGATTTTCGACGACATGGTCGCCGATTCCGACACCGTGTTTGCCGCCAATGGAGTTGGCGGTNTCGAAAATCTCTTCCAGTCCCAGCGCATTACCGTCGATNGACACCGGCACTCCTAATTCCCAGCGAATCGTGACCACCTGGGTCTGGTTTGGGGCATCCCACGGCCAGACGCCCATCCCTGGTTCAACAAAGGTTGGTGAGATGGTGACGTCCTCAAGATCGCCAGCTTCATGCGTCAGGCCCAGAAAGTTCGCATCGGTGGAGTAACGAGACTCTCTTGCAGGCCGGATCGGCAGAGAGTTGGCTTCACAGTAGTCCAGCATCTGTTGACGGCCCGGAAATTCAGCTATAAATTCTGGATCACGCCACGGGGCGTAGACTTCCATGTCGGGGTTTAGCATATTGGTCGCCAGTTGGAACCTCACCTGGTCATTGCCGCGACCGGTGGCTCCGTGAAACAGCGTTCCGACATCGCGCTTCGACATTTCAGGAAGTATGGCTGCTACAGTGACCGGTCTGGCTATGCCGGTCGTGTTCCAATAACCGCCCTCATAGCGGGCTTGGGATTGGATGACTTTCAGCCCTGCCTCTGCCAGCGANCCTCGACCAGGAATGATNATNGAATCCTCNGCGCCGCAGGCGATCATCCTNTNAGTGATCGCGTCCAGATTTTCCTCATCGGGCTGGCCCAGATCAACTGTGAATCCTTGCACGCGGAACCCTTTGCTCCNCAGCCAGTGTGTCACAGTGCAACTATCGAGNCCGCCTGACACGGCCCCGCCGACCAGCGTCACGCCCTTTTCTTGCAACTCGCGCCAATTCAATTTTGATTCCCTTTCACGGGCGTGATGCGGCGTGTCCACCGACAGTTCAATCACCAGTGGACACGCTCTTGACCATCAGTGGGTTAAGCTGTCGCGACCTTGATGCCAGTCTCCAGTNTNTCCAACGCCTCATCAATCTCCTCTTTAGTGACGGTTAGAGGAGGCATGAGGCGAACAGCGTTAGGCCTGAGCGGGTTCAGAAGTATGCCAGCGTCGTTGCAGGCGCCCACGACAGCAGGAGTAATGTCCGAATCGAAGAGCATTGCCCAAAGGCACCCCATGCCNCTGACTTCAGTAATGAAGTCGTAGCGGGACATCAGGTCGTTCAGTCCCTGNCCGAGGTACGCTCCAANAGTAGCAGCGTTGTCGACCACATCGTTGTCGAGGATGTATTTGGTAGAAGCGTAGGCAGCAGCGCAGGTCAGCGCATTGCCACCGAACGTGGAACCGTGATCTCCGGGTTGGAAGGCCATCGCTTCNTCCGTAGCCATGAACGCGCCGATTGGCACGCCGCCGCCGAGGCCTTTGGCGAGGGTCATGATATCGGGTTCNACGCCGAATGANTGATAGCCGAACAACGTGCCCAGACGTCCGATCCCGGTTTGGACTTCGTCAAAGATCAAAAGCAGCTCGTTCTCGTCGCAAAAGTCCCGAACATTCTGAAGATAGCCTTCAGATGGAATATTAACTCCGCCTTCGGCTTGCACGGGTTCCAGCATCACGGCGACTGTGCGATCCGTGATAGCGCCTTTCAGNGCTTCGATGTCATCGAATGGCACATGGGAGAATCCCGGAGGGATTGGCTGAAATAGNTCCTGGTAGTGCGGCTGTCCAGTGGCTGACACGTTCGCCATAGTTCTCCCGTGGAACGAATTGAGCGCTGTGACAATCTCAAACGCGCCGTTGCGTTTCTGAGCGCCATACCGGCGGGCCAGCTTCATCGCCCCTTCGTTGGCTTCGGCGCCGCTGTTGCAGAAGAACACCTTGTCCAAAGCGCTGTTCTCCACCAGAATCTCCGCCAATTGAAGCTGAGGAATGGTGTAGAACTGGTTCGATGTCTGAAGCAGTGTGCGCGCCTGTTCTGCGATCGCGTCGGCGACGACCGAGTTGGCGTGTCCGACATTGTTTACAGCCCAACCCGACGTGAAGTCCAGGTACTCTTTGTCTTCAACGTCCCATACCCGAGTGCCTTCGCCGCGCGCGATGACAACCGGCTGGCGGCGCACAACGAACATGTAATATTTGCTTTCTTTATCCATCCATTCTGTGGTCATATTATTGCCCTCCGGTAAGTTCTTTCAGACGTTCAAGTGCCTCTTCCAATGTTTCGATATCTAATTTAATGCTGTCCAACGTGTCTGAAACGGTCCCTATCTGGCCCTCGATCGTATCGGATCCCATCGGCGTCGTTGCGCCAGGGGTCGTTGTGGTTGGCCTTGCCGATGATGGCGAATCGCCGCTGCCTGCGGCGAACGATCGATCGCCGGT
>PAIW01000110.1 GCA_002710885.1 Chloroflexota bacterium | reverse complement strand
GGGTCACGGGCAGCGTGCGGCTCTTTCAAAAGTTCCTGGATCGAGACCCCGATCTTTCGTCGTTAACCCGAAACAACCTCAGGAAATTTATACTCGACCTCCAGTGACGCCCGGCATGGCAAGTTCATCCCACCATAAACGGTTCGACACGCAGGGTCAGCAAGACCACCTTCAACACTTACGCCAGAGGGATAGAGCCATTTTTCGCAACGCTCGAACGGGAGGAGTTCGTCGCTCCCCATGATATCCGGAAGGCACGGGTCCCCAAAGCGCCGGTCAATCAGATCATCCCGTTCACGGAAAGTGAACCCAAGGCCATATTCGGCGGCATAGGCACAAAGAGTCCGCTCTCGCCAGAGGATCGTTCGCCACTACTAGAACGCGTAATTATCGGTCATATCTTTGGCTGGGCAAGCCACAGGCTCCTAAGCGTCGGGATTGAACTCATCGTAAATCGCTCTGGAAACTCGCGCCAGGCTCAAATCGGTTTCGAGTGAAATACCAGACGCGCCTTTTGCCATTATCGCGACAGTGTATGGTCCGCTCTCGCCATACACGATTCCAACGTCGCACCGCACTCCATGGTAACTTCCAGTTTTGTGGGCCGATTTTGTCCCAGACGGAAGCAGAAGAGGAATCACATTGTTGAGTTGTTGGCGTAGCAGAATATTCAGGACAGCCTCACTGGATTGATCGCTCAAAAACCCGCCAGAGTGGATGAGTTCGAGAACCTTCGACATATCTGACGGCGAGGAAACGTCAGATTTGTCTTCTTGAAACCCATCGGCGTTAAGAACCAGTTGCTGGTCGTGAAGCATCCTGCTGGCTTGTTCATAACTGACTGACTCGTCGGTAGGGTCCAGCCCCACGATGCTGTAGAGCAATTCCCGCGTCGTCATTGGGATCCGTGTGTTGGAGAGTCCCATTTCGGTAATCGTCGAGTTCAAAAATTCCTTGCCGACTCGGTCAAATATCAAGTCGGTCGCGGTGTTGTCGCTGACAATGATCATGAGCATCGCCAGATCATGGATCGTGGGGTTCAGGCCAGCGCCCATTACTTTCAGAATTGAGGAACCTGGAACTCTCATGCTATCTGAGAACTTTATGCGCTCTGATGGATCGATTTTGCCTTGATCCACTAGACGGAACAGAGCAACGATCAGCGGAACCTTGAACGTGCTGGCCGTGTAGAATGTGTCATTCGCATTTTGGAGAATTTCTCGACCCGTGGCCAAATGCTTTGCAGCAATTCCCACCGTGGCGTTCACTCTAAAAATTGCTTTTTCAATGTTTGTCATTAGGGATCCTGATTTTGGCGTTGTTGAAATTATAGCGCCAACCCGGCAGGACGAATTGATCTACCGGTCGGCCGTCGACACTGTGGCAGTGCGCTTTACTCTAGTGAGAGAAGGGGTTTAACGTACATCAAATATCAATCGTGGCGCTTCCCGGCTGTATGCGGTTAATTGTCGATAACCATATGGACAGAGTATTAAGCGAGTTTCGATTTCGTTTTGCTATGCATCGGAGCCAGGCCGGACTGACAGCGAGCCGCGGTTCAGGCTGCCAAAATAGGCGAACGGCCTTTTATTATGCTACAGCGTTCGATAGTCGGTGGCGCGGTTTTAAACACCAGCCCGATCGCCAGCAGGACATTTCGGGAAGTGGTAATGGAGTTCCTGATGGGGCCTTGGGACATGAATGGCGGACAGAGGACCCAGTCGAGACCAACTTCTGATAAGTTATTGACGCGTGTAACCAGAGTTGTGAAGCTGAAGTCGCGGAAGATCAACTAGGCCGTAATGGCATCGAGTTGATTCACAGCGAGGCGCGGTTTGAAAATGGCCACACGCTTGTTGTGAAGGCGAGCGGGAGTTCTCGCACAATGGCTTCAAAGAACATTCTGATCGCGGTAGGGACAAGGCCGTCATCTCCAACCAGGATGGGCTTGGACGGAGACGCGGTTATCACCAGCGACGGTGTGATGAAAAATGAAACAATTGCCACGGACGATGGTGGTAGTGGGTAGCGGCGTGATCAGCATTGAATATGCTTCGATATTCTCAGCCTTCGGGGTCACAGTGACACTAGCGGAGAGGTGAGACCGACCTCTCCAGTAACTGGATAGAGAAATCACCGACGACTTGATCCACCAGATGCGTAACCGGAAAGTTACATTTAGATTAGGCGAAACCGTGGGGCGTCTTGAGGAATAGGCGGGTCCGCCTAAAGGCGCCGTGACGCTTCTAGAGTCAGGAACGCCCATCGTATCTGAATTGATTCTGTCCTCCATTGGACGATTGGGACAAACAGATTCGGCAACCACTCTTGAGCGACTTTACAAATTTTGACCTCGCTGTATGATTGGGAACAATTTGACAGTGGGATTGTTACACACTAGGAGCACAGGGCAAATGACATCGAACACTTTTTCGGTCGAGGATCTCAAAGCGGCGGTACCGGCCACCAGTGGAACCACCGCGGTGAAGGGTCTGGATGGCAACATTCAAATAATTCGCGATCGGCACGGCATTCCCCACGTTCGGGCCACGTCGACTCACGACGCCTTCTATGGACAGGGATTCGCAACTGCTCAAGACAGGTTGTGGCACATGGACTACGACCGTCACAAAGCCTACGGGCGGTGGTCTGAGTTTGTCGGAGAGTCGGGCATAGAACACGACAAGCAGATGCGCCGTTTTCAGATCAAGGCGTCGACCAAGCGCGACTGGGAGGAGTTGAACGCTGACACCAAAGCGATGTTCGAAGCTTACGCCAATGGCGTGAACGCGTACATCGACTCGATCATCATACTGCCCATCGAGTACCAGATGACAGGCACGACTCCCGAACCGTGGACGGTCAGGGACAGCTTGGCGGTTTTCAAGATTCGGCACATTCTCATGGGTGTGTTTGAGGGCAAACTGTGGCGCGCCCAGTTGGTGAACGAATTTGGGGCGGAAAGAGCTGCAGAAATATTGTCAGGCTACCAACCCGGGCATCTGGTGATTTCACCTCCAGGCGAGAATTACAATGGCCCCGTATTAGACGGTTTGGAAGAGTTGTCTAACGGACTCGGAACCATCGACTGGCTGAAGGACGACGACTCCGGGAGCAACAACTGGGCGCTGTCAGGGAGCAAGACAGCATCAGGCAAACCGCTAATCGCCGGGGATCCGCATCGGGGCCTGGACACTCCCAACGTCTATTACCAAAACCAGATCGCCTGTCCAGATTTCGATGTTATAGGGCTGTCGTTCCCTGGATGCCCTGGGTTTCCTCATTTCGGACACAACGCGGATGTTGCCTGGTGTGTTACCCACGCCGGGGCAGACTATCAAGACTTGTATGTAGAGAACATGCGCCCTTCGGGCGATGGGTTGGAGTACGAATTTAAGGGCGAGTGGCGAGACGCCGAAGTTCATCACGAAACGATTGAGGTTCGGTCCGGCGAATCTGTAGAGATCGACGTGCCGGTGACCCATCATGGTCCGGTTATTTCCCAGAGCGCAGACGGAACTAAAGCTATAGCATTTCGGTACACTGCCACAACTGGGCCGAACCTCGGATACGAATCACTGTTAGATATGCTTCTCGCCAAGAACGCAGACGAGATCGACGAGTCGATGCGCCAATGGGTGGACCCGTGCAATAATCTCGTGTTCGGTGACACGCAAGGCAACATCGGTTACCTGAATCGCGGCCAAGTTCCCATCCGCACGATTGCGAATGCCTGGTTGCCGGTTCCAGGTTGGACTGGCGAACATGAATGGGAGGGGTCGATCCCCTTTGAGGACTTGACCCGGATCAGCAACCCGGACAGCGGATTTTTCGTCACGGCCAACAACCGCATTGCCAGCGAAGACTATCCNTACTTTATCGCTCTTGATTTCGCGCCGGAATACCGAGCGCGTAGGATACATGACCGTCTCACCGANATGACCGGAGCCACCGTTNAGGATATGGCGGCGGNGCATTCTGAAATCGTGTCGATANCTGCTCAAGNTTACTCCGAGANAATCGCNCGCACTCCGCCAAAAAACGTGCTGTCGGCTGCAGCCAANGATCAAATGGCGGGATGGGATGGCTCGATGCACGAAGACTCCGTTGCNGCGACGATATACAGCGCTTTTCGACAGCGGTTGCATCGACAGATTATCAACCACCTTCTAGGGCCGTTGGCGGATCAGGCTTTGGTTGCAGGTGGGAGGGGAGCGCCAGNGCATNTTCGTCAGATAAGCACGTTGCTTGTCACTCACGCCCAAAATGGGGACACGAGCCTCCTGCCGCCCGGAAGCGCCTGGGACACNCTGATCGCCCGCGCATTCGCCGATGGTGTGAGCGACCTGTCCGAGACTCTCGGTGATGACATGGACACCTGGGTCTGGGGNAGAGTGCATCNGACTCATCCAACGCACCCATTGTCAGCCGCTTTCCCTGAGATGTCAGAACAGTTGGACCCGCCGTCGGTCCCGATGGGAGGGGATGGCGACACACCTCAGGCAGGGAGTTACCCAGCCTCCGACCCCTANACTATGACNGGCATGTCGGTGGCTCGCTACGTCTGGGACACTGCGGATTGGGATAACTCGCGATGGATCGTNCCTCTCGGNTCATCCGGCCACGCTGGGAGCCCGCACTACGCCGACCAGACTTCCACATGGGCCGACGTTGCGTTGATACCCGCNACGTACTCGTGGGACACGCTNGAATCGGAAGCTCAAACTGTCCAGACACTGACTTCCGATGACGACAAACCAGTTCGGTCCAGTTACAAGGGCTCGCATCAGGAATACGGCGTGACAATCGAGCAAAACGTCATGGTCGATATGCGCGACGGAGTGAAATTGGCGACCGATATTTATTATCCAGCTATCGCCGGAGTCCGAGCTTCAGGCCAATTTCCGGTTATTCTCGAGCGAACCCCTTATGACAAATCTGTGCCCGGACAAACCACCAAAGCNAAATTCTTCGCCCGCCGAGGATACGTTTGTGTGATCCAGGATGTCCGTGGCAGGCTNGCGTCCGAAGGCGAATGGCATCCGTTTTCCAAGGAAGCTCCCGATGGCTACGATACCGTCGAATGGNTGGGAACTCAGGAATGGAGCAATGGCAAAGTAGGCACGATGGGCGATTCTTACGCGGGCAGCGATCAGGCAGCGCTGGCTACATTGAATCCTCCGCATCTAAGCGCCATGCTTGTCGGAGTTGGAGCGTCCAACTACTTCCACGGCTCCATGAGGCAGAACGGCGCTCTGGAACAACGCTTCCTGATNTACGCGTACCGCATGGCAGTCACCAGCCATGAAGCGGACGCAGATCCGTCCCTAAAAGCCGCCATCACGCGGATTTTCGAGGAACGTATGCCGGACATTGTCAACCAGTTCCCATTGATCGAAGGCTCGACGATTCTGTCCCGGTTTCCGACATACGAACAGTGGGCGATGGAGCTTCAACAAAATGGTGATTACGATGACTACTGGAAACAGCGGGGTTATGCTCCTGAAGAATACTATGAGGAACACGCAGATGTGCCGACGCTGTATCTTGGCGGTTGGTACGATTCCTACGCCCGAAACACCTGTGAGTGTTTCATGCAGCTCAGAGACATGAAACACTCNCCGAAATACTTAATGATGGGCCCGTGGATTCATGGNGGCTATCAGGAGAATTACGCGGGAGACCTGGATTTCGGCCTAGAAGCNCACATCAACTACAACGACCTTAAGCTAGCCTGGTTCGACCGACAATTGAAAGGGTTGGAATCCGAGGTCATGGATTGGAGCCCGGTCCGCATCTTCACGATGGGCGGAGGCGAAGGCACGCCTGATGGCAACCACCGTCTCAGGCACGGCGGATACTGGCGCAACGAGCCTGACTGGCCTTTGCCTTCGACCATTCCTACACCGTACTATTTGCGAAATAACGGTCGCCTATCGGTTGACAAGTCTAACGATCAGAACAATCTGACCACGTCATTTGTATTTGATCCATCGTACCCAGTGCCGACCATCGGCGGTGGCATATCCGCGGGGAACCCAATCATGGAGCCTGGGGCATACGACCAGCGGGGAGACCCTGATCGGTTCTTTGGCACCGAGGACACACTGCCCTTAAACGTGCGTGATGACGTCGTGACGTTCCAAACGCAACCACTTGAGGCCGACACGGAGGCAACAGGCCCTATCGAAGTCCATCTGTNGGCGTCGTCATCCGCTGTNGATACCGATTTCACCGCAAAATTGATAGACGTGTATCCGCCGTCCGGCGATTTCCCAGAGGGCTTGGCAATCAACATCGCCGATTCGATAATCAGGGCACGTTACCGNAACGGCTTCGAAAAGGNAGAGTTCTTGAACCCTGGNGAGANTTACGAATTTGTGTTCCAGCTTTATCCCACGTCGAATGTGTTCGCCAAAGGCCACAGAATTCGCGTGGACATCAGCTCCAGCAATTGGCCCAGATTCGACGTGAACCACAATACCGGCGAACCGCTTGGCATAGATCGGACTTACGAGACGGCACGCCAGACAATCCATCACAGTGCCGACTGTCCGTCTCATATCGTGTTGCCGATTCAGCCGGCTTNAAAGACTTACGAGAACTCTTAGCACGTATCAGACGCCGAGGTTGATAATACCTAGTCACCTCGTTTAGACAGGAAAGTGTAGTCCTGGTAACTAAAATTTTAATTAATGTTTCGAATGATGTTGCAGTTTGACAGACCATAAAATCGTTCGTTGATGTAGCCATGAACACATTGCTGACAAATGCCCAAAGTTCTTCATTACAAAAAGATGTCATCAACGGGTTGAGGAGGCAGGCAGAGAATATTGGAAGAGACAATAACTTATCTGCCAAAAAAATGTTGGTAGTCTGGTTTAGTGACCAACCTGGATTGGGCCGATACTTTGACTATTAGAAAAACGTCGAGCGATATCTCTTGTCTGCGACGAACAAGGATTAACCGTAGTTCGCAAAGATTTTGAGACATGGCTGAATATGTTTGATATGTCGTACGGAGTCCTTCAACACACGGAATTGTGTTCAGGGCTCCAGGAGTTTAGTCAACGGTTGGAGAAACCTAATTGGAAAACTGTCGCTCCATTTTGTTCTCCAACATCTTTCCTCTAGCGCCTGCTTTGCCTACTAATACGTGGTCATACGCCCCTGGCTCGACGGCACGGCGTATCGTTCAACTTCTTCGTGGATGAGTTCGATTCCGATACCGGCCTTGTCCAGCGGCCAGAGCGCGCCGTCGCGGTATTCCGGCATAGTCGTCACGATCTTTAGGAAATCATCGAACCACGCATGGATGCTCTCTTGCCGATACAGATTCGGGGTCGCCATGCAAACTTGGAACGTCGACGCGATAGCGACCGGCCCCAAGGCGTCGTGAGGCGTGAACGGGACATAGTACGCTTCGGCCAAGGCGGCTATCCGACGTAATTCGCTGATGCCCCCGGTCCATGCGATGTCGGGCATGACGAAATCGGCCAACCTGTCTTGGAGAATCGGCACGAAGTCGTAGCGGGTGAACAGTGACTCTCCTACGCTGATAGCAACATTGGAATTCTCTCGGAATTCTTTGAGTGCGTCATAGCTTTCCTGAGGGACTGGCTCCTCGAACCAGATGAGTTTGAACGGCTCCAATTCCCGGGCGGCGGCGATGGCGCTGGCGACATCGAACCGTGCGTGAGCGTCAACCATCAACTCGTAATCGTCTCCTAACTCAGACCGCAAGGCNCCAACCCACTCAACAGCGTAATTTATGGCTGAAGGCGTCAGTTTCTCAACGAGCGATGCTCCTCGAAATGGGCCTGACTGGGTAGCCATTGATAGGAATGGGTCGGTCTTTATTGCTCGATACCCGTCCGCTTTGGTCTGGCGGGCCATAGCCACGTTTTCTTCGATTGTCGCGGCCTGTCGGGCATCATGGACATGGGTGTACAACGGCACATGGTCGCGGACGGGCCCTCCCAACAACTGGTAAACAGGCACGCCCAGCGCCTTGCCTTTGATGTCCCACAGCGCGATGTCGATACCACTGATGACTGCGGAGATCGGACCACGACCACCAATCCGAAGGTGACGACGATATATTAGCTGCCAGATTTCCTCAATATTAGCCGGGTCCTGTCCGATGACCCACGGCTTCACAGACTCGATGCCTTGCTGAATCAGGGTGTTGTTGCCGTACCAAGAACACTCGCCCAGGCCAGTTATGCCCTCGTCGGTGTGAACCTCTACGAACAGCCATGGCAGGTTTTGGATGGGCATGGTCAAATAGGTTTTGATGTCGGTGATTTGCATAAATGACCTCAAGTCAAGGATATTCTCAAGCGTATTCTAATGACGCAGAGCGCGCCCTGGAAGCTGGCCTGTGTGACTCCCTCCGTCGATTACCGGAGTGCCATTGACGATCACGTATTCGATGCCGATNGGGAACTGTTTGGGTTCGGTTCTTGTTGCCGGNGCNCTGACCGTGTTGGCNTCAAATATGGTAATGTCGGCCTTCATCCCATCTCTNAAGATGCCCCGNTCGCTGAGACCGAGTCTTTGGGCNGGGAATGAAGTCATCTTGCGAATGGCATTTGGCAGGGAAATCTGACGTTCTTCGCGAACGTACTCGGCCANGATGACCGGGAAGCACCCGTANGTGCGGGGGCTAGGAAAGTCGCCTAAAAGGACTGCGTCGGAGCCGACCATTGACAACGGATGAGTGACGAACGCNGGGAGGGTTTTGGCGTTCAAACCTTCTGCCACATAACANACCTGCAAGTCTTCNGCCANCAAAAGGTCNCANAGCGCATCGACAGGATGCTGGCCCATCATCTCCGCNATTTCCGCAACTGAGCGGCCCTCGTACTTGTGGTTTTCTGGTCGTTTGAANTAGGTTAGCCACATATCNTGCCAGGTCGGGGCGCGAGGAACGACTTCNCTTCNTAGACGTTCGCGAGCCTCCGCNGACGCCAGAGCCACNTTCATCTGTTCAGGCGTTCCCTCGTGAATCCAGTCTGGGAACACGATCAGAATACGAGTGCTGCCCAANCTATAAGGGTAGCTGTCNAACGTAATGTCCTGGCCNGCTTCAGCGCGGNCCTCGATCAGTTGCAACANTTGAGCGCCTCCCCCCGTGCTGGGAGACCGCTGGTAGAAATGAGTGATGTGGACTGGGATNCCGCTGCGGTTGCCNATATCGATGGCTTCNTGAAACGGATCAATAAACATATCGCCCATCTTGTATCGAACGTGCGTGTGATAAATTCCTCCGAGATCGGCGACCTGTTTTGACAACTCGACAAGCTCGTCCGTGTCGGCGTAGTTTCCGGGAGGGTAGTCGAGACCCGTCGACAATCCTACGGCGCCTTCCTCCATCGCCTCCCGAATGATGGCTTTCATGTTTGCGATGTCTGCCGGTGTCGCAGGAGTGGAGTCCCAGCCGATGGCGTCGATTCGCACCGGCGAATTCCCGAGAATGTAGGCGATGTTGACCGCGGCCTTCCTGTCAAACATACTCAGGTATTGCTCGACCGTTGACCAGTTTCCCGGCAACGGAGGGTTGCCGTCAAGGCCGGAGTTCAGTTCGACGAATCGCTTGAAGTCTTCCTGGGAGCGGAATGGGGCGTATGAGTTGCCGTCGACACCGATAAGCTCNGTAGTGATGCCCTGGCGGACCTTTGGTTCGTGATGAGGCTCGGCCAGCAACACCAGGCCTGAATGGGCGTGCATGTCGATAAATCCTGGAGACACGATTCGACNNGTNGCGTCGATCTTACGGGNGGCGTCGACGNCCTCGGTCGATCCTCGGATTATCGTGACCGTGTCCTCCTCCACACCCACCGACCCGTAAAATCCNGGATTGCCAGTNCCGTCGATAATGAACCCGTTTTNNATTAGCAAATCCAGCATTGCCGAAGCCTCCTCAACNTTGATNATNCNCNACAGATTGTACACCCAATCGNNACCTCTTTCGNCCACNAACATCGACNGAAATATTTCCGNCGAGTCNCGANNNATTNATGNCGGACAAGACAAGTGNNTACACTNGATCGTNGATTCTTACGCTGTGNNCGTCGACTTGTGGTGGATGTTCTAATTCNTCGCTTGATATAATCGAATAGGNACATNNGAANNATCCATCGTTNNGCNCGCGAAACGCTGNGAATAACTGAGAAAATNAGCAGGTAATTTTGNCAAGTTCAAGGCAAGCGCTAACTTGNCTNGATGCNGCCTCGTTNTAACNNATAGAATCCGAGGNCAATCCGAAAGGTCNTAATACATGCAGGACATCAAACATTCNATAGTCGAGAAACGGTCCAAGATAGCAGACATAATGGTGCGCCTTTGACCTGCCTGCAAAGGTCAATCAGATCGAAGTGCTAGAGAAAGAGGCCGTTGCCCCATCATTTTGGGAAGACAACGAACTCGCTCAAACCAAAATGCGCGACCTCGCGGCATTGAAACAAGAAGTCGATGACTGGAAGGCCATCGAAATTCGAGTCATCGAACTAAGTGAGATGCTGGACCTAGCCATCGAAGAGCGGGAAGGATCGCTCCTGGACAGCTTCAGCGAAGAACATGCTGAAATTGAAGCCAAATTAAGCGGTCTCGAATTTAAATTGACGCTGTCCGGAGAGTTCGACGACCGGGACTCGATAATCGCCTTGCATTCGGGCGCCGGCGGAGTCGACTCTCAAGACTGGGTGCGGATGTTGATGAGGATGTATCTCAAGTGGGCCGAGCGGCGAGGNTTCAAAAGCCAGGTGCTGGANGTGTCCCCNGGAGAACAGGGCGGCGTAAAAAACGCGATCATCCAAATCTCAGGCGATTACGTGTATGGGAACCTTCGGTCCGAGAGAGGCGTACATCGTNTGGTGCGAAAATCGCCGTTTGATGGGAACAACGCCCGGCACACGTCGTTCGCGCTTGCAGAAGTGATGCCAGAAGTTGANGAGGGCGTNGACGTAGAAATCGACCCTGACGACATCAAAATGGACGTTTTCAGAGCAGGCGGTCATGGCGGCCAGAACGTTCAGAAGAACTCCACAGCCGTTCGCCTGACGCATATTCCATCTGGAATCGTAGTCACGTGTCANAATGAGCGATCACAGCATCAAAATCGAGAAATCGCTATGCGAATCTTGCTGGGCCGACTGATTGAGGCTGAATTGAAAAAGAAAGCGGAAGAATTGGCNGAAATACGAGGCGAGCATATCTCNCCCGAATGGGGCAATCANATACGCAGCTACGTCCTGCACCCCTACCAGATGGTGAAGGATCATCGCACCGATTATTCCNTATCCAGCGCNGACGCGGTTCTGGATGGCGACCTCGACGAGTTTATCAANAAGTATCTNGCGTCCACCGTTGGAGAGACCGATGTAGGGGCAAAGGGATAGCTTTTGCATCGTCGCACGTAAAACCATAAAATTGCGTCAAATTGGCTGGATAACAGAGACCACGGGAAGTGTCATGCGAAAGATTGTTTGGGTAATTGTAGCTTTAGTTTCAATTGCGGCTGTTGCCTGCANCGAGAACACCGACGGAACAAGCGAGACGCCCGCTCAGGGGCCCACCGTCGGCTCGGAGCCTTCGGCAAGCNCGGCTCCGACANCGGNGCCTTCCCCGCCTTCGACCTCCNCTTCTGCGCCTTCAGCATCGCCAACCGAGACCCCTCAGGCAACTGCTGCGGCATCGCAGTCTCCTGGCGGTACGCAAGCTGGCGCACCAAGCTCACAAGCGGCCACGACGCCTCCGGTTAAGGCGATAGTCGAATCTTCCGATGGCAAAGTTAGAGGAGGTGTATTCCNACGTCTGTGGGCCGACCCGCCCACACTGGACCCTCACCTGACAACAGACACAACTTCGGCAGGCGTCGTTGTTGAATTGTTCAGCGGTCTCGTCACTTTAAACACCGACCTACAACTGGTCCCCGACGTAGCTGAAAGTTGGGATATCAGCGAAGACGGAACAGTTTACACGTTCCACATTAGGCCGGAAGCCAAATTCCACGACGGCAAGCCAATCACCGCAGACGATTTCAAGTGGTCGATTGAGCGCGCAGCGAGTCCAGACACCGCGTCTCCGGTGGCGGACACATACCTGGCTGACATAATAGGCCTGCAAGACGTGCTGGACGGCACAGTGACTAATATATCGGGAATCCAGGTCATCGACACTCTGACGCTTCAGATAACTATCGACGCTCCGAAAGCCTACTTCCTCGCCAAGCTGACCTATCCGACAGCCTATGTTCTGGATCAGGAAAACGTCGAATCTGGCGGCCGTAACTGGACAGACAACCTCAATGGCTCCGGGCCTTTCCGCTTGAAGGAATATCGCATCGGAGAGCGGATTATTCTGGAGCGCAATGAGAACTACTACCGCGAACCGCCGTTCGTCGACACCGTTTTCATGAACCTAGCTGGCGGCCAGTCGATGGCGATGTATGAGAACGACGAAATCGACATCACGGGCGTTGGCCTGTTCGACCTCGACCGGGTGCTAGACCCAAGCGAGGAGCTGAACCGTGAACTGGTCGTCGCGCCTCCTGATTTCAGCGTATCCTACGTTGGATTTAACACCAACGAGGCTCCGTTCGATGACGCCAAATTCAGGAAAGCGCTCAACCATGCCATTGACAAAGAGTTGATAGCAACGGAAGTGTTATCTGAACTTGTCGAGCCTGCATATGGCGTGTTGCCCCCAGGATTCCCAGGCTTTAATCCGAACTTGGTCGGTCTCTCATACGATGGAGGGCTGGCCCGAGAGTTGCTGGCCGAATCAGCATACGCCGACGCCGATACCCGGCCTCGCATCGTTATAACCGTGCCTGGCACAGGTGGGACGATTGGCCTCGATCTAGAGGTCGTCATCGAGATGTGGAAACAGGAATTGGGTGTAGAGGTCGAGATTCAACAGGTAGAATGGGCCACGTACCTCCAGGACCTGAACGCGAACAAGTTCCAAGCGTTCGCTGGACTCGGCTGGGAAGCTGACTATCCGGACCCTCAGGACTTCCTGGACATCCTGTTCCATTCGGAAAGCTCAATCAACCACGGGAGCTACTCGAACCCGCTGGTCGATTCGGTGCTGGAAGATGCCCGCATCGAGCCCGACGCGACGCAGAGAGTCGCTTTGTATCATGAGGCAGAGCGACTCATCATCGAGGATGCGGCATGGGTGCCTCTCTGGTTCACTGGCGAGCGATACGTGCTGATCAAGCCGGACATCCAGGGCTATCGGGTGACCCCGATGATCTTGCCAAAACTCCGGCAGGTGCACTTCAAGTAGTATTGGGAGACACCGTAAATCTTCGCGGCCCCGGAACTCANTGAGTTCCGGGGCCGTTTGCCTTTTGGTTGAGTCGCGGATATGCTTTGCGACGTTGCAAGCGGTCTACGTGTCCGCACTAATCCGTTGCCGATTCGTACTCGTAATGTTATATAAGCCCTCTGGGGTCGACCGCATTTGTGCGATGTGGGAAGCCCTTCCATTTGATTAAACTCATGATTCCGAAACGACTGGAATTTTTTAGATGTGGATTTACATAGCGCGAAGGCTGTTGTGGTTGCCATTCTTGCTCCTCGCAGTGTCGTTGGTGACGTTCGCGATGGGCCGCATCGTGCCTGGCGATCCGGTGCAGGTGATGTTGGGCTCTCGATACGAGCCGGATTCTCAGGTCACCAAAAATCTCGAAGCACAATTCGGATTGGACAAGCCGTTCGGTGTTCAGTATGTGAACTATGTCTGGGACGCGCTTCATGGGGACTTTGGCGAGAGTTACAGGTATCGCGGGCGTGCAGTAGGACCGCTTTTGGCCCAGAAAATGTGGGTGTCGTTCCGGATAAACATAGCAGCAATGATTCTGACCGTGGCGATTGGGTTGCCGCTGGGTTTTTGGATCGCGCATCATCAAGGGAGTTGGAAAGATCCGGTGACTGTGTCGTTTACCTTGGTCATCATGTCTGTGCCTATCATGGTGAGCGTCCCGTCGGTTTTGTGGGTCGTCTGCCTGAAAACAGACCTATTGCCCTGTTCAGGGTGGGGAGGGTTCTGGGACGTTCGCATAATAGTTCCGGCGATTACCATGGGGCTTCCAGGAATCGCGGGCATGGCGCGGATGATGCGAGCGAGCACACTTGATGTTATGGGTCAGGACTTCATTCGAACCGCTCACGCCAAGGGGTTGTCCTCAATTGCTGTGGACTTCCGGCACGTGCTCAAAAACGCCATGATTCCGATTGTGACGATATTGGCATTCGCGCTGGCTGGGATGTTGGGCACGGGATTCATTGTTGAACAAATCCTCGGAATTCCTGGCGTCGGGCGGCTGGTGATTGAAGCGATATGGCAGCGCGATTATCCGATNATCATGGGGGCCACGTTAATTGGCGCCACNGCTTTCGTAATCGCCAATCTCCTCGCGGACATCGCATACTCATTCATGGATCCTAGAATCAGGTACAACTAGCGTGGGCGGGTAATCGATGGCCGTACAGGAACTTATCGCAGAGGACCTGCAACAAAAGTCGAAAGGGCACCTATCACGAGCATGGGCAAGGCTCATACGCAAAAAAATAGCGGTCGCTTGNATGGTCGTGCTNGCGATAATTTACGTCGGCGGGATATTCGCACCGCTAGTTGCGCCATATGGTTANACTGACCANGATTACCGCTCNATCAAAAAACCNCCGAGTTGGGATCACCTNGCAGGAACTGATTTAAAAGGTCGNGANGTCCTGACCAGAGTATTGTGGGGAATNCAAAATACGGTGATTATCACNTTNGTNGTGATGGGCACTGGAGGCATAGTGATTGGCGTCACGCTGGGCTTGGTGTCAGGATACTTCAGACGGAAAATCGACGCGGTCATAATGCGTGTTGGGGAATTGTTTTCATCGTTCCCAGACATATTTTTGATGATACTTATTGCCGCGACTCTGCGACCAAGAATTCTTGAATGGGTGAGATGGTTGGAAGACAATACGTTTGTGGACGGCATCGTTAAGTCGGGGATCGTCGACTATTTCGCCATATCTATTGCGTTGGTTTCCTTCAGTTGGATTGGCATGGCTCGGCTGGTGCGAGGCCAAGTGCTGGCTCTGATGCAAACACAGTTTGTAGAATCGGCTCAAGCGGTCGGCGCATCGACGCCCCGCATCCTGTTCGTGCACCTCCTCCCGAATGCGATTAGCCCTGTTGTCGTCACAGTCAGTATGGGCATGGGGGCACTCGTTGGCACAGAAATCATACTGAGTTTCCTTGGTCTTGGCATCCAGCCTCCGAGGCCAAGCCTAGGCACAATGTTGTTGGAGGCCGGAAGCCTCAGCGCGTTGCGAGAGGTGCCCTGGATGCTCTTGGCGCCTGGGCTTGTCGCCTGGACTCTGGTATTGGCTTGGAACCTGCTTGGGGACGCGCTGAACGACGTTCTCAACCCTCGCACTCGCTGACACCGCTGGCTTCCACTACCCTCGTACAATCGTACAATTCGGTTGACACTCAACGTACTCCTGCCTAAACTGACGCCACAAATACAACGATCAGGAGAACTTCTCATGGGTTTCAACTTGTTGATTTTGCGCGCCGAAGGAGAGAGTGGACGCTCCCACATTGACACGTGGCCCGCAAAGTTGCGAGAGGCGATACCCGACATTGAAATCAACGTCGCCAACTCTACCGGCGAGGCGATGGAAATGATTGAAGAGGCTGATGCTGCATTCGGCGACATTGTGCCGGAGGTTTTCGAACGCGCAACAAAACTCCGATGGATCGCGTGTCCCCAGGCTGGACCACGGGCAGGGTACTATCACCAGGCCCTTATCGACAGCGAAGTCGAAGTCACGAACACTCGTGACATTTACAACGACCACATTAGCAATCACATCATGTCGTTCGTGCTTGCCTTCGCCAGGGGACTTCATGTGTACGTTCAGCAACAAATGCGACGCGAATGGAACCCTTTATATGAGATTATCAACCTGCCCGACTCCACCGTAGTCATAATCGGCGTGGGGGGCATCGGCGGCGAGACGGCGCGCCTTTGCGCCGAATTCGGAATGAATGTGCTGGCAGTTGACCCGCGGGTGACGGAGAAACCTCCCGGCGTTGCGGAACTTTACACTCCCGATTCTCTCGGCGGGATATTGCCGCAGGCGGATTTTGTCATCGTGACCGTTCCAGAAACGCCCGCAACCCAGGGCATGTTCAACGCCGAGTTTTTCCGACGAATGAGCCGCGGTGGTCATTTCATCAACATAGGCAGGGGCGCGACGACCATCCTGAACGACCTTGTGAACGCCCTTGAGGCCGGTGAGATACGGGGAGCGGCGCTGGACGTTTTCCAGGTGGAGCCATTGCCATCTGACCATGCACTGTGGTCGATGTCCAATGTAATCATCACGCCTCACTGCGCTGGATCTGGACCCTACCTTGACGATCGGCGAACCGACCTGTTCATCGAAAACTGCGTTCGATTCAATGATGGCGCGGCGCTGAAAAACGTGGTTGCAAAAGACAACTGGTTTTAGGCTGAAAACCGATCTGATTTGTTAGAGTGTGGAACGTAAGGACTTGAAAATTCATCTTCTTGACGGAACTTACGAGTTGTTTCGTGCACACTTTGCGATGCCGCCTATGAACTCGCCTGATGGTAGGCCCGTGGCGGCGGTTCGTGGCCTGATGCAAAGCTTCCTGGCTCTGTTGAGGGAAGACGATGTCACTCACGTCGCATGCGCTTTCGACCACGTAATCGAATCTTTCCGCAACCAAATGTTCGACGGTTACAAGACCGGGGAAGGAACCCCTGAGGAACTTCTGTCTCAGTTTGAATTAGCGGAGCGCGCCGTAACGGCGATGGGAATTGTAGTTTGGCCCATGGCCGAGTTCGAGGCAGACGATGCGATCGCCACAGCCGCCGCTCGATGGGCAAAAGATGATCGTGTAAGTCAGGTAATTATCTGCTCTCCTGACAAAGACCTATGCCAGATGGTGTCAGGGCAGGATGTTGTTTGCCTGGATCGTCGAAAGAAAATCGTCACAGATGAAAATGGTGTGATCGAAAGATTCGGCGTGCAACCGACTTCCATTCCCGACTATCTAGCGTTGGTTGGAGATGCTGCGGACGGGATTCCGGGCGTAGCGCGCTGGGGAGCAAAGGGCGCGTCAACAGTTCTTTCGCAGTTTAGTCACGTGGAGGACATTCCTGCAGATCCAGCGGCTTGGAACCCTGCTCCACGAGGAGCGAAAGGCCTCGCAGAGAATTTAAGCGCGGCGCAGGACGAAGTTGCGCTGTACAAGTCTCTCGCAATGCTGCGATTAGACGTGCCTATCTCCGAAACATTAGATGATCTCGAATGGGTTGGCGCAAATGAAAACGCGTACAAAACGCTTTGCGAGGAACTGGGGTTTGGACGGATTTCAGAAGCTCCAACGCGATGGATAGATTCATAGGCACGTGAATATTCAAAGTAGA
>PAIW01000109.1 GCA_002710885.1 Chloroflexota bacterium | reverse complement strand
TTTGCTCGACCAGGCGCAGGCCTCTGGACTGGTGACATCAGGGGACAAGGCCGTTCCAGTTTCTGACACCAACGGAACTGTTCAGTTGGACGAGACTACCAGGGCGCTCCTGCGCGAGTCGATTGGCGTTCCCATAGGTCGGCGTTCTCCTGAAAAGATTCTTGACAGGTTGATGCGGAAGACCAGGGATGCCACAGATCCTGAATCGTTCCTGAACGCTGTCGAAATATCTCGCAACTTGGCTCAACTGAAGGGCGAAGCGGGCGCTGTCGTCGAATCCGCACGGACGGCGTTGGCGGATGCCGGCGTTAACCCGACGATCACTCAAAACTTGCACAGCGTCATGGAACGCCTAAACGGCGACGGGTTTCCGATGGATGCTGTGACGGTTGATCTGTCTTTCGCCCGAGGAATCGCCTATTACACCGGGTTGGTTTTCGAGGTCCAAATGAACACTAACGCCGGCAAGGCGCCCATCGGCGGCGGCGGTCGGTACGATGGCCTGGTTAAGTCACTTGGAGGCGTACAGGACATGCCCGCATTGGGGTTTGCATTCAACATCGAACAGATTATCGATGCGCTGAATGATGAATCCGAATCCTCGAACTTGACCGCGGAGAAAGGTTAGCGTGGACATCAATTCGCCTCTTCGGCTTTCGATACCCAGCAGCGGAGCGCTGGCCCAACCGGCGCTTGACCTTCTGCGAGCGTGTGGCCTCGGCGTGTTACGGACCAATTCACGGACGTACACCGCTGAAATTCCCGCTTTGCCAGGTGTGGCCGTCAGCTTTCAACGTGGCTCTGACATCACACAAAAAATCGACGAAGGAAGCGCAGACCTCGGAATTGTTGGCAAGGACAGATTTCTGGAAAGTCGCCGCGTAGATGGCGAAACCCGAGTGATTATCGAGCTGGGCTTCGGCAGGAGTCAGCTAGTCCTGGGGGTCCCAGACGCTTGGGTGGATGTCACCTCCATCGCCGATATTTCTGAACTGTCGATGGAGTTCAGAGCCGAAGGGAGCGATCTCAAGATTGCAACGAAATACCCTCGACTCGTCGAGTGCCACCTGCTGGCGAGCGGCGTGAACTATTTTTCCCTCGTCCAGTCCAGCGGGACGCTTGAAGTTGCGCCAGCTATGGGATTTGCGGACATAATTGCCGACATCACCGAGAGCGGCACGACGATGAGAGCGAACCATCTGAAACAGATCGATGGCGGTACGTTAATCGCGTCTCAGGCGTGCCTGGTTGGGCGGCGTCTTCGGCACGGCAAGGACGACGCTCAATTGGAACGAGCCCGTTCACTAACTGACATGATCGAAGCGCACCTGGCAGCCAGGAAACTCTACAGCATCACCGCGAACATGAAGGGAGAAACCGCGGAAGATGTGGCCGGTTATGTTCTCGACCATGCAGATATCTCAGGGTTGAGGGGACCGACGATATCCAAAGTTTATACTCGGGACGCAGAGGGTTGGTTTGCGGTGACGGTCATAGTCGAGCAGTCCCGATTGCTCGCCGCAGTCGAACAGCTTCGAAGCGTTGGCGGAACCAGCGTAACTGTCTCGCAACCCAATTATGTGTTCGACTCGTCGCACAAGGCTTATAAGCGCCTGACCGCGAACGGGCTCGGGCGGAAGGGTTAGAGAATTTGCCCAATCTTCCCGCCCACATAAACCTCGCGATGCAAACAGCTGATGTCCTCCAGCACCCCAACCTGGAGGCCCATCTTGGGTATTATTTGCTGGGGTCAACATCCCCTGATATTCGGGTAATCACCCGACAAAGCAGAGAGCTTTATCATTTCACCGACCTTGATTTTCAGCACGTTGGAACCGGCGTAGCGGGAATGTTTGGCGCCCACCCGGAACTTAGGGATACCGGCGGCTTGGACGGTCCGACTCGTGCGTTCGTTGCCGGTTACATCACGCATCTGCTCGCCGATGAAACGTACATATTCCACTTGTTCAGGCCGTATTTTGGCAATCGAGATGTGTTTGAAGATGCCACCACAGGCAGGCTGCTAGACCGAGCGTTGCAACTCGACCTTGATCGAGAGGTGTGGCAACGAGTCGGCGGGTGGCTGGAAAACGTCGAGTTCGCTCCAGAGCGGGTGCACGTTGATTTTTTGGAACTGGGGTCTTTATCGAAGTGGCGCGATTGGGTGTTCGAGGTAGTCAACAGAGGGTTCACCTGGAACCGTCTCAGATTCATGGCCCGGAGAATTGCCGCAGGCGATGAAGAACATCCCGTGATTGAACTTGTAGACGAATTCCTCGATAGGATTCCCGAATCTCTGGAGCGAATTTACGATGTTGTGCCTCGCGAGAAGGTGGATGACTTCAAGACCCGCGCCGTTGATTCGCTGGTGAATGCGGTCGGGGAGTATCTTGATTGAAGATCGTGCGTGGAGTCGAAGAATCAAAGATCGTTTTGAGTGTTGATCGCGGCATCAATCTTGACACTGTGCCTGCCCATGTTCAGGCAACCACTGAGAGAGTTTTCGGAGAGCCATTGACGCCCCAGCGAACGGTCGAAAAAATTCTCGCCTCCGTGAAATCAGAGGGCGATTCGGCCATTCGTCGATTGGCAAAGGCGATCGAGGGCGTGGAACTGGGCGAGTTCGAGGTCGCCAAAGCCGAGATCAAATCCAGCTACGACGCTGTAGACCGGTCGGTCATAGACGCCCTTGAAATGTCCGCCGAGAGAGTGGAGAAATATCATCGCTCAGCCAAACCCGAAAGCTGGATGAGTTTCGACGAAGGCTATGGCGGGCTGGTGGTGCCTTGTGAGAAGGTTGGCGCGTATGTGCCTGGCGGAACCGCGCCATTGCCTTCAACTGTGCTGATGTCGGCGATTCCGGCGAAGGTTGCCGGCGTCCGGGAAGTGTTAGTATGCACGCCCCCAACATCAACCGGAAAACCGGAAGCGGTGACGCTTGTGGCTTCGGACATCGCGGGCGTTGATCGGGTGTTCGGCGTCGGCGGCGCCCAGGCCATTGGGGCCATGACTTATGGAACAGAGACGATTCCATCGGTGGACATCATTTGCGGACCCGGAAACATATTCGTGACTCTCGCGAAGAAACAAGTGTACGGAGAAGTAGGAATCGACGGCCTTTACGGCCCCACCGAAACGTTGATTGTNGCGGANGAAACAGCTAACCNGACANTGTGNGCCGCTGACCTTCTGGCTCAGGCCGAACATGATGTGNTGGCACGGCCCGTGTTGGTCACGACATCAGAGGCGTTGGCAGATCANGTTAANCTTGAAATTNAAACTCGACTGGCNCGGCTGTCACGAGAATCAGTGGCGCGGCCNGCGATTGAGAATCGAGCCGTNATCGCGATCGTCGATTCGTTGGATGAAGCNATGGAGCTTGCGAACTGGTTCGCTCCTGAACATTTGTGCCTTATGGTGCCTGACCCNTGGTCNTGGGTGAGCAGTGTNAGGAACGCTGGGATCGTGTTTTTGGGCGAGTTTTCGCATGAAGTGCTTGGCGACTATGTCGCNGGGCCAAGTCACGTCATGCCAACAGGCGGCACAGCCAGGTTCAACTCAGGTCTGGGAATCCATTCATTCGTGAAGATCATGCCAGTGGTCGCGCTGTCGAATGCAGTGTCCAGTCAAATTACTGCTGGAGCTTCCGCCATCGCCAGGGCAGAGGGATTGACCGCTCACGCTGAAGCGGCGGAGATTCGAGAAGAGATACTGGGAGACCCNCAAGGCTGAATCGGCTGACATAGACGTCGCGGTCGCCCGTCAGCCGTTATACAATGGGGCAATATTCGTTAGAAAGTTCNTANGGGGGACCGAAATGCCNCAGTCAAACATCGAGCAGAAAATCCGAGGTCACCTCNCCAACGTNCAAGCCTACACGCCTGTAGACCCGCCTGAACTTTTGGCNCAACAGGCAGGCATCCCTGAATCTGAGATCATCAAGTTGAANGGGAATGAAAATCCCTATGGCCCCTCGCCAGCAGCGGCTGANGCGGTGGCGAACGTTCCGCTTCACATCTACCCGGACCCGCTCCANAGGAAAATGAGGCAAGCCCTCAGCGANTACACTGGAGCCGACGTCCCCTCAATCATCGCAGGAGCGGGAAGCGACGAGCTTATCGACCTGTTGTTCAGGCTGTTNATAGANCCTGGGGATCGGATTCTCGACTTTGACCCAACATTCGCTATGTATGCATTCTGNGCGAGGGTTGCGGGCGGAACCGTAGAACTTATTCAGCGCGATGAGTTGTTCGACATCGACATGGACGCGCTTCGAGATTCCGTGGACGAAAAAACAAAAATCATCTTCGTAAGCTCACCTAACAACCCGACTGGAAACCTGGTGAACGAACAAAAAGTCGAAGAACTGCTGGACACAGGCCTCGTGGTTGTAATCGACGAAGCATATTACGAATTTTGCAATCAGACCGTNGCCAATCTGGTTCCCAAGCACGACAACCTTGTCGTCTTGAGAACAATGAGCAAGTGGGCTGGATTGGCCGGACTNNGGGTTGGNTANGGCATCATGANNCCTGAGTTGGTCGACCACATTATCGACATCAAGTCGCCTTACAATGTAAATGTCGCGGCTGAGGCTGCACTGTTGGCGTCCCTTGAGGACGCTTCCGCCCTTTTGGACAACGTGGCGAAAATTGTGTCAGAGAGGNACAGATTGAACGCTGTCTTNGAGGNGATGCCGGGCATCACTCCCTGGCCTTCTGAAGGAAATTTCATTCTTTGCCAGTTGGCGAATTCGGAAGAAGCCANTCGAGTCTATGAAGCCCTGGCNTCTCGNGGCATCTTNGTCCGCAATTTNGGNTCGNAACGGNTNCAGGACACGTTCAGAGTCGCCATCGGCACGCCAGACCAAACGGACGCGTTTATCGCGGCACTCAAGGAGATTCTGAAGTGACCGACAGGGTAGGCAAGATCGTNAGAAACACCGCCGAAACACAGATCACCATCGAGTTGAATATTGACGGAACGGGAAATTATGAGCTATCCACAGGAAATGGGATGTTCGAGCATCTGTTGGCCCAACTCTCCCGTCACGGCTTGATTGATCTGTCCGTGACAGTTACTGGCGACACCGAGGTCGGATNGCACCATCTTGTTGAGGACACTGGCATCNCTCTGGGNCGGGCTCTCCGTGAGGCGGTGGGCGACGGTCGCGGCATCGTTCGCATGGCCCACTCATTCGTGCCGCTAGACGAGACTCTGGCNTTCACAGCAGTGGATTTCAGCGGGCGCGGNTATGCGGTGATGGAGGGCGAAATAGGGGACANCGACATGGGCGGATTGGCGGGTGANCTCNTCCGNCNCTTTCTTGAGTCGTTTGCNAGAGAGGGTCAGTTTAATCTGCACGTCCGGNTACTATCCGGCGTGAACAACCATCATAAGGCNGAGGCAACGTTCAAGAGCCTGGCTCGCTCAATCAAAGCGGCGTTAGAGTTGGATCCGAGACGCGGNGGNGATGTCCCAAGCACGAAGGGGACGATCAGCGAGTAAGGTNCCGGNGATTATCCTGGTTCTAACTCGAATGTGTATTCTTCGATTATCGGGTTTGCCAGCAGTTTGTCNCNCATTTCGGCAACGTGCGCTCGCGCCTGCTCCTCGTTCGTNTCATCNAGGGAAATCTCCATGAACTTNCCGGCGCGGACACTGGAGACCGAANCGAANCCTAGCTGCTTNAGGCCGCCCTGAATNGTCAATCCCTGTGGATCGTTGACAGTGGGTTTCAGCCGAATGTAGATTTTGGCGAGAAACATNAGCGGCTCTAGCGCGGCACTGTGGCTTCAGGAGCGTTGGGAGAGCTTTCGTGNGAAATNATGAAAGCNGACACTCGCTCCTCGTCGAAAACGTCAAACTGATCGAGGAACGTCCAGGCGGTCAGCGCGATCGCNGTGTCCATCCCAGGATAAGGACTCATTATTATCTTGCCACCGCGATCGGTCGTTTTGTCCACGATCTTCGAGAGTCGTGTCACGAGCTCTTCGCACCCNTCCGGACAGTTGTANTGAACGTTGACGTATCCGTGCTCCAGGTTGTGGAGCAACACTTCNTCCGCCAGTGGAGTGTCGTGGATNCCCCATCTTGCGGGNGCTAAAGGCTGCGCCAAGTGCCAACCAGATGTTGCCGGAACAGANTTATAAGGNGCGTGTTCTTCGCCNGGNGTTATGTGGACTGCCCCTTGTTCATCGTATCTGACTCCAGGGCCGTCAGGCGCATCTTTGCCGCCAAATATGTTATCGAGAGGAAGGCCTCCGATNAACAACGACACGATGAACGCAAATGCGACAAGCCCAATGGCTCCNCCCGCTGCCCACCGCAAAAATCGNCGNCGCCGTTGTCGTCTNGAACGTCGCGCCGCGCGCACTTGAGTTCTAGACGGTCGNTTTTTGCCTCTGGCTCCAGATGCCATATNNNNTCACGCTCTGCTTTCGATCATCCGCANATTTGCTCTGGCGCCCCGATGGCAATTGCAACACGTCGAGCGCTGGCGGAANTATTCNAATTNGTNTGTGNCNCTAAANTGTGNTAGTTGAGGGTCGCGCCTGTCAACTTGGAATAGGCTTCTATGTACCGTTCNCGGGTTTTCTCAACTACGTTGTCTGGCAGAATTGGAGCGGGCGGTTCGTGATCCCATCCTGCNTCGTCCAGCCAATCACGCACTGGTTGCTTGTCAAAACTTGCCTGGGACTTGCCCGGTTCGTATTCGCCAACGTCCCAAAACCGGCTCGAATCGGGCGTTAGCAACTCATCTATTAGAATAAGCTCATCGTNTATCAGNCCAAACTCCATTTTCGTGTCCGCGATGATGATGCCTTTGGATTCAGCGTAGTCGCGGGCATACATAAATACTTCGATTGTTTTGTCTCGAAGTTGATTCGCGATTTCCGTNCCCACCATGTCGATAACTTCATCGAANGACATATTCTCGTCGTGGCCGATTTCAGCTTTCGTCGTCGGCGTGAACAGAACTTCTGGGAAAGGGTCGCCATCGCGCATACCAGATGGCATGGATTGGCCCTGCACTGTGCCGGACTTGCGGTATTCNGACCATGCGGANCCGGTAATGTGNCCGCGAGCAACGCATTCTACATCNAGNCGCTGAGCTTTCTTGACCACCATTGCCATACGCGCGATTTCCGGCGGGATNTCCAGNTCCGGGCGATCCGNTGCCAAAGCGATCAAATGGTTGGAAATCAAATGCGAAGTCTGGCTGAACCAAAACGCTGAAATTTGATTCAACACCGCCCCTTTGTCGGGAATGCCGGTTGGCAGAACAACGTCGAANGCAGAAATGCGGTCAGTNGCCACCATCAGCAGCGTGTTGTCATCGACNGTATANGTGTCNCGTACCTTGCCACTGTGGAANGGGTTGGACAAGCTTGTTTCGCGAATCGCNNTCATGTTGCGTNCCTCTGGTTCGATTTTCAAGAAATNATAGGGTNCGGTTGGTNAGCGGGACTTCAGCCCATCCCTGTATTGGTCNTAGTTTTTCTGAATCTCAGGATGTTTGATGCCCAGAATCTGNGCAGCGAGAAATGCCGCGTTNCTGGCCCCCCACGAGCCGACNGCGACGCACGCCACTGGTATTCCTGGAGGCATCTGGGCGATAGCATACAGAGCGTCCACGCCCTTGAGGTCGCTGGTTGGNAAAGGCACGCCGATAACNGGCAGGGTGGTCCACGACGCCACAACGCCAGGCAGACCGGCGGANCCGCCCGCTCCNGCGATGATTAGTTCAATTCCCCGANCTCGGGCCGATTCTGCGTAATCCTTGACCTTTTCGGGAGTGCGATGAGCGGACATGACCTCGACTTCGTGCTCAATTCCCATCTGACCGAGCACGTCTGAAGTTTCNTGCATTGCGTCTTTGTCNGAACTGCTGCCCATGAGCACAGCGACTANCGCCATAGTAGTATCTCCTAAATTTGCCGCGATGTCTGTTCGATGGTAACGGCCTTCGAAGACGATGCGGGATGTATTATCGTATGCGACGGCAGATGCTTCTGCCAGTGTGCTACCTGTGCCAGTGACAGTCAACACTCGGCCGCCGCTGGTCACAGGGTTAGACGATGCTGTGNGTTTGGTGCCTGCGTGGAACACCATGCTCGAAGGGTCAATGGTATCCAGNCCGGAGATTTCGAAACCAGTTTCATAGGACTCCGGATAGCCGGCCGAGGCGGATACCACCCCCACACAAGCCAGATCGTTCCACACGACGTCTGTTTGTTTAAGCTCGCCCAGTGCAGCTCGGTGGAAAATCTCCAGCAAATCGCTTTGAAGTCGCGGCAGGATTACTTGAGTTTCCGGATCTCCCAGGCGGCAATTAAATTCGATCACTTTTGGACCGGATTCCGTCAACATCAGCCCAGCGTACAATACTCCCAGGTAAGAAGAGCCGATTCGGGCCATTTCTTTGACTACTGGCTCCACGATGATGCGACGCACTTGTTCGTCCAGTTCGTCGTTCCAGAAGGGCGGAGGACTGTAACTTCCCATGCCTCCAGTGTTGGGACCAGTGTCCTCGTCGCCGATCCGTTTGTAATCGCAAGCGGCGACCATGGGGGAAACATATTCTCCATCGACGAAGGCGAATACGCTAACTTCCTGCCCTGTCATCCACTCTTCAACAAGTGCCGTTCCGCCAGAGGATCCAAACACTTTATTGTCCATCATGTCTTGAATTGCGGAGATGGCGTCGGCCGGCTCAGGTGCCATGATCACGCCTTTCCCAGCAGCCAGACCGTCAGCTTTGATTACGTATGGGGGTTCGGCGGACTCGATGTAATTTATCGCGTCCGCGGTGTTATCGAAATGTTGCGATGCGGCCGTCGGCACCCCGGCAGATGCCATGATCTGTTTACCGAAAATCTTGCTACTTTCGATCCTGGCGGCGCGTTGGGTAGGACCAAAAACCAAAAGTCCAGCTTCGTTGAATCGGTCCACGATACCGGAGGCTAAAGGCATTTCGGGGCCAACGACAGTCAGGTCGATGCCGTTGGAGTTCGCGTATTCAATCAGTGATTCGATATCCTCTGAGCCGATCGGGACATTTTCCGCAATCTGCGCTGTTCCGGCGTTTCCCGGCGCCACAAATAACGTGGGATTGGATGGACTCTGGGCCAGCTTCCAGGTAATGGCATGTTCCCTGGAACCGCTGCCGACGACCAGAACTCTCATTTGACGTTATCCATCGCCGCCCGAAACCAACCTTCAAGTTCAGGGACGTCTTCTGGCAGTAGAAGCACGAACTGGACCCATCCGCGGATCGGGTTATCGAGAGACGGGGGGCGGAAAGGAGACACGCCGGCCAGAGTGAGACCTTGCCGCATGATCTCAGGGGCCAATCTTAGAGCAACAACGCCTTCCATAAGTATTGCGAAGGGCTGGCCGTCCAGCAGGTAGCTGACGCCTCCGAACTGATCGCCAGAAGTCACGCCCTCAATAACCAGAAAGTGGCTATCGAGAGCCGCTTTCATGTCATCATCGATGAGTATTTCGTCGTCGTAGACCAACTGCTATTCCCACTCAATAGTGCCGGGCGGTTTGCTCGTGATGTCGTATACGACCCGGTTCACATTCGGAACTTCGTTGGCGATGCGGTTTGAAATCCGAGCCAAAACATCGTAAGGCAATCGCGCCCAGTCCGCTGTCATTGCGTCGTCGCTGGTGACGGCCCGGATTGCGACGACATGATCGTAAGTGCGGTAATCTCCAGACACCCCAACCGTTCGGGACTCGGTCAACACGGCGAATGACTGCCATAACTCCCGGTAAAGATCGTTGGCCTTCACTTCGTCCATTACCACCCAATCAGCCGCGCGCAGAGTTTCCAGTTTCTCTATGGTGACATCGCCCATAACTCTGATTGCCAGTCCTGGGCCAGGGAAGGGTTGTCGAAACACCATCTCTTCGGGCAGTCCCAACTCCAGGCCAACTTCGCGCACTTCGTCCTTGAACAGGTAGCGGAGAGGCTCTATGAGGCTCAACCGCATGTGCTCGGGAAGACCGCCCACGTTGTGGTGGGTTTTGATTTTGGCTGAGACTTTGCTCTCACTGGTTTTGCTCTCGATCACGTCAGGGTAGAGCGTGCCTTGTGTGAGGAAGTCAACCTGTCCCAGTCGTGCAGCTTCTTCTTCAAAAACTCGGATGAATTCCTCGCCGATGATCTTGCGTTTGCGTTCCGGGTCAACGACCTCCTTGAGCGCTCCGAGAAAATGTTCTGCAGCGTCAACGTAGGCCAAATTGACATTCAAATATCGCTCAAAAGTCGCCCGCACGCGCTCTGGCTCCTCACGACGCATCAGGCCATTGTCGACAAAAATGCAGGTGAGTTGGTCGCCCACGGCTCGATGAACTAGGGTGGCCGCCACTGCGGAATCAACGCCACCGGACAGAGCGCAAATGACTTTGCCGTCTCCTACCTGAGCTCGGATGCTCTCAATAGTTTCAGCTACGAAATTCCCTGGTGTCCACAGCTGATGACATCCGCAAATTCCATAGAGGAAATTCTGGATGATCGCTTTGCCCTCCGGAGTGTGGACGACTTCGGGATGGAACTGAATGCCGATCCTCTCGTTGTCATCACCCAATACTGCCATTGGTGAGTTATCTGAAAACGCTAACGCCGAAAACCCCGGCGGAAGCTCTGTCACCTGGTCGCCGTGGCTCATCCAAACCGGCATCGACGCCGGCAGGCCATCGAACAATGGGAAATCGGTCGCATTTTGATGGATCACAGCGTGTCCAAACTCTCGTTTGGAGCCGGCATTCACCTTGCCGCCAAGTTGATGGACCATCGCTTGCATTCCGTAGCAGATACCCAACACAGGCAACCCGGATTCAAACACCCAGGCGGGTGCAAGAGGCGCATCATCTTCGTAGACGCTTGCCGGGCCTCCGGATAGGATGATGCCCTTCGGGTTGAGATTCGCCACAGTTTCCCACGGAGCGTCGTGGGGGATGATTTCGCAGTAGACGTGAGCCTCTCGAATCCTTCTGGCTATCAGTCGGGAGTACTGAGANCCGAAATCCAACACNANNANCGTCTCTTGGTGNGCCTCGATNGGTTCGCTCTGATCCAGTCGCTGNCCGCNCAATTCCTGGGCGATTTCCAGGTANGCGGAGACCTCAAGGTCATCGCTGGCGGCGATTCGTCTATTGGTGGTTNAATTGGAGTCTTCAGGCATAGTGAAATCAAGTTCAGGCTAGCGCCTGTGCTATACTCGGGTCAAGCGAAAAAAGGNCGCTTCAGCGGCAGTGATTTTGACTTGATCCACCGATANGANCAGGTTCGCTCAGATGTCGTTCGCGAGACTCGCGANCGTANCAANTCGCGCCGGATTCATTGTCTAGCGAGNGACACNACACCTGTCGGCAAAGGCGATCTTCNCGTGANCNACAGCACACAAAACTCCTTAATTGTCGAAGCCGTCCAAGTATTGAAAGCGGGTGGCGTCGCCGCCATACCTACCGACACGGTTTATGGTCTGGCCGNTCGAGCATTCGACCGATCNGCGATTGNNAAAGTGTTCGNCATNAAAGGCCGGAACTCCAAANCNCCNNTGCCNCTNTTGCTGGGNNNCATNGANATGATGNNGCAGTGCNNNGNCGCTTCATCTGACGCAGNAATGTTGCTCGCNNCGACGTTCTGGCCCGGCCCGCTGACCATCGTGGTTCCGAAGTCGGATCGNGTGTCAGACGAACTNACNGGCGGGTCNNCGNCGGTAGGGTTGCGTGTTCCAGATCACGATGTGCCGAGAGCNCTGTCNCTGTCGTTGGGAGAGCCAATCACAGGGACGAGCGCCAATTTCAGTGGCAAGCCTGCTTTCACGTCNTATNACGAAGTGAGAGTTNAAATGGCTCGGNAACTCGATTACATCTTCGATGGTGGNGTCTTGCCAATTCGACCTGCNTCAACNGTNATCGACNTGTCGGGNGAGCTNCCGCAAATTCTCAGGCACGGCGGGGTGTCTCAAGAGGCGATTGAATCCNCCCTNGGCGTCGAGTTTCAACACGGGATGGTGTAGTCTGTAAGTGAACGGATNAAATCGANCCGGCTCATGGAANGATAANTCAGATTCCGAANCGNTCCAATACNCAGGCGACTCGCAATTGAAAAAATATCGGCAGCATCCAGAGGACGGCGCTTTTGATAACCTCAACAAAGTTTGACGACTTCGCCCAGATGGTGGATTCTGAACTTAAAGACCTTCTCGCAACCCGGAATCTGCCTTTGTATGACATGATGGTATATCACCTGGGATGGGATGAGACTCCCNCTCCTATNTCAACCCNAANCCAACGAAGTCACGGCGTNCTGAGCGTGGNAAGCGCCCTNGCAAANGGGGGCGATCCAGAGGTAGCGATTCCAGCCGCCGCTGCTGTTGAACTAGTGGACAAGTTCTGTGAAATTCACGACGACGTGCAGGGCGGAAAACCCAAACGCGGTGACAGAGACGCCGTGTGGTGGGTGTGGGGGCCTGCACAGGCGATCAACACGGGCGACGGGATGCACGCGATGGCCCGCCTGTCTCTGTTCCGTCTTCTCGACCGTGGCGTAAGCTCGGAGACGGCTTTCAAAGCAGTGCAGCTTCTCGACGAAGCGAGCCTCCTTGCCTGTGAAGGCCGATTCATTGACCTCCAAGCTCAAGAGCGCGTCGATATGACGTCAACTGCCTATCTCAAAATGGCTTGGGACAAGGAAGGCGCTTTGTACGGGGGCGCTGCGGGATTGGGTGGCTTGATCGCCGGCGCCGACCCTGAACAAATCAATGCTCTGAGGTTGTTTGGTTCGCATTTGGGGACAATATTCCTGATTAGCAAGGAACTGTGTCAGCTAGATGCCGTCGGTTCTCTGTCTAAGAAGGCAGACGAAGACCTTATGAACAAAAAGAAGTCCCTACCGGTTGTGATGGCATTCGAGAACGCAACCGCCTCGGGCCGGCGCAAGCTTGGAGACTATTATTTCAAACGCGTGTTGGAACCCGATGACTTGCCTGGATTGGCAGAGTTGGTGAANGAACTCGGAGGCACAGATTCGGCGCGAGCCGTCCTAGAGACCGAGAAATCGTCAGCGTTCACCGCGCTAGAATCGACAGGACTGAACTCGGAAGGCAAAACGTTTCTGGCCGAATATATGTCTCTGATGATGGAGTCAACGAGTGCCGACTAAACGGTCTGTTTCTGACATGGATGTCGAAGGCAGAACTGTGCTCGTTCGAGTCGATTACAATGTAACTTTTCGACCAGATACCACTGAAATCTCCGACGATTCCAGAATCCGGGCGACTCTGCCAACCTTAGATTTGTTGAAATCGCGGGACGCCAAAATCGTGCTTTGTTCCCATCTGGGCAGACCAAAAGGTCGGGTTGTCGAAGAACTGCGTATGAAACCTGTAGCCGTGCGGTTGGCGAATTTATTGAAACAGGAGGTCATCTCAACCCGTGATTGCGTGGGATCAGAGGTGTCAGACCTAGTTTCATCGGCACCGCAAAATAGCGTTGTAATGCTGGAGAATCTCAGGTTTCATCCTGGTGAGGAGAATAACGAATCTGAGTTTGCCGAAGAATTGGCCGCGCTAGCCGACGTGTATGTGAACGACGCCTTCGGCACAGCTCATCGCGCTCATGCTTCGACTTTTGGCATCACACAACATTTGGATTCCGCTGTCGGGTTGTTGATGGAAAGAGAACTTCACATGTTGGGCAAGGCGTTGGAGAATCCGGTGCGACCCTTCAGTGTCGCCCTCGGTGGAGCCAAAGTTTCTGACAAGGTCCGCATGATTGAACATCTCGCTGACAAAGTGGACACGTTTCTAATCGGCGGCGGAATGGCATCAGCATTCCTGGCAACTCAGGGCCTGACGGTCGGTGCATCCAGAATCGAAGACGCGAGTCTCAAACACGCCCGAAATGTGACGCGAATGGGCAAAGAACGGGGATTCAATCTTATAATACCGTCAGATGTGGTTATCGCCGATAGATTCGAGCGAGATGCATCATCGAAGACCGTGATATCGTCAAATATCTGCGAGTCGTGGCTGATAATGGACATCGGTGACGAGACTGCGCGCCGGTACAGGAACGAGCTACAACGGTCAAACACCATATTTTGGAACGGACCAATGGGCGTGTTCGAGTGGGAGTCCTTCTCCAAAGGAACCACAAGCGTGGCGCGTTCAGTTGCCGGAGCCGCTGGGACGTCAATCATTGGCGGTGGGTCGACAGCAGATGCGGTTTACACTCTTGGCCTCGAAAAAGAGATGTCCCACGTGTCGACTGGAGGAGGCGCGTCGTTGGAGTACCTAGAAGGGCGCGATCTACCCGGAGTTTCTGCTATTCAAGACGCCTGAATTTGAAAATTCACTGCGTATAGATTTATCACAAGAGAGCGTTAAGTTTTGATCGAGTTTCCCTACCTGAATGAAATATGCATGGAGACCGGTTCTAAGATCGTCATGCTAGTAGTTGATGGGCTGGGGGGTCTCCCTGATCCAACGACAGGGAAATCCGAACTGGAAACCGCACATCTACCCAATTTGGACAAACTTGCCCAAATAAGCGAAGCGGGAGTGACAACTCCAGTTTTGCCCGGAATTACGCCAGGCAGCGGACCGGGGCACATGGCTTTATTCGGGTATGATCCGGTCAAGTATCTTGTCGGGAGGGGAGCGTGTGAGGCTCTTGGAGTCGATATCCNACTGGGTCCAAACGCCGTCGCGGCGCGAGCGAACTTTTGCACTCTGGACTCTGAAGGCAAAATAATTGATCGCAGGGCAGGCCGAATTGATTCTGATAAAGCCATTGCCCTCGTGGGTATGCTAGGCGGTATTCAAGGATCAGCCGATGCGTCGGTTGAGGTGCATCATGTGCAGAGCTACCGGTTCGTTTTAGTTCTCCGGGGTGATGCATTGGGAGATTCGCTGGCGGACACCGATCCTCAGACGTTGGGTGACCAACCTCTACAAGCGGTTCCTAAGAATCCGCAAGATGGGTACGCATTTCGCACAGCTCAGGTCGTTAACGCGTTCGTGAAGCAAGCCAATGAATTGCTAGCGAACGAGGAAAAAGCAAACTCATTGTTACTACGCGGATTCTCCAGGGAACCTGTCGATTGGCCCGATTTTGGAAAGAGTTACCGACTCAACCCAGGAGCAATTGCCGCTTATCCTATGTACAGGGGATTGGCTAAGATCACAGGCATGACGCTGTTGGAAGCAGGGGATAACTTCGACACCGAATTGCAGACACTCGAAGACAACTATGCAAACCACGACTATTTCTTTCTTCATTACAAACCTGCAGACGCTGCGGGAGAAGACGGGAAATTTGATTTGAAAGTGAAGCGCCTTGAGGAACTCGACTCTCAAATACCGAGAATCCTCGACCTGCACCCCGACGTTCTGGTGGTAACTGGGGATCATTCAAGCCCCTCTATCATGGCATCCCATAGTTGGCATCCGGTGCCATTGCTCATCAAATCTCAACTGTCCGTGCATCTCGGAGTGGATCGTTTCACCGAGCGGGCATGTTCTCTAGGGTCGCTTGGGCATCGATCTGCAAACGATGTTATGATATTAGCATTGGCTCACGGTGGGAAACTCAAGAAATTTGGAGCGTGAGCAACCAAATGACAATTGCCATATGGAGATATTGCGATGGCGTTGATTGTCGGAAATTGGAAAATGAACACGACGGTCAATTCGGCGATCATGCTCGCAAATGCTGTCAAATTTCAGATTGAAGACCAGTTTCGCCATGAAGTAGTAGTTTGCCCGCCGTATGTGTCCCTACATTCAGTGTCTGAGACGCTTCGAGGTTCCAATATCGCGGTAGGGGCGCAAAATATGCACTCTGAGACCAACGGGGCGGTCACAGGGGAAATCTCGGCTGAAATGCTGTCTCAAATCTGCCAATATGTGATCGTCGGACATTCCGAACGTCGGACATATTTCTCTGAAACCGATCTGTTTATCAACTTGAAACTCCTGGCGGCTTTGTCCGCGGACATCACTCCAATTTTATGTGTTGGGGAGAACTTGGAAGATCGCGATTCTGGCCTAGCACATGACATGGTGTCATCTCAACTTGAGGCTAACTTAAACGGCATGGATCTAGATTCGAAGATTGTGATCGCATACGAACCCGTTTGGGCAATCGGCACTGGACAGTCGGCAAGCCCTGAAATAGCGCAGGATATGATGTTCCACATCAGAGAGATTCTGGNTGACCTCGTCGGANACCGGTCTGAAGCGATTCCATTGCTGTACGGCGGCAGTGTGAACGAGGACAACATCGGGGTTTACGTCAGTCAGGCGGATATAGACGGAGCGTTAGTAGGGGGCACAAGCCTGAATGCAGACGCATTCTGCCGCCTGGTCGCCAACGCGTCCCGCACAGAGCGTTAATATGCCCACGCGATTTTCAGATCCGCTGGTCGTCATCTTGGGACCGACGGCCACGGGTAAAAGCCATCTGGCGATGCAACTTGCGACGAAATTCAACGGCCAAATAATTAGCGCAGACAGTCGCCAGGTCTATTCGTCAATGGATATAGGCACCGCCAAACCCTCTCATGCTGACCAGCAGGCGATTCCACATCACGTCATCAATGTCGTGGAACCCGACGCCAGCTTCGGNCTGCAAATGTTCAAGTCCCTTGCGATTGAAGCATACAGAAACGTAACAAATGACCACAATCTGCCATTTTTAGTCGGCGGCACCGGACAATATGTGTGGGCCGTATTAGAAGGCTGGCAGGTTCCGGATGTGCCGCCAAACGAAGCCTTCCGCAGACATTTAGAGGCATTGGCTGCAGAATCTGGTGTCGATGCGGTATTCGAATTGCTAGTTTCGGTAGACAATGAGGCGTCGGNTAAGGTTGACCCACGAAATCTGCGGCGAATCATTCGAGCGATCGAGGTCGCAAGANATGGGAAACGAAACCCGGGACCGCGGACGATTGACCCAGGATTCGATAACCTGATTATCGGATTAAAGATGGATCGACAGCGATTGTACAAGCGCATCGACGACAGGGTAGATGAGATGATGGCGTCTGGTTGGCTTGATGAAGTCCGATCCTTGTTAGCCCGGGGTTATGATAGTTGCTTGGCTTCAATGACAAGTGTTGGGTACCGTGAATTATCTTCACATATCCGCGGCGATATCAGTTTGGACGAAGCCGTNACCAAAACGAAGTTTNGCACGCATCGGTACGCTCGCCAACAGCACGCTTGGTTCAGAGCCGACGATCCGAGAATCCTATGGATTGACGCCGGAGAGGAAATGGACTCGGCTGCTACGATTCTGCAAGAATGGTTGGACATTTCTGATCGCCAAGGCGATAATCCCGGGCGATAGGCTCTGACACTCTCGAACCTTCGCGCGATACCCGGCCTCAATATCGGTAAGAATCGGTTCGCCGGTAGCCGAACTTGCCATGAACCACATCATCAAAATCGTCCTTCGGAGACAGTTTATGAAATTCAAGAAGATGCATGGTGCAGGCAATGACTACGTATTTGTGGATGCTCGAAACGAGACCCGCGACTGGCCGAAGGTTGCGGCGGCTGTCAGTGACCGCCACAAAGGGATAGGCTCGGATGGCCTGATAATTCTGCTGCCATCTGAGAAGGCTGACGTTCGCATGCAGATGTTTAATGCAGATGGCTCAGAAGGCGAGATGTGTGGCAACGGAATACGGTGTTTTGTCCGTTTCGCTTTAGACGCAAACGCTCTAAATCTCTCGGATCGGCCTGTAAGGGTAGAGACAGCGGCAGGGATTCTGCCTGTCACGCCTCTGTGGAACGGTGAGTTCATGACTCGAGCGTCTGTCAGCATGGGCCCGCCGCGATTGGTTCCCGCAGATATTCCACTGGTCGTAGAAGGTGAAGGCCCGGTGATCGACCATGAACTAGAAATCGCCGGTCAACAGATCGTATTTACTGGAGTGTCCATGGGCAACCCACATGCGGTCACCTTCATCGACGTCGATGTTGAGGACTACCCACTGCACGAAATCGGTCCAATCGTAGAATCCCACTCAATGTTTCCGAATAAAGTCAATTTTGAGATCGTCAATGTTCTGTCGCGCCACAGAATGAAGGTGCGTGTCTGGGAACGCGGATCGGGCCTGACACAGGCTTGCGGGACAGGGGCATGCGCTGTCGTGGTGGCGGCTCGTCTAAAAGGGTTGGTGTCAGATAATGTCACGATTGACTTGCCAGGAGGCTCGTTGGACATTCAGTGGCCTGGAGACGGAGACGTCATAATGGAAGGACCGGTCGAAGAATCGTTTGATGGTGATTGGCGTGGTTGATGCAAACTGACCTAAAACTTCTATGTTATGCGAACCGACTGGATTTTGACGTTTAAGATAGCATTTTGTGTTAGCTCAATTGTACTGAAGCCCTGATGATTGTATGATCACTACAATCATCATTCGGAACGGCAGGAAACACGGCTTAGATAGTGAAAGATAATATGATTCGACGATCGTTAAGTTTCTCGTTTAATCAGGAAATNATGTAAATTTATTAGGATGAAACTTAATCTGGGCAAATACATACCTTAAAAACGATACCTATACAAGATTTTGCGATTTTGAAAACTGATAAATTAGGCATGTATATTTGGTGTCATACATACTTTGAAACCAAGGCGACCGACGGTAAAAATACGTGTTTGTGTGTAGGTTAGCTTATGGCTGCACTATATCAGGCCGGATTCGCTGTTCCAGCACAATGTGAGATCCATGGATCGGCGCTGGCGCCAATTATGACACAGCGTCGACCCAATTCGTATGTCTCATGATCATAATAACGACTCAATACAAACCAATGAAGCGAAAAATAGGTCTTAATAAGGCGAAATTATGTGTCGCACGTTCATGTTATTCCCGGTTTAAAACAATCAAGGGACGCGTCTGAGTCAAATGGACCGGATCCCGGGACTGGTCTAATGCTAAATGCGTGGATTGTTGGAGCGGGTGACGGCAGATAATTCGGTGGCGAATAAGNGCTTGCTTTACTGCTTAAAGCCTGTGGCTTAACATACGTCTGACGCATCTAAAAAATTCTTCACGGAGGAGTAATGAAATTCGCCAGCCGAGTAGAGAAGATACCGCCGTACCTGTTTGTCGAAATTAGCCGTAAGATTGCTGCTAAAAGAGCCGAAGGGATCGAGGTCGTAGACTTTGGTATTGGCGACCCGGACCTTGCGACTCCCGAACCCGTCATCGACGCGCTCAAAATCGCTACCGTCGATGTGCCGAATCACCGGTATCCAGAGACCGAAGGCATGCCCGAGTTTAGGCGAGCGGTTGCGAATTGGTATCATCGGCGGTTTGAGATCACCTTGGACGCCGATTCAGAAGTCATTTCGTTGATTGGAGCCAAGGAGGGCATTGGGCACGCCGCTCTTTGTTTCATCGAGCCTGGGGACATTGCTTTGGTGCCTGATCCCGGTTACCCGGTGTACTCTGTTGGGACGTGGTTTGCGGGCGGCGATTGCCACTGGATGCCGTTGTTAGAGGAGAACGGGTGGTTGCCTGACCTTGACTCGATTCCAATAGATGTGGCTAGACGGGCCAAAGTGATGTGGCTGAACTACCCGAATAACCCGACCGGAGCCATCGCCGACCTTGGCTACTTTGAGAAGGTTGTAGAATTTGCCAAAAAATTTGATATTGCGGTGATGCACGACGCCTGTTACACCGACGTGGTGTACGATGGCTACAGGCACCCAAGCTTTCTCGAAACTCCAGGAGCCATGGACGTTGGAGTCGAGTTTCACTCGCTGTCCAAGACCTACAATATGACGGGGTGGCGAATTGGGATGGCCGTCGGGAACGCGGACATGATTAGAGCGTTGTTGATCGTCAAGTCAAATTTGGACTCGGGCGTGCCTCAAGGGATCCAGAAGATGGGTATTGAAGCCCTTAACACCACCGACGATTGGATTGATGAACGGAACGCGATTTACCAACGCCGCAGAGACAAAGTGCTAAAAGCGTTGGAATCCATTGGTCTGCATGTCGATCCACCCAAAGCCAGCTTATACATTTGGGCCAGAATTCCTGAGGGCTATACGTCGGCATCCCTCACTGAAAAACTGTTGGAGGAAGGCAACATTGTCGTAACTCCGGGCAGTGGTTATGGACAGTATGGCGAGGGGTACATTCGGCTGTCATTGACCATCGCGGACGATCTACTCGAAAAAGGGCTTGAGCAGATGGCAGGCTTGAGCATCTGAGACGAACGCGAAATAAGGAGATCACGATTCCTAGGAAATTAAAGCGGACAGCCAAGCGCAAAGAGCGCGCGTATCTTGTGGGTGTTCAGTTGAAGCGCCGCGGTTCGCGGTGGCGTATCCAGGACTCGCTGGCAGAGCTTGGCGAGCTGGCGGTCAGCGCGCGCGCTCAAGTGATCGGCTCGACGTTCCAACGGATCGAAAAACCGACCAACATATATGTTGGCAAAGGCAAACTCGAAGCGTTGAATGAGCTGGCGCAGGCTGGTCGATTCGATACGCTGATTTGCGATGACGAACTTACCCCGACGCAACAGCGCAACTTGGAGAATGCTCTGGGAGACGTCAAAGTCATAGATCGGACGGCGTTGATCCTCGATGTATTCGCCAGTCGTGCCCAAACGAAAGAGGGCCGGCTCCAGGTCGAACTCGCTCAGCATGAGTATCTGTTGCCTCGGCTCGCTGGCCAGTGGTCCCATCTGGAGCGCCTTGGCGGCGGCATCGGCACACGGGGTCCTGGCGAGACCCAGATCGAGACCGACCGCCGCCTGGTTCGAGATCGGATTCAGCGACTGAAACGGTCCCTGGAAGACGTGCGACGGCATCGGAGGCTCCACAGAGCGCGTCGAAACGCCAATCAGATGCCGGTGGCTTCACTGGTCGGCTACACGAACGCTGGAAAGAGCACACTGTTGAACACTCTGACCCGCGCCGATGTGCGCGCCGAAGACCGTTTGTTCTCCACGCTCGATCCCATTACACGGAGGATCATGCTGCCATCAGGGACACGGACGTTGGTCAGCGACACTGTCGGATTCATTCACAAGTTGCCACCGACCGTTGTTGCGGCCTTCCGTGCGACTCTGGAGGAGATCGAAGAGTCTACTGTGATTGTCCAGGTAGTGGATTTAAGTCACCGCAACGCAAAAGAGCATGTTCGGGTGGTGGAAGATATTCTGAAAGAAATGCGCTTGGTGGACATCCCACGCATATTGGTACTGAACAAGGTTGACCTTCTTCCAGACGACGCCGATCCAGTCGAGATCGCGGAAGAGATTTCGTCTGGATATCCTGGCCCGTATGTGTTGATGTCCGCCACGACGGGACTCGGCGGATTGGGACTGCTAAACACTGTGGATGAAACCTTGGCTGATATTGCCAACAGAGTGCAGGTTTCGACAGTGTAGGGCATTTGCGATGATACTGTCCGAAGTCTCGGATTAGATGATTCTCGCAAATGGTTCGCACTATAAATGTTATGTAAACTAAAGTGTTGTCGAAACACACCCGGCTGTATTGGTTGACATAACATTTAATGGTTATCCTCGATTCGCGCCGACAACTCTTGTGATGGCTTTGCAATCCGCGCCACGAGTTTGATCGCTCCGACGTCGACGAGCGCCGTTAGGATTCCAAGCGTCGTCTCATCCAAATTTTCCAGGTCCAAGTCCACCAGTCTTAATCCTGTCGCAAGTCCAGAAGATCGCTCCGACGATGNCTNAATCAACACGACCTTCNTGCCGAACTGGAAAGTAGCCGCGCCGAGAAAAAGCCAGATCGTCCGTTCTCTCTCGNCATNCTGTGTATCGAGGCCCGGGTCCATGTCCGACGCCACCAAGATTCCTGAATTGCAGGCCTGCATCGCTTTCATGACATTTGCCGAGAGTGACAACGATGGCCCTTCGGCGCCCAAATCGCCTTCAAGAATTTCCAGCCCCAAGCTTTCCAACCGATCNACNATGTGGCCCACAAAGCCTGAGCGATTGAAAAAACCGATAAACACGCGCGGGACGGACTCAATCCTATGCAATTCAACTGAGTCGTGACGAGGCGGGTTAGAATTTTCTGATTTTGAGAAGTCTGGCGAATGCGAATCGGATGGATTTTCGGTGATGCCGCCGTCGACCAGTTCAATAATTAGTTGCTGGTTATCGCGTTTTATTATTCCCGAAAATAGGCCGTTGGCGATGATCGTGCGGAGGCATTCGGACGCCAAGTCCGGGTGGACGTCCAACTCTCGAATCAGCATGTTTTTCGCGTAAACTTCTTCTGGTATCCGTTTGCCGTTCAACAGACGATAGAAATCTCGGAATTTGTCAGGCTGAATTGAAGCGCGCACAAGCGACGCAAAAGCTTCGCTTGAGTCCTGTGGAACGACACATTGTTGACCCAATGTAGTTAAAGAGATATTCTCGTCTTTGTAACCGCCGACAGTCAGGTTGTATTTGGCGGACGATGTTAACTTCATCCTGAAACTCGAGCTAGACGCGGTCGTGCCAAGCGCAGACGCGAGAAGCTGGCGAGCCATTGGCAGGCCTGAATTTGCGTCTTGAATGGTTCTGGCGATGGGCAGCACGTCTTCAAGAGCGTGGGTCGGAAACGGTCTGTTAATCCGAACTCTTTTTCGGGATCGTTCTTGATTCATTATCATCCCATATCCGTTGGTTGCGGCCAGTTGCGTTAACACAACCGGATTCCCTTTTTGTGACGCTGAAATTTGGCTCAGAGCGACTCAAGGTGTCGAAGCGGTGCTGATGTGAGGTAGGTTCTAAAATAATTTCGCGAAGAACGACGTGGCCTCTGGATATCTTATTATCGACCATGAGTGTGTATTTGTCCACGTATGTCCGGGCATACCGCTCCTACTAACAGACACTTGTTGACAAAACTGACAAATACACAAAAATCTGATTTTTCTGAAAACGATTTGGAATTCTGACAAGACGATCAGATTTGACGACAATCCGACGGTCGGTCTCTAGCATATCAATGAGCGTGTTTGTTGAAATAATGTGCTTCGAGTTCGCTTTTCAAAGACCCTGAATCGATGGGGCCAATAACCGCGGCCAACTCTGGTGTTTTCCTTGGTTTCA
>PAIW01000108.1 GCA_002710885.1 Chloroflexota bacterium | reverse complement strand
TACGCCTTATACACAGGAAACTTTCTAACCAAATACATGCACGATGAAGACTCTGCGCTCGGGCTCAACGTCGCAAATCAACAAGGCAACTAGTGGAAGGCCTTTGGCGACAAGCGGTACTTCGATACCGACAACGTCACAAACTAAAACAGTATCAATGCCGCGCTTACCTACGCGCCCGACCCCGCTACGGTAGCCCAACGGGGTAACTTCCCACCGCTTTACCAACTGACCGGAGGCAACGTCGTGCAGGTGAGCAGCCCTCTTATGAATCCGTTCACAACGGCACCGGAATATACGTCCGTCACCGATTCGTCGCAAGCCAGGGATATCCTCGGTCAGCTCAAAGATGCCGACTACAACCCGTTCACCTTCCTTTCGTAACCTCTGGAACCGGAAGACCGGGCGGTAACTCTAGCTGGCTGGGACATCCTTTGTCACTCTCCGCTCAGAGCGTATCGGGCTGCCTCTCCGCCGGCTATCTTCCCGAACACCGCACCGGCCATCAGGCCGGAGCCGCCGGGGTAGTTGTGGTAGAACAGCCCGCCAGTTAGCTCGCCTGCCGCGTATAGCCCCGGAATCGCATAGTCCTCGGTGTCCAGAACATGGGTGGTGTCGTTGATCTTGAGGCCGCCGAAGGTGAATGTTATGCCGCAGGTGACTGCGTAACCCAAGTACGGAGGCTCGTCGATCGGCACAGCCCAGTTGGACTTGGGCGGCTCGATGCCCTCGGTGTTCTTTCCGTCCAGCACTGTGGGGTTGAATTCGCCTTCCTGCACGGCGCCGTTGAACTCGGCAATCGTTTTTACCAGTTGATCTTTGTCGATGTCCAGACCTTCGGCCAATCCCTCGATGGTGTTCGATTCGGCCATCGAAACCTGGGCGACGCTGTATTCGTCTCTCAGCAGGTGCTTGGTCTTCTGGTCGAATATCTGGAAGGCGGCCCGCTGGGGCTGGGACAGAATTTCCCTGCCATATTTAGCGTAGGTGTAATTTCGGAAGTCGGCCCCCTCATCGACGAACCGGTTGCCCTCGACGTTCACGATCAAGCCGAAGGGGTAGGAATGCTTCTGGAACAGGTCTGCGACGTTTCTGTCTCCAGTGGGCGGGGCGTTGAGGTCCCAGGCGACGGCGTGACAACCGCTCCAGTGGCCGAAGGACTGCGCTCCGATGTCCAGGGCCATTCGGATGCCGTCGCCGGTGTTGAACTGAGTGCCGCGAACCTTTGCCAGCTCCCAACCCGGCCCCAGGTAGCGTGTTCGCATCTCAGGGTTGGCCTCAAATCCTCCGCAGGCCAAGATCACCGAGTCGCTATCCAGATCTTGAAAACCGCTGGAACCTTTTACGGTCAGTCCGACGATTCTTCCCTGGTTGTCGGTGCGTAGGGTTGTCGCCTTGGTCTCGTATCGGACGTCCACGCCCCTTTTCTCCACAATCTCGAATAGGCTGTCTGAAAGGCCTTTGCCAGCGCCCACTGCCTCCACAATGAGACCACCCCAGAATCGCAAAATCCCCTCGTGGCGGAACGCTTGGCGCCCGTACGCCAGAATCCAGGGAACGCCCTCGTCCTTCATCCATTTCATCGTAGGGTAGGATTGTCCCACCAGCGTCTGGATGAGTTGAGGGTCGGACAGACCTTCGGTCACGCGCATGATGTCGGAGTAGAAGGCCGCCTGATTGTAGCTCCCCACGTCTATGCCTGCCTGCTCCTCTTCGGACATCTCATCCAGAACGCCCAGAATATCCACCAGGCCCTCGTAGGCGAACCTGAACAGGCCGCCCGTGAAGTAGGAGTTTCCGCCCCGCAGATATTCAGGGGCCTTCTCCACCATTAATGTCTTAGCGCCCTCATTTGCTGAGGCCAAGGCTGCCGTGAGCGCGGCATTGCCGCCACCCACGATGATCACGTCATACTGCTTTTCGCCAGTCATAGAATTCCCTCCGGTAGCGGGCGCGATGTTGGTCATGACCCACCGCATTTCGTTTCAAGCGTGTGAAACGTACATGATTGTGATGGGAGTGTAAAGACGCGGCGGTCGCAACTCACTGGAAAGACAGGAGAGCAAGGGGCGGTTCGATTATGCAGTAACCGGCGTTAGTGTCAGCGTTTCGTCAGGCGCAAGTTTGGACTCTATCAGGTTCAGCAGAACATGGCGTGATTCAATGGGCCAACCAAACAAAGAAAGAGGCGCAATGATGAACATGTCGATAACGATGCGAATTCGGATGCTGGTTGCGGTCACGGCAGTTGGCACTGTTATTGGAACGGCGGTGTTTGTTCCAGGCTCATGGAATCTGGCGGAGGCCAACGGACCCAATACGATCAGTTGCGAGGCTAACGCATGGCCGCATAGCCTCAAATCTGGATTGCCTGCGCAGAATGATAAGCGAAATCATGTCGGTTGCGAAGATGCCACTTGGGAATACAATTCTGAGATTGGCGCGCATACCCAAGGTAGATACAGCTCTGTTTCTAGCGAAAGGAGGTTCAGACTCAGACTTTTCAGCGTAGACGATTGTCCAATCAACATTTCAGAGAGCTCGCACAATCAGCGCCGAATCGCCATTAGCTTTCTGTCCCATTGTTGCTGAATGCCTACAGCTGACGAATGTGAATGCGAGGAGTCTGCGCAGAGTTGTGTAGGCCCCTTATTCATATATCAATTCTTAAACGTTGTCTGCCCACGCTTACACAGTTACAATCGGCTCTGAACAATTCGGCAGGCGGAATGAGTCGAATGAGACCGCCCGGAATCAATACCCGTAAATCAACCTCCATAGCCGGAGTATTTTGGGATGGATCAAGTGTCTAACCTAAACCAGTCCCCCCACGACTTCGAACACCACGATCATGCAGGTGGAGCGGTCATCACTGCCGATACCGCCAGCGCCCAAGACCTGGGCACGCTGCTGTTGAACTCCACCGGCGAAGGCATATCCGGGACCCTGGCTGTTGCGGGAATTCAACCTGATGACCTGGAGAAAATTGCCGCAACAGTGCCCAAAGACACATTGGGCGAAGCGATTAGTTGGTTGACCAAGTCGTTCACGGCCCAGGATTGGGCAGGAGCAATCGTTCTGAGCGCCTCCAGCATTTCAAAGCTTGTGAATGCCGCCAAATCCTTCTTCTTCAAGGATCGAGATGCCGGGCAGAACGTCGATGTGCATCAAGGCATCGCGGACACCATTACAATCCTGGGCAACCGACTGACGCAGGGCATCGAAGTAGTTCGTGTTTTCGATCAGGAACTCCCGCGCATCATGGCGCCTGGCAGCGAGTTGAACCAGGTCTGGATGAACTTGTTGGACAACTCCATAGACGCGCTTGGGAACAAGGGAGCGATAATCATCGAAACCCGTCAAGAGGATGGCAACATCGTTGTGGAGATTCCCGACAACGGCTCAGGTATCCCGCAGGAGATACAATGACATATCTTTGATCCATTTTTCACGACAAAGGACGTAGGTGAGGGAACGGGCCTGGGATTAGACGTGGTGCGCCGCATCATCACCGTCTGTTGTCAGGGTGAAGTAGAGTTCGAGAGCGACACAGCAGGCACAGCTTTTTGAGTCAAACTTCCGATCCTGACGGAATAGCAACCCCAAGAGTCTCACATTAGCTGTCAATACCGAGAATAACAACACATTTNCCCANGCGCCATATAATTGNCATAGCTTGCTCGTAGCAACACACAGGATCANAGCTAATATGAATATGAGAAGTTTGCCGGTTCCGGTGTCCTTCGCGGTTGTCNNACTNGGGATAATCGCGCTGTTCATTTTCTTTGGCGCGTGGGCAGTCTCCGTGGATGCCGNCGAGAAAGAGCAAAGCCTGACCGCNACCATNGTTAGCGGCACGGTTGGTTATGGNTCGGTCCCCACGGTAGACTCTCTGAGNGCGAACCAACCTAATCTTGCTCCCNATCTGGCGAGNCTGACGGACACNACCAGCGCAGCCGANACCTGGTGGGGGCAATCGTTAATTCTGGCATGCCCNCTTCATTAAATNANCCNCCAAATACCGCATAATAGCGTCAAGCGAAATTTAGAAGGAAGTGAACCCCGTGGCNCTANCCNCAACGCCAANGTTGAGCACAATCGCGACACGTCTTCCCTTCGGCATTCACTATAGCTGGGTAATCGTGGGGATACTGGCCTTAGTGCAGATCATCGGCAGTTCCATTGGCATGGCNGCNGGAGTGGTCGTCACTCCGCTTACCNCTGCCGACGGCGGATTCGGATGGAGCGTAGGAACCATCGGNGCGGCATTGATGGTGTATTACCTGGTCAGCGCGGCCTTCGCCCCGATCAGCGGCTGGCTTGGGGACCGCTACGGTGCCCGCAACATGATGATCTTCGGCGGCGCGCTTTACGGCGTGAGCATGCTGTTGCTGGGGNTCATCACTCAGCCCTGGCACTTCTTTGTCACATTCGGGGTCNTGCTNTCCCTGACGCAATCCATCTCGATGGTGCCTTTGATGGCAGCGGTGAATCTGTGGTTCANACGAAACCTGGGATTGGGCGTGGGAATTCTATGGGGCGCAGGAGGAGTCGGGACCGCGATCATGGCACTTTTGATCAGCTATCTCATAGGGTCGTTGGGCTGGCAGGGCACTTTCTGGAGCATCGGACTGGTGGGCGGCGGCATCGTGCTTGCGCTGTCGATNTTTTTCCGAAACAGGCCTTCTGANATTCAGATCGAACCTTACGGAACTNGNCCCGATGACCCNACGGAGATCATAAGGCCAGACGCGATTGAGAANCTGAGAATCAAAGTATTCAACAAACACGTGCGNAGCACCAGGGCTTTCTGGAACCTTCCGCTGATACATGGGCTCGGGTGCGCGGGGCACGGCATCATACTCATCTACTCNGTGCCNATCGCCGTGCANGAGGGGATTAGTCTGGTGNCCGCCGCCGCGATCCTCAGCCTGATTTCGCTGTTCAGCGTCGGNAGTCGGTTCGGAACCCCAATAATGGCNGAACGGTTCGGCGGCAAGCGGATNATGATTCTGGCGCTTTTCGTCCAGGGAATCACGGTGCTNNCTCTATTNTGGGCGTCAGATGTCTGGATGTTCTACGTTTTTGGTGTNTTGTTCGGCATCGGGTTCGGCGGCGAGATGTCNGCCTACATGGTGGTTAATCGCCAGTATTTCGGCGAGGGGCCTATAGCCACAACCTACGGCTTCCAGATGATGGGNGCCCTAATNGGACACGCCANCGCCACAGGNCTGGCTGGCCTNGTCATCTACGTCACAGGTTCATACGGNCCGATATTGGCCCTGTCGATGGCGTTCAGTTTTGTGGGCGTGCTGATGATTCTCACGCTGGAACCCTCTCACAAGATGCTTATTCCCGACTGGGAGAATTCGCTTTCGCCNGAAGCGCGATCGACGCCGGCAATTGGCGTCGCNTCGGCGGGAGATTNAGAGCCTTACGAATCCTTTTGTCGTCATGCTTAACGGAGTGAAACGCATCTGACCGCTTGAAGAACAACCGGTGACTACGGACGACCAGATTCTTCGACTACGGTCTCAGAATGACACACTAATTGACGGCTGAAAGCTGATTGTTAAAAGTTACCTCGAAGGGCTGGCTATCGTTACTCCGCCATCGACCGGCAGGATAACGCCAGTTATCCATCGGGCCTCGTCAGACGCCAAAAACAGCCCGGCGTATCCGATGTCCCAACCCGAACCTTCGACGCCTAGAGGCGAAGCCCCCCGACGAGTCTCGCGACGTTCCTCGGTCATGTTGCGAGCCACCATCGAGGTGTAAACAGGCCCCGGCATGATGCAGTTGACTCGAACTCCGTCTGGCGCGTGGTCAATCGCCATCGCCTGGGTCAGAGCTATGACTCCGCCCTTTGAAACACTGTAAGCTGTCAGACCCCTAGGCCGGACCGCCGAGATCGACGAGATGTTGACTATAGAGCCTCCGCCGCCGGACGAAACCATCTGAGGGATGGCGTACTTGGATGTCAGCATCATGGATTTCACGTTGACCGTCATCACACGGTCCCAGTCTTCCTCGGTCACTTCAAGCACGGTGCCTGACCCTCCGATGCCGACGTTGTTGTGGAGGATGTCGAGGCGTCCGTATTTTTGGACAACAGCCTGAACCATCGCCTCGCAGTCGTCGGCCCGGCTGACATCGGCAGTGAACACCGATGCCTCACCTCCCTCGGAAGTGATCGTATACAGTGTTTGGGTGGCGCGGTCTTCTTGATTATCGACCAGCAGGACCTTCGCTCCCTCTCGCGCAAAGAGGATGGCCGTGGCTTTGCCATTGCCCATGACCTCCCCAGACGCTCCGGCGCCGGTTACGATGGCTACCTTCCCCTCAAGCCTCGGCTTTCGTTCATTCATTAACCGGCCTCCTGAAAAATTCATAATNAGACGGCNCTTTTCAAATAGTTGTGAAAGCCCAATCCTATCTCATGATGGAAGAACGTGTTCACCCAACTATATCCATTTTCAGATAGACTCTTCATTTACAGTTGCGTCATCTCGACTTTGTTTCCATNCTCTCCGAGTGAAGAAATCAAGAAAAATGACAGACATTAGTCTTCAATCGAACATTTGGAAATTTTATCTCTTCAAAGTATTTGAGGGCTTTGTCCTCTATTACTCAATAGACAAGATTTTGATGGAATCCCGGGGGCTTTCTGTAACTGACATGGTCCAGGTCGAAATAGTCTTTGCTGTATTTTTGCTGATTTTTGAGATTCCGTCGAGCGCAATCTCTGATCGCTGGAGCCGAAAGTACGTCCTTGCGATCAACATCGTATTTTTCATGCTGAACACTTTCCTTTGGGCGATCGCGCAAGACATAAGCCTGTTCATGATTGGCGCTTTTGCCGCTTCGATAAGCTCTGCGCTAAAGTCGGGCACCGACACCTCGTTTCTGTATGACACGTTGCTGGAATTGAGCAAGGAAGAAACTTATGAGAAAACGCTGGGGAATGCCATATTCTACGAAAGTATCGCCGGAATTGTTGCCGGAATAGCCGGAGCAATGATTGCCGATTACTACGGCCTGGCGCCGCCGTTCTGGCTCACCTTGATATTTTCGTTCATCGCCTTGCTGCTCGCTCTTTCTCTCCGAGAGCCGGAAATCCAAAGAACGACTGAAGAGGTGACATACTGGGAGCATATCGTTTCAACCGGAAGATTTCTCTGGCGGCATCCGTTTATCTACCACCTGATCTTCTTGACCGTAATTCTTGGAGCGACGCTAAATCTTGCCGATGAGTACGGGCAGTTGTATTTTNTGCGTGTAGGCATCCCGCTTTTTGTTTTAGGTTATCTTGCCGCTGTAGGAAATGGTATCGCAGCTTTATCTGCGAAATTCTCACATAAGCTGAGGGGTTACTCGCGAGGAAAAATCTACACTTTCTTGATCTTCGTAAGCGCTGGCGGGTTCGTTCTTACCGGGNCGCTTAAATCTCCTTTCGGAGCAGTTTTTATTTTTCTACCCCTTCTAGCGTACTATGTTTCATTCCCTCTGATTTCCAGCGACCTTCACAGAGAATTTTCTTCTGGCCAACGAGCTACGGGAGAATCCTTTATCAACCTCCTTAAGATGACTGTTTACATTCCTGTGGCTCTTGGGTTTGGCTTGATCGCGGATCGCGTTTCAGTTTTTTCGGCTTACATTACGGTTGGCGCCTTCGTTGGTCTTTACCTCATCATCTTTGTTTTAGTGTCTTTCCGTAATATCGAACACATTGAAACTAGGTTGCTAAAGACTCATCGTGGCGGACATNCCAAGAGGTGAAATCAATGACTAATCCAGCAAACCCGGCCGACCTGATATTTCATAACGGACAAATTCTGACGATGGATCCTGCATCAACGATTGTGTCTACGGTGGCAGTCAGCGGCGAGAGCATTCAAGCAGTCGGCAACGACACGCTACCTCTGGATGGCCCGGCAACGAAGGTTGTAGATTTGAGAGGGCCGATGCTCATCGCTGGGATCATCGACATCCACACCCACGTGGACAGGGAGGGTTTCAGACCTCCCTTCCGAGTTCACACACGCTGTGCGTCTCGATCATTACTCGATGAAGGTGTGTTTGCAGACATCTGTCATTAACAGTGACGAATAGAATTGACCGTCCGTTGCCTCACATTTACAATCGAGGCCACCCAGATCAATATACGAGGAGTCCTGCATGTCCCTGGAGTTTGGTGTTTTCGACCACATAGAACCGGTCCCCGGTCAGTCTCTTGACCACATTTACAACAACCGGCTGGAGCAGATAGACAGGTTCGACACTGCTGGATTCTACGCCTACCATTTGGCAGAGCATCACACTCCGGCGGTTCACAGCCTCGCTCCCTCGCAGAACGTGTTTCTGGCGGCGGTGTCTCAGCGGACAAGCAACCTGCGAATCGGACCGTGCGTTTACGTCCTGCCCCTGCACCATCCCCTCCGACTAATTGAGGAGATCAGCATGTTGGACAACCTCAGCGGCGGTCGTCTTGAGATCGGCGTCGGGCGCGGCGGAGTCCTTGAGGCGCACTTCTGGGGCCAGGAAGCCGACTCGGAGACTAACTACGCCCGCTACCAGGAGACACTTCAAATTGTCAGAGAGGGCCTGTCTCACGAAGCGCTGACCTATCAAGGCCAGTTCCATAGCTTCGACGAGCTACCCATGCGGCTGGCCCCTGTCCAGACCCCGCATCCGCCCATGTGGTACATGCGAAACGTCGAAACTGCAGCTATGGAGGGCATGAATAGCATTATCGTCGGTGATATGGAGAGCCTGAAAACTCAGGTCCCCAGATTTCATGAGGCGTGGGAAGAGCATCAAAGCGGCAAGAATCCTGTGTTGCACGGCTCGGAGCCTCGAATCGGGTTAGTCGTTCACATGGTAGTCGCGGAGACCGACGACGAGGCTATCGCCATCGCGAAACCTGCCTGGGATACCTACCGCTGGAACCTGGGCACTCCTCGAAGGCTTGAAGCTGAGAAACGAGGGCTGGACCAGTTCCTTCACAGCAAAGACGGCTCATTCGGATTCGTGGGAGACCGGCCCGCCGGACTGCCTAAAAGGGAAACGCGCCGAGACATCGAGGCCGAGATAGAACGTTTCGACAAACAAGCGACACGAGAGAACCCCACCAGACTTGGTGGCGTTGCGCTTGCAGGTTCGCCTGCGTCGGTGCGNGAGTATCTGGACGAGTACATCGAGACTGGCGCCAACTACCTCGTGTGTTCGTTCCAGTGGGGGGACATNACCCACGAACAGGCAATGCAGTCGGTGGANCTGTTTTCCGCCGAAGTGCTTCCCGACTACTCCAGGCCTCAGATAGCGGCTAACCTCGGAGCAACTTAGACAGCGCTCGAATGTGATCCGGGCCGGTGCCGCAGCATCCGCCCACGATGTTGATGCCTAAATCGGTTAGCTGTTTGAACCGCTCGGCCATGAACTCCGGCGACTCGTTATAGACCACTTCGCCCTTCACCAAGTCGGGTATCCCTGCGTTAGAATGGACCAGCATGTAGCCATCGTCAACGGCGCGCATNTTTTGGGCAAGCTCCAGCATGNCNTCGATTCCATTGCCACAGTTTGCNCCCACGATGTCGGCCCCTGCCNCGCGCAGTCCGGTGACCGCCTGCTCAGGAGTCACACCCATCATTGTGAAAAATCCCCTTGGTCCCTTGTCGAACACCATTGTGGCGATCACGGGAAGGTCAGTGTTGTCCTTTGCGGCTTTGACCCCGATAATCGCTTCTTCAATAGCCATCTGAGTCTCCATGAGGATGGCGTCCGCTCCTCCTTCGACTAGCGCGGTTATCTGTTCGGTCATCGAGTCGTACATCTCAGAATCGCTCACAGCACCCAGCGGTTCCAGAAACTCGCCCGTGGGGCCAATGGAGCCTACGGCGTAGTGGTTGGAGTCGGGAGCCTGACTTTTTGCCTGCTCCGCTGCCAACCGGTTGAACTCCGACACGCGGGATTCATATCCGTACTTTCTCTGCATGAACCGAGAGCCGCCAAAGGTGTTGGTCAAAACCATGTCAGAGCCAGCGTCAAAGTACGCCTTCGCCATGCCTTCAACAACATCGGGGTGGCTGGCGTTGAACTCTTCAGGACAGCCGCCGGGTTCTAGACCGTGTTGTTGTAGGTATGTCCCGGTGGCGCCATCGGAGATCAGCAGGTCGCCAGCAGCCAACCGTTCCAGAATCGTCATGGCTTTGACTTGTGTATCATTGCCGGTCATTTCGGGTCGCTCCGTTGTTTTCGTAATTAGTCCGTTTAGTTCGAAGAAAACAGTGGTGATTCAGCCACAGACGCCAAACTTATCCACCCTCAATCCAGTGGTCAATCGCCCCCGGTTTCGGATCGCGCTTGCCGTCCCGTTGCAGGTCTCGAATTCTCGCCGCAAAGTCCGATGGAAAGCCAGAGTTAATCCGCTCAGCCAGAGCGTCCGCTGAATCCTCGGCGGTCCCATCGGACTCAGAAAACGCGCCCCACTCCCAGGCGTCCAGGTAATCGTCACTACCAGCGCTGCCATCGAACATTGAGATGGCGTCCACGCCCTGCTGAAATCGCTCGTCAAGTTGCCTCGACACCACGCCGCGATCGTCCCTGGCCTGGACCTGAACAGGTATCTCTTTCCAGTACATGATTCGCGCCTGCGCCAAACGAGGGACCCTTCGACTGTCATTGCTCCGGACACCATTATAGCTGATGGGATGGTCTCGATGCCCCTGTTGAATTGCCTACCCGAATACGCAGACTTGCCCTCGGCTCCGCGTTGTGATTGACTTCCCGACACTTGATACACCGTTACGTGAAAACCAGTTTCCCAAAGGAGCCAGCCATGCCTAAAGCCGAGATCAACGGAATCAATCTCTACTACGAGGAAGCCGGGGAGGGCTACCCGTTGATTTGGAGCCACGAGTTCGCCGGCGACTACCGCTCGTGGGAGGCTCAGATGAGGTTTTTCAGCCGCCGCTACCGAGTGATAACCTACAGCGCGCGAGGATACCCGCCTTCGGATATCCCAACTAGACTCGACGACTACACACAAGAACAGGCTGTCGATGACGTGCGCGGATTGATGGAACGTCTTGGGATCGAGAAGGCCCACATCGGCGGTCTGAGCATGGGCGGAAACGTGGCTCTGAACTTTGGCCTGACCTACCCGGACATGGCACGCTCGCTTGTGGTCGCAGGCACAGGCTCTGGCTCCACGGACCCGGAGGCGTTTCGCCAGACGGTGAACCGGGTCGCTGACGGTATGCGCTCCGGCGGCATGGAGTCGATGGGCGATTACTCCAACAGCCCAACCCGGGTCCAGCTTCTGAACAAAGACCCCAGAGGTTACGAGGAGTTCCGTTCACAGCTAATGGAACACTCCAACATCGGCTCTGCCTTCACGTTTCAGGGAATCCAGGGCCGCCGTCCGGCCATATTCGAGTTGGAAGACAAGCTCCGCGCCCTGAACGTTCCAACGCTCATCATGACCGGCGACGAGGATGACCCGTGCATCGAGACATCCGTGTACATGAAGCGCAACATCCCGAACTCCGGCCTCGTTGTGATACCCCGGTCAGGCCACGCCATCAACCTGGAGGAGCCAGACCTGTTCAACGGCGTAGTCCTGGACTTCTTAACCGCCGTGGAGTCCGGCGCCTGGACGCCCCGCGCCTATGGTAACCAATCCGGCTCGCTGGTTTAGGCGCTCAGAACCGGATCAAATCGGTAGTCGCTGTTTGAGGCTAGAATCGAAAGGCAACATCGTCCATATCTGACCGAATAGTCAGGTCAGCATCTTTGGCTATAAGTTCCAGCCGATTGCCCCACGGATCACGGCACCATACGCCATTTGTGCAAAAGTGGCCGTCCAATCATCGAGGGCGATGACTCGGCGCTCGTAGATGGCTTGGCGATTGCGACTTGCAACAGGTATGCTCGTAACAGCGTTCCATCACTGAAAGCCAACACAGCATCCTCAGAGAAATACTCCTGGGTGCCACCGATCCCCGCGATGCTTAATTTATTGTCCAGTCGCGAAAATGGGATGCCCATATGTTCTCCGTCGGGGGCGTGGATCACAGTGTAATCAGAACCTGTGTCAGCCAAAAAGTAAATGTTCCCCTGAACCCGCAATTCAGAAATGGAAAGGGCGACCTTGAATATAGAGTCGCCCTTTCTGATCGAATAATTGGTCTCGCGGGTATGAGTTATTTTGGTTATTACGGCATACTTCCTTAAAACACCTCCGTTATCAATCAATTATCAATGTGGCATATGTTCATGAATTGAAACATTCTGAAAATTAGTGGAATTCCCTCTTCTGCGGTCAGAAAGACAACATGGCAACTAATTTACGACATAGATATGCCATAGGACGTCGCCGCAATTCTGAATCGATAACATCAGGCCGACATCGGATCAATCACTGTTGGTTGGGCGCCAGATATGCGGTGGCTATCTGATTCCCAGCGTATCGTTGAACACCGCACGGCTGTGAGGTAAAATACTGTCTATCCAACTGTGCAGGAGTGCTCACGGTGTTAAGGGCCGCCCTGCCCGATCATCGATTCAATATCTAGGGGGACTGAACATGCCGGAAACTGAACTTGCCCTTATATCTCATCTCATGCGCCGTGCGGGTTTTGGCGCCACCAGGGCAGAGCAGGAAGCACTTTCCTCTAAAGATTATGACGAGATCGTCGAAGATTTGCTCCACCCCGACAGGTTTGAAGACCTCAACGAAGACGCTCTCAAACGATACAACCTGGAGCTAACGTACAACGACTCTATGCCTCTTTGGGCCGGACAGTGGGTCTGGCGGATGATTAACACCAAGCGCCCTCTCGAAGAGAAGATGTCCCTATTTTGGCATCACCTGTTTGCAGCGGCCTGGTACAAAAGCGAGCACACGCCAACTATGCTCAAGCAAATCCAGCTTTTCCGAAGAGTCGGGATGACCGATATGCAAACAATCCTCGTGGCGCTCGCCAAAGACCCAGCCATGAACTACTGGCTGGACAATTGCGAAAACCACTCAGACCAGCCTAACGAGAACTGGGGCCGTGAGTTGCTCGAACTGTTCAGCATGGGTGTCGGCAACTACACCGAAGACGACATCAAAAACGCCGCCCGCGCCTTCACCGGCTGGACGTTCACGCAACCCATTCCCCTCTACCCCTTCGGTAGCTACGAGTCCGACTTTGAATACGTTCCCGAGGACCACGACGACAACGATAAAACGTTCCTGGGTTACACCGGCCCGTTCAACGGCGAGGACATAATCGAAATCGTCGTCAAACAAGATGCAACTGCCAGGTTCATCGCACGTCATCTTTACAACTTTTTCGTGGCCGACGAACCACAGGTCCCTTCATGGAGCATCGAGCCTCCCAACGACCCCGAAGCCATCGAGGTTCTGGTCAAGGCGTTTCAGGATAACGACGGGCAGATCGTTCCTGTTTTGCGCGCGCTGTTCACATCCGAATTCTTTAAGAACACCCGACATCAGAAGGTCAAGAACCCCGCAGAACTGGTGGCTGGGACCATCAAACTGGTAGGCACCTACCAGTTCCCAGACCCCACCGAGCCCATAACGGCTCTCAGCGGCGCGGCTACGGTCATGGGTCAATCGCTCATGAACCCGCCGACCGTCGAAGGCTGGCACACCGGACACGAATGGATCGACGGCGGCACGCTGAACGAACGGGTCAATTTCGCCGTCAACCAGTTCAGCGACACCACTAAACCCGGCATTCAGGACATCCTTTCCCGGCTGGAAGGCAAGCTGTCTCCTAGCGAGCTTGTGGAGCGATGCCTGGAGTTGGTCGGCCCACTCGAGGTTGGAGAGACGACCCAGGCGGCGCTTATCCGTCACGCCAACAATATCGGCGAAATTGACCTGGACTCCGACGACGCAAGAAAAGAACACGCCAACCAGATCGGCAGAATTCTCCAACTCATCGTCGCATCCCGCGAGTACCAGTTTGCATAGATTCTGAGATTACACAACTCCGGTGGCCGAGCATCGTCTTGATCTCCGGCCTCAAATACAAAAGAAACCTGGAGGGGCGCGTCACATGGCAGGGAATGGAAACGGAAAAGACTCGGTTCTGGTCGTCGTCCAGCTAACGGGCGGCAACGACTTCATGAACACTGTAATCCCATACACGAACCCGGTTTATTACGACAACAGGCCCACGGTGGGCATACCTCAGGACCAGGTCCTCCCCTTCACCGACTCGTTGGCATTCCATCCAAAGATGGGGCCGTTCAAGGAGATGTACGAAGCGGGCGACATCGCCGTCGTACAGGGCATCGGCTACCCCAACTCCAGTCGATCCCACTTCCGGGGGATGGACATATGGCACACCTGCGAGCCTGACAAAGTATCGACGGTCGGTTGGCTAGGTCGAACCATCCGCGAGCTTGACCCCAAGGGCGAAAGTCCGCTCACGGGCGTCAATTTCGGCGTCGGCCTGCCTCGCGCAATGGCCATGCCCGGCGTGCCTGTGACTTCGGTCAGCAATCTTGACAACTACGGCCTGATGTCTGGAATCGGCGCCGAAATTCAACGCAACGAGGCCCTGGACATCTTCAAAGAGATGTACGGCCCCGCCGTTGGAACCGGCCCTGTCATGGAATACCTGGCCCAGACCGGACAGGACGTTCTGACCGGTGCGGATATGATAAAAGTCGCGCCGGAACGGTATGAGTCCAGCATCGAGTACGCCAACAACCCCATCGCCAAGGCTCTGCGGGACGTGGCAAGAGTCCACACCGCCGATCTAGGCACTCGCATCTTCTACACCGCCCAAGGCGGGTACGATGTTCACGCCAACGAGAACCCCATCCAGCCTCAGCTTATCGGCGACCTGTCAGGAGCTATATCCGACTTCTTCGCCGACATCCGAGAGCACAACGCCTCGGATAACGTGCTGATGATGGTGTTCACCGAGTTCGGGCGCCGCATCTACGACAACGGCTCCGGCACCGACCACGGCTCAGGCGGAGGGGCATTCTTCATCGGCGACCAGGTATCTGGCGGACTGTACGCCGAGTACCCGTCGCTAGAACAACCGAAGCTCGCCAACGGCGAAGACTTAGCTCACACCTACGACTTCCGCGGCCTCTACGCCACCGTCCTGGAGCAATACCTCGGCTTCGACTCCAAACCCATAGTCGGAGGCACGTTCGAGCAGTTGCCGATGTTCAACTGAGCAAAGCCGCCCTTCTCCCTGAGCGAGGCGAAACCATCAACGAGCAAGAGCAATCCTTAGCCAAACTTCCATTGGTCGATTGGCCTCGAACCCTCATTGCCGCAGTCGTGCGGGCCCGCAATCCCAGGTGACAGAGAAGGGTAAAGGTAACGCTG
>PAIW01000107.1 GCA_002710885.1 Chloroflexota bacterium | reverse complement strand
CGATTCTTCGCTGATGGATGCAGCCAACGTGTCGAGTCCCACCGGCCCGCCGCCAAATTTTTCTATGATGGAGCTTAATACCCGGTGGTCCAACCCTTCGAGCCCCAGTTGGTCAACTTCAAGGCCTGTCAATGCTTCGTTCGCGACCTCAGCGTTAATGACATTATCGGCCATGACTTGCGCGTAATCTCTCACACGACGAAGTAGCCTGTTCGCCACTCTGGGAGTCCCCCGCGCTCTGCGGGCTATCTCAACGATTCCATCTTCATCCGATTCAATTTCCAAGATTCTAGCGGAACGGGCGACGATGGTTCTCATTGCTTCTTCATCGTAAAATTCCAGGCGATAAACTGAGCCGAATCGGTCCCTCAACGGAGCGCTTACCATGCCGAATCTGGTGGTCGCGCCAATCAAAGTGAACGGCTTGATCGTCAGGTTCATGCTCCGGGCTTTGAGACCTTTGTCGATAACCCAGGACACAAAAAAGTCTTCCATGGCCGGGTATAGAATCTCCTCAACCACTCGACTGAGCCTGTGAATCTCGTCGATAAACAACACAGAATCTTCGGGCAGTTGAGTCAGTATCGCCACCATGTCCCCTGGCCTTTCGATGGCGGGGCCTGAGGTGATCTTGATTTGAACGCCCATCTCGATGGCGATGATGTTCGCTAGCGTGGTTTTCCCCAAGCCTGGTGTGCCGTATACGAGGAGATGGTCCAGAGGGTCGCCCCGCTGTTGAGCGGCCCTGATGCCGATGTCCAGATTCCGCTTTACACGGTCCTGGCCGATATAGTCGACGAGCCTTCGAGGTCGCAGGCTGTTGTCTTGGGAGTAGTCCTCATCCTGGCGACTGCCGGATACAATGCGCTCTGACTGGGCCATGCCGAGTCCACCTCTCAGGACGATGTTCAACCCGATCCTGCACTGGTTTTGGAGCTCGCAGTCGCAGGTTTATGTTCGCATTCTCGATATTAGAACGTGCGTTCATTTTAAGTTTAATACAATGAGGTGTCAAGGAACGGTAAGAGTCCGAATTGAGATATAATCAGGCGTCATCAATCGACCGGAGGCTCCAATTGAATCAACAAAAACCGCCACATGAGTTCCCGCAGTTCAACGACGATGTGCGCGATGCTTGGGACACCAACGCAGACTTTTGGAACGAGCGAATGGGCGAAGGAAATTCGTTCCACAATTCGCTGGTCCGGCCTTCAATGGAGAAACTACTCGCCCTGAAATCAGGAGAAACGCTGCTGGACGTCGCCTGCGGGAACGGCCACTTCGCCCGCCAAATGGCCGAACATGAGGTCCGGGTGACTGCCATCGACATCGCCCCTCGCCAGATCGAAAATGCCATAGCTGCCAGCACGGAATATGGAGAACAGATTGAGTTTCTGGTCGCTGACGCCACCGACAACGAATTGTTGACCCAGCTGGAGTCAAAAAAATTCGACGCAATATCTTGCGGAATGGCGATCATGGACATGGCAGAGATCGAACCGCTGGCAGAGTCCGTTTCTCGATTATTGAAACCTGGTGGACGTTTTGTGTTCGCCGTGATGCACCCTGCTTTCAACTCACCCAACGGCCTATCCCGCTCTGTCGAGCGTGTCGAGATGGAAGATGGGAGGATCGTGGACACCCTCGCGGTTAAGATTTCTCACTACATCAATCCAACGCCGTACGAGGGCGTAGCGATCGTCGGTTAGCCGGTTCTACAGCGCTACTTTCACCGACCGATGAGTGTGTTGTTGAACGTATTTTTCACGCGGGGGTTCGTCGCCGACGGTATCGAGGAGCCAGTGTTTGGCTCGTCAGATCCCAGCCATGCATTGGACTGGGACAATTTCCACGAAATTCCGCCGGTGCTAGCTGTGCGACTTCGTGTGTTGGATACTGGAAAATAACTGGCAGCGATACAGCCTGGTCCGAAGATGATTCACGGGTATATTCGCGCCTGGCCGACATTGCGGTGCTGTCGCGGCGCGAGCAGATGGCGGCCTTGATAACTCAGACACGTTTCAAAACGACCGACGCGTTCAAGTTGGTCGTTTTTGTTTGCAGCGAAGGCAGGTTGACCAAAGCGGTTCTGACCCTCTATCCGAAGGCGAGGGCAACCGCGCTGGACGGTTTGCCGTCAATGCTGACGTAGCATCCCTAAATCTCGAACCTCGCCGAATTTGAAGACAGAACAGAGACAAGCGTATTTGATATTACCGCATATATCCAGAGGAAGGCGAAATACCGGACACAATTTTCGACAATCTGAATTAGCTGGAAGACAGGGTTTCAAGACGTTGACTGCCTGTGGCTGAGGGCCGGACACGCAGTATTATGCGGACACAAATCTGCCTGGGCACGACCGTCCCACGGAACGCCCAGCGACGGACCTTCGTTTGAGGATGCCCTGGAAGCCATTTCCGACGCCCTGGAAAATTGACACCTATCTACCTTGTTAACTAAACTCATTCCAATCTCTAAATGACCAACTACCGGCGTATTCAGGAGTGATCGACGTGCCTAGCAACAGTAAACATGAATGGCAGAAAAACACCCTCGGACCACTTCAACAACGATTCGGCGAGCGTCAATCTCAGTTCGAGACAAATTCTGGGTTTGAAGTTGACGGCCTTTATACCACCGAAGACCAGAACGGCGCCGACGGCCTGGGCTATCCCGGAGAGTACCCGTTCACACGGGGCATCCAGCCCAATATGTACCGAGGGCGTCTCTGGACCATGCGCCAATACGCAGGACTGGCGTCTCCAGAGGAGTCAAACCAGCGCAACCGTTACCTTCTTGAACAAGGTCAGACCGGTCTCAGCATAGCCTTCGACCTTCCAACTCAGACAGGCTACGACTCCGATAACGCCCTGGCTCAAGGCGAGGTCGGCAGGACCGGCGTTCCGATTTCCAGCCTGGCGGACATGGAATTGCTATTCGAGGGCATACCGTTGGACAAAATCAGCACATCTATGACTATTAACGCCACGGCTTCCATTCTATTGGCGTTATATGTTGCGCTGGCGAAGAAACAGGGCGTCGCGATAGACAAGCTGAACGGGACAATTCAAAACGACATACTCAAGGAATATATCGCCCGCGGAACGTACATTTACCCGCCTCAACCTTCGATGCGGTTAGTGACTGATGTATTTGCATACTGTTCGGAATTCGTTCCTCGCTGGAATACAATAAGCATCAGCGGTTATCACATGGCCGAAGCTGGAGCGACGGCTGTCCAGGAATTGGCATTCACTTTTTCCGATGCCATCGCCTACGTGCAGGCCGCGATCGATGCAGGTCTCGATGTCGACGCATTCTCCGGCAGGCTCTCATTTTTCTTCGTGGCCCAGAGCAATCTGTTTGAGGAGATCGCCAAGTATAGAGCGGCCCGCAGAATGTGGGCCAAGATCATGCGGGAGAGATTCGGAGCGAAGAACCCCCGTTCGTGGATGTGTCGTTTCCACACCCAGACTGCCGGAGTGACTTTGACGGCGCAACAGCCTGACAACAACATAATTCGCACCACGGTGCAGGCGTTAGCCGCAGTGCTTGGGGGAACGCAGTCCCTACACGTCAACTCCTACGACGAAGCCCTGGCGTTGCCGACCGAAGAGTCGGTTCAGCTTTCGTTGAGAACACAACAGGTTCTCGCTCATGAGACGGGAGTGACGGATACCGTTGATCCGCTCGCTGGTTCTTATTATGTCGAGAGTCTGACAGATCGGTTGGAGTCCGAGGCACTCGACTACATCCGTCGGATGGACGCTATGGGCGGAGCGTTGGGCGCTTTGGATGCTGGATTCCAAATCAGCGAAATTCACGAGAGCGCATACGACTATCAGCGTCGGGTGGAGAGCGAGGACCGCATTGTCGTCGGCGTGAACCGCTACCAGTCCCCTACACCGCCGATTGAACAGCTCCAGACCATTGATCCGGCCCAGACCCAACATCAATTGGACCGCTTGGCCCGTGTGAAACGAGACCGAAACGATTCGGCAGTGAGCGCCTCCCTTCAAAACCTGGAGAACATCGCCAGAGGCACGGACAATACCATGCCAGCCATACTTGAGTGTGTCGAAGCCTATGCCACTCTCGGCGAGATTTCCGACGTGCTGAGAGGCGTTTTCGGCGTCCAGCAAGAGTTCTCGCCCTTCTAATGGGCGCAGGTGTTGTGTCCGGAAGAAATTTCGCCGAACAATAAACTGATTTTGATCAAACATTCCTTGCCGGGTACGATTCCTGAGATGCCAGCGAGTCAGTGACAGTTAAATGATGAAGGCCGTCGTCGCTATCGTCCTCCCGCTCGACGGCTGAAACAATATCTGCCTGCGTCGCTCTACTCCAGCGCTGAGTCCAAGGCTGTGGACACAGCAATGCTATTGGGGAAAAATCTGGGAGTGACTCCAAACAGGCTTCCTGACCTCGAAGAACACCACCACGACAGTGAACCGTTTCTGACAAACCTCCAACAGTTTCATGAAGCCATCGACAGATTCTTCGCGAACCCCTGCAAACTGACCTACGGAAAAGAATCTGCAGACCAGGGGATTGGACGTTTCGACGTCGCTGATGAATCAGCAATGGACGGCTCCGATGCTCCAAAATCATAATCGTCTGCCACGGCACGGTAATCAGCCTGTTTCTGTCCTGCCACACCCGCATCAGCCCGATGGACACATGGCGACGCCTGAACCTGCCGTCATTCGCTGTGATGAACATTCCTGATCGCGACCTGCTGGACATCGTGACGGACATCACATAGAGTAAATTCGTAACATCACCTGGAAAGGACGCAGAGATGGTTGGACAGTTGCTGACCGAAGAAGAATTGATTCTCCGAAATACCGTTCGCGAGTTCGCGGAGAAAGAGATCGCTCCACGGGCGGCCCACTACGACGAGACAAGCGAGTTCCCGTGGGACAACATTTACGGCCTCGGGGAATTGGGCCTGTTCGGGTTGGGGATCGATGAGGAGTACGGCGGAAGCGGCGGCACCACTCGGCAGGTGGCGATTGCCGTCGAGGAGATCGCCCGTGCCTGTGCCGCCACCAGCACCACCTACGCCGCACACCTGTCGCTGGCCGTCCAGTTCATCCAGATGTACGGGACGGAAGGCCAGAAACGCCAGTTCATCCCTCCGTTAACCACTGGCCGAAGCATCGCCGCATTTGCCCTCACAGAAGCTGGCGGCGGAAGCGATGCAGGCGCCATCCAGACCACGGCAACGCGATCAAACGGTTCCTACATCCTCAACGGCTCCAAAACTTATATAACGAACGCTCCTGAAGCCGATATATTCGTTCTGCTTGCGACAATGGACAGGAGCCTGGGAACCAAGGGTATCATCGCCCTTGTAATGGAAAGTGACACTCCGGGACTCACAATCAATCCGCTCCATGGAAAGATGGGCATACGAGCATCGTCCACCGCAGAGGTTGTGTTCGACAACTGCGAGGTGCCTATGGAAAACCGACTTGGCAACGAAGGGGAAGGTTTCCGGGCGACGATGGAGATGCTGAACCAGAGCCGCATATCTATCGCGGCCCAGTGCATCGGACTCGCTCAGGCATGTTACGATGCCGCCCTTAAGTACGCCCAGGAACGACGGGCATTCGGTCAGAGAATTGCCGATTTCCAGGGTTTGCAATGGATGCTCGTCGACATGGCGACAGCTACTGAGGCAGCTCGGCTCCTCGTCCAAAAAGCCGCCACGTTGCGAGACGAAGGAAAACCCTACGCCACGGAGGCTTCGATGGCGAAACTCTACGGGTCACGAGTCGCCGTCGAAAATGCCGACAAAGCCGTTCAGATACACGGAGGCGCCGGCTACTTCGCGCCAACCGACGTCGAGCGATACTACCGTGACGCCAAAATAATGGAAATCTACGAAGGAACTTCTGAAATCCAGCGACTGATTATCGCCCGCAACCTCATACCGAAAGAGTAATTTCATAANTCTCTCGCCTCATTCAAAAAACCCAAAGGACAATGATGCCTGAAAATTCCAAAGGCAGCCCATGCGCCGCTCGACACTTGAATCACGTCTGCATAGCCGTGAATGACATCGAAGCGACGCTGGNCTTCTACAAGACTACCTTCGGAACCGGGGATACCGAGATCGAGGACATTGAAGATCAAGCGGTTAAAGCCGCCCTTGTCCGCGTCGGAGGCTCTCAGCTTGAGTTCATCCAGCCNACCGACCCAGAGGGCGGCGTCGCGAAATTCATTGANCGTCGCGGCGAAGGCGTTCATCATATCTGCTTCGAGGTCGAGAACCTCCANGGGACGCTGGACAGNNTGGGTGAATCGGGAGTGCAGTTAATCGACAAATCTCCGCGTGANGGACTATCGGGCATGATCGGNTTCATCCATCCGCGCTCCACTGGCGGCGTTCTCATCGAGCTTGTGGACCAGGACACGGCCAGGAGATAGCCGAATATGAGCAACGACATAGTGCGAGTGCTGGTCGCAAAACCCGGATTGGACGGACATGATCGAGGNGCCAAGATCATCGCTCGNGCCCTTCGCGACGCAGGCATGGAGGTCATCTACACAGGCATTCGCCAGACNCCTGAGATGATCGTCGAAGCCGCTCTTCAGGAAGACGTGGANGTGATCGGCCTCAGCATNCTTTCTGGAGCGCACATGGTTTTGTTTCCCCAGATTCTTGACGGTCTCCATGAGAACGATATGGNCGACGTTTCGGTGATCGCCGGCGGGATCATCCCGGAAGCTGACCGCTTGGAACTGGAAAAACTGGGTCTCAAGGCCGTGTTCGGGCCTGGAACGTCAACCTCCGAAATCGTAAGTTTCGTGAGGAACTTGGTGGCCGAAAANAATTAAGGAATCGTCGGAGCTTCNATGGTCACAGGCTTTCCGAAATCGGACAGTTTGATGGACAGGCCGATTGTCCCGGTNCCTCCNAGCCCCATGTCGCCNACCGGCAACCCCATTGCATCCAGGGCCACGTCGGCCTGAACAGTAATTTCTCGTAGNAGCAGATCGTCGACCCCTATCCANATCGTGGCTTCCGACTCNTGCCCCNCCGCGTCCAGCGTTCCGAATTGCGCNGTTCCANCTAGCTTGTAAACATCCACGCCGTCNCGGTTTTTTTTATCAAGAAATCTTGCGTTTGATAGCGGCGGTTTACCGCCCAGTGAAAAGTCAGCAAGGTTCGGAATTCCTAGNCCGCCACCTTCTGAAATTTCCCACGCTCCAGATTCCGGGTTCGTGGTGTATGTAACTGCNCCGATGGTGATAATCTCCATCTCCAGCGCGAATACCACTACCGACAAAGAGATCAACCCGTGGCTNTTGTCAGGAGTTTGGACGTCGCCGANATAACTCAGCGGAANTTCAATCGAAGATTGTCCGGTTGATACCGAGAACGTTCCTGAAACATCGAAATGGAACGACNCTACCTGGGACATCGCGTCCGATGATTTCAACAANAGTTCNTCAGGGTGAATCCCAANCGACTCNACAGAATTNGCAACCGAAGGAGCAACCCCGACGNCCCCTCGNGGCGTGGCCGTCGGAATCGNCGGCGTGGGAGTTGGGGCAGGCGTGGGCGNGGGTGGCACAGGCGTCGCAGTCGCCGTGGGTAACGGCGTCGGGACAGGCGTAGGCTCTGTTTCGCCGCTTCCACATGCCATAGTCAGGCTCAAAGCCATCGCCACGAAAACCATGAGGGCGGTCTTCGATCGTATATCGTTCAGAATTTTTGTCGCCTCCGACAGTGTCGATTATTGGTTGAACGTGTAATTCACTGGATCGATTCCAGTATCCTCATTATCTCAAAGAATCTCGCCGAACGCGTGACGAATTTCTGAAACCTATCCAATTCAATTGCCGCCTGCCGATACTGCGATGCTATACTAGGCAGGCATCTAATTTGGCATCATTATTCCAAAATACATTTTAAAGGCCACGCGCTTGATCAAAGCAATCGTTTTCGACTTCGATGGTGTAATAATCGACACAGAAACGCCCCTGTTCAACTCGTGGCAAGAGATATTCTCCACATACAACGCACACCTCGACATTTCGCTACTGACAAAGAGGATCGGGACTGCCGAGCCTATAGATTTCTGTCAGCATCTGGAAGATATCACCGGTTTGGCGTTCGACCGTGACAAGTTGATGACTCGACGCAGGCAACGGTATACAGAAATGATTGACGCCGAGCCGTTGATGCCTGGCGTGGCTGATTACATCAATTCTGCTCAACATCATGGTCTCAGTCTGGGTGTCGCTTCCAGTTCAGACCAAAACTGGATCGTCGGACACCTGACTGAGCGTGGACTAATCGACAAATTTGCCACCGTTAAGTCAAGAGATCATGTGGCGCATGCCAAACCTGAACCCGACCTGTATTTGGCCGCGGTGGAAGCTCTCAGCGTTCGCCCCGAGGAAGCGATTGCCATAGAGGACTCGGCCAACGGAGCCACCGCCGCAAAACGCGCGGGACTTTACACGGTTGTAGTGCCTAACGAGATGACCAAAAACCTAGCGTTAGATCATGCAGACCAAAGGTTAGATTCATTGGAAGAAATACCCCTAGCTCGACTGATTCAACATGCCAACGGTGACATTTGGGTCAGTTCTTGACCATGATTTTGCCTTGATATAGACTCGATTCGTCAAGTCTATTTGCTAAAATTTCAATCACATGTTCGCGGAAAATAACCATGATGCGGAGGCATTAGATGAATCTGTTGGTGTTGACAGGGGGAAGGCATCCTTACGAAGAAAGCACCCCAATTCTGGCTGAGTTGTTGAAACAGAACGGGCACGAGGTGCGCGTGACTGAGGACCCAAGCGTGCTGGTCACAGACGAGATGCAAGACTACGATGCCCTCGTGTTCAACACCCGTCGCGAACAGGAACTTACCCTTGCTCAGGAACAGCAAGTAGCGCTAACGCAGTTCGTGGGTAGCGGAAAAGGATTCGTGTGCCTCCACATCTCAGGGTGCCGGCCGGAAAGCTGGCCCGAATACCACGACGTGACTGGAGGTGGATGGATTTCTGGAGAGAGTTGTCACCCGCCTTACGGCCAGTTCAGCGTCAAGGTCAGCGAGTCGGATCATCCCTGCGCTCAAGGCATCGAGGATTTCGTGACCAACGACGAGCTCTACATCCAACTTGGCTGGAAGCCAGGAAACAATGTGTTCCTCACCGCCGAGCTTGAGGAATGCACACATGTGTTTGCCGGACGATCAATGTTAATGGCCGGCGGAACGTATCCAATGGCGTGGACTCGCAATTACGGCAACGGCAAGGTGTTCAAAACTACGCTGGGCCACAACAGCCTCAGCTTTCGGAACGAGCAATTCCAGCGCTTGATTCTAAACGGAGTTAACTGGGCCACCAGCGCTGAATAACCGGTTCCGGATCGTTCGGATGCCTCCTCAATCGTCTGATTTCGGAGCGAACAACCATTCCTGATCCCGCGCCGGCGATTGGAGCCAGCCTTTGACGAAATTCTGGCCGCTCGCCGGGAATTCGACACCCAGACCATCGGCCAACCTGGTCATGAAATTGTACAAGCACGTAACCAGCGTAATGGACAGGATATTGTCGTCGGAGAATCCGACTTCGCGCAGTCCTTCCACGTTCGCCTCTTTCATAGATGAAGGTTCTCGCGTGAGTTGCGCGACAAAATCCAGCATCGTTAGCGTCTGAAGGTCGATGTCTGCCTGCGTGTAATCATGCATCATATGGCTTGCCAGAACCGCATCATCCGAGTGCTGACGGAGGAACCCTCCGTGGGCCAGAGTTCAAAAATGGCACTTGTTGATCGCTGACACGGTCGTGGCAATGGATTCTTCCTGCACTCGGGTCAGCGTGGAGCCACCGAACATCAACGTCGAGTTCAACCCTTGCACTGCCCTCATCGCCTATGGATTAATGGACATGACTTTGATAATATTCGCCACGTTGAGGTCTTCTTCCCAAATCCATGACATCGTTCTCTCCTCGGTAAATCTGGAAATTGGTAGCGGGTACTTCATCACATATTATCTCGAAGCGTGAATATGTCCCGCACAGCCACTCTAACACGCCCTCCCGGACACAATTTGCCTTGCGTGAGCGGATGGCATTTGCTATATTAATCGGGCTCTCCCCCTGTTTCGTGTGGGGCTGTAGCTCATCTGGGAGAGCGCTTCAATGGCATTGAAGAGGTAGGGGGTTCGAGTCCCCCCAGCTCCACCAACTTTCTAAAAAACAATAACAGATTATTATCAACTTTCAACCTTTGATTAATTTACTATTGAAGAGATATATATATATTTAGTATTATGAATTTAAATAATCTAAAAATATAACTAACAAAACTTTAAAATGAATATTGAAGATACAATCATTATTGGATCAGGAGTCGCTGGATATACGGCTGCTTTATACTCTGCGAGGGCTAATCTTAAACCATTATTGATTGAAGGTATTACTCCTGGAGGACAATTAACTATAACAACTGACGTAGAAAACTATCCAGGGTTTCCAGATGGTATCCTCGGCCCTGAACTAGTCACATTATTCAAAAAACAATGTGAACGATTTGGAACACGAACCATACAATCTGAAGTAATTGAAGTCGATTTTAACAAAGAACCATTCT
>PAIW01000106.1 GCA_002710885.1 Chloroflexota bacterium | reverse complement strand
CTCAAGACATTCATAAACAACGGAGAGACCGGATACCTTGTCCCGTGGAGGTGTCCAGAACCCTTCGTTCAGAGACGCGAAATGCTGCTTGCGAACCCTCTTTTGCGTGAGGCCATGGGCAGGGCGGCCAGAGCAAAGGCCCTTCAGATGGGCTGGGGACACGCTGCAGATCGCATGCTGGGGTTCTACTCCAGCCTGCTACGTGACACTTTGGAGAGCGCAGCCGGAGACTAACAATGAGCGGCCAACACGAGAATTTAGGTTCAGGTAACTCGCGGAGCGCAATTCAGCGAATCGAACGCCATGTGTGGCAACGCCTGAGCAGGGGATTCCTCGTGTTGATCCCGCTGCTCATCACGATCCTGATCGTAGATTACCTGATAGCGGGATTGAAATCGTTCTTTCACGCCCCTCATGGGTTGTTAGTCCGGCTCCCATACATCGAAGGCGTCCCCGCAATCTCGATCATTGCATGGATCGTGCTTGCGAGCATTGTTCTGTCGATCTTCTACATTCTGGGCGCGCTGGTCACCACCGGCTCTCGCGCTCAGCTCATCGACTTCCAAAACGCGATCCTCAGCAGAATCCCCATCGTCAAAAACATCTACGGAGTTGCCCGACAGGCAACCGATGCGCTCTCCAACTCAATGGGCCACGAGTTCAGCAGGGTGGTGTTTCTCGATTGGCCCAGGCCTGGTGTCATAGCAATGGGCCTCGTGACAGGATACTGCTATATGCCATCTGATGACCGAATGAGGCTCGTAGTATACATCCCGACCGTTCCAAATCCAACGTCTGGGATGTTGGCTATCGTGACTGAGGACGAAGTCACCGAGACGGCCATCACGGTAGAGGAAGCGATGAAAGTTGTGTTCTCAGGCGGCATAGTTCTGCCGGAGATCGTCAACAGCCTGGAGAACAGAAAATTGATGCCCAGTCCCGGCGCAGCAACCGCGGTCACAGTGCCCGAAACTCGAACGCTCGACGAGTCCTAGCGAATCTGTTTTTCGTACCAGACCGTGTGGTGGACAGGCTTGAACCCGAGCTTGCGATAGAGTTCTACGGCGGGCGTGTTGGTCGAATCAACCTCTAGTTCGATGCTGTCAACACCCTGTTTGCGAAGATATTCCATCCCGGTGACCACCACCGCGGTGCCCAACCCTTTGCCCCGATAGTTGGGATGAATGCCCGTCATGGCGACGAAACCCACTGACCCGTTCCCATTCTCGTTGCGAAGAGTCCAGTTGAAACCAGCAAGACTCCCGCCGTTAGAGATGAAGATGATGCCATCGGGGTCGGTGCTGTTCATGCGAACCCGCGCAGCTATCTCTTCGACGGTGTTGGGATTAAAGCCCCAGTGTTCACCGAATGCGGCGTTTTGAATCGACGTCAATTCGGCTTCATCCTGGTCAAGTTCGAAGGTTCTCAAGCCGTAACCATCAGGGAGGCTGATGGCCGGCAGTGTTCCGTTTTCCCACCTCATTTGCCAGTAGTCTTTCACATGAACAAAGCCCTCGGACGCCAGCATGTGCCGGGCGTGCTGTGAGTCCAATGAAGCCTGGATGTGGAAAACTGCCACTCCCAGGTTTTCGACATGATCGCTGATACGTCCGAGCAGAGACCTGCCGATGCCTGAGCTTCGATGTTCTTCCAAGACCCCTCCGCTGGCAACAGTCCGCCCAATGGGGATTTCGGGAGACGCCAGAGCGTAACCAACCAGTTGCCCTCCAGGCGACTCTGCGACAAAACAGTTAACCTCTGGCCTGCACGATGGGTGTGCCAGAGTCTGGCTCATCAACTCGTGGCTGAACTCTTTCTCTGTGCCGACGATGCCGTTGATTGTGTTGAACAATCCGGTGACCTGCTCTGCATCGTCCCATCGAAACTGTCTGATTTTGGCGGTCATACACCTTCCTCAGCTCGTGGTTGAAAATCTGCCTGATTGTACCAGAGGGTAATTGCGTTAACAACGAACTTTTGCCATGGGGTTATTTCTTCGACTTGTGGGGCCATCCTCCAGCCACTATGATGTCAGATGAAAATCAAAAAAAAGGACAATTTCCACACATGGATAGACCAGACAGGGCGATGGTGGTCACTCCCCATCCCGATGACGCAGAGATCGGCTGTGGAGGCACAATAGCAGGCTGGATAGCGCAGGGCACAGAGGTCGTTTATGTACTCTGCACCAACGGCGACAAGGGCACAGGCGACCTGGACATGACATCAACCCGACTGGCGGAGATTCGCGAGGTTGAGCAGGCCGAGGCCGCCGCAGACCTGAGAGTCAAAGAAGTCATCTACCTGCGACACCCTGACGGCGAACTCGAAGACGACAAAGAGTTCCGTGGCGAGGTGGTGCGTGCAATTCGCCAACACAAGCCGGATGTTGTGCTAACTCCTGACCCAATACGCAAAGGGTTCTATCTTCATCGCGATCACAGGATATGCGGTCAGGTGACCATTGACGCGACATACCCTTACGCTCGCGACCACCTGCACTACCCCGAACACGCCCAGGAAGGCTTGGAGACCCACAAGGTCGCCGACATTTTGCTGTGGGGAACCGAAGAGCCGGACACTTTCATCGATATCACAGACACCATCGAGCGCAAAATTTCGTCGCTTAAAAAGCACGTTTCCCAGGTTTCATCGGATGAGAGCCAGGACGTCGGAGACTTCGTGAAAGCCAACGGCTTGCGAATCGGCCAACGTGCCGACATGCCCTATGGCGAAGCCTTCCGGCGAATCCAGATACGCAACTAGAGCCGTGTACGACATCCATGCCCACATATTGCCTGGCGTCGACGACGGCGCGAAGACTCCAGAGGACACCGTAAAGATGGCCCAGGTTGCGGCTGACACCGGCACAAAGATCATTCTCGCAACGCCCCATCGCAAGGACGTGACAGAAGGATCCTCCGTGGCCGACATCCGAGAGTTAATCGAAGACATGAACGAGCGCATCACGGCCCAGGGGAACGACCTGAAACTGGTGTTGGGCATGGAAAATCACCTGGACGTGGACCTTCCTGACGAGATCGAGGCCGGCCGCGCTTTACCCATGAACGGCTCCAGATACATGCTGATCGAGATGCCCTTTTTCGGCAGACCTAACTACATCGAGGACGTTCTGTTCAAGGTGCAACTACAAGGCATAACGCCTGTGTTGGCCCACCCTGAACGCATCGAAGCTTTCCAGCACGACATCGACCTGCTTGCGAACTTCGTCGAGCGTGGGATGTTAACTCAGGTGACTGCCGGAAGCGTTATCGGTTTTTTCGGGAAGCGGGTGCAAACCATCACCAACAACATGCTTCAACGGAACCTCGTCCACGTCTTGGCTTCAGACACCCATTTCCCCGACGGCCCCCGCTCTCCCAAGCTGGGCATCGGTATCAATTCGGCGTCAAAGTTTGTGGGACAAGATGCTGCAATGGCAATGGTAGTTAGCACCCCAAAGGCCATCTTAGAGGATAGCTCCTTTGAAGTCGCGCGGCCTCGCGAGCGCGTAGCAGTCCGCCGGTGGTGGAAGTTCTGGGGCTAACTATCGACTTTAGTTACGCTATCCGTGCCCATACACCGATGGTTAAAGGCTGACCACCCCCGCTCACAGAACCAACGACGTGCGCCGCAGAACAGTCGTCACGTGAGCGATAAGCTCCTTGATTCCGAAGGGCTTGACCAGATAGTCGTCTGCGCCTAGCTCTAGGCCTTTGATTATGTCCTGTTTGGCGCTGTACACCGTCAGCATTATCACCGGAGTCTCTGAGACTCGTCGAAGCCTATCGAGCGTCTCCCAGCCATCCATGACCGGCATATTGACGTCCAGTATGACGATGTTTGGCTGAGTGAGATAATACGCGTCGAGGCCCTGAGGGCCATCGAAGGCCGAATGAGTTATGAAACCTTCTTTGTCGAGCACTCGGGCCACAATTTCGCTTATGGAGGGGTCGTCCTCGATAATGAGCAAGCTGGGTCTTACGTTTTCGTCGTCTGGCAAACCCGAATCCTTACCAACTCTCCCGCAAACCGTGGAGACATGCGAGGATGACTCAAATAAGCGCTACGAGTTTGGGCTCTGATAGGCAAATCAAAAAGGCAGCCGCCCCACCCTGCGTCGCCCTTGCGTCGTGACCCCAGTTGGTCTCATTTCAGTTAGAAGTTAAAACTTATAAAGTTGGACAATTTCTCAGGAGTATAAACTATGAACTCGCTGGAAAATCAGGTAGCGATAGTGACTGGCGGAGCTATGGGCATCGGCGGCGCGACGTCGAGAAGCCTCGCCGATTCGGGCGCGAAAGTCCTGATTGCGGACATCGCTATAGAATCAGCCGAGACAAACGCTCGCGCAATCCGCGAACGTGGGGGAACCGTGCTGGTTGTCGAAGCCGACGTCAGCAAGGCTTTGAGCATCAAAAATATGATAGACCACGCCATCGAGGAGTGGGGCAGGCTCGACATTCTGGTGAACAACGCATACAACGCGCCCTTCGGCGGAAACCAAAATGTGGTCGACACAACCGAGGAACAGTGGGACGCAGGCATGACCCTGCTGGTAAAAGCGATATTCCTGGGGGCCAAATACGCCGTGCCGCACATGGCGAATCAAGGGAGCGGCAGCATCATCAACATATCGTCGGTCCACGGCATGTTGACGGCGCCTGGGAGCCTGATCTATGAGGCCGGAAAGTCGGCGGTCATCGGGGCCACTCGGCAGATGGCAACCGAGTTCGGGCCGATGGGCATTCGGGTTAACGCCATCTGCCCCGGCCACATCGTCACCGAGCGGGTCCAACCCCAGTGGGACGCTAATCCGTCGGGGCTGAAATTCTTTGAGAATCAGTACCCTCTTCGCAAAGTGGGCAAGCCTGACGACATTGCAAACGCAGTCGGATTTCTCTGCTCTGACGCGGCCTCCTTCATCACCGGTCACTCGCTGGTGGTGGATGGCGGACTGACCATCCAGCTTCAGGAGAATTTCGGAGTCCAACAGGCCCATTTCCTAAACGAAAATCCCGACACGACGCTACCATACTAACGTGAGCCAGACGCCCGTTGACGAGGGATGCCCACCTTGCTACACTCGCGCCAGCGTTGGGGCCAATCGGCGGCCAGCAATGACACAAACTTGCCGACACCAAATGCTTATGGAGGGCAGATAATGACTACGCACTCTACGATGAACAAAGACACATTGCTGTGGATGTACAGCACGATGGTCACCATCCGCAGGTTCGAGGAGCAGTCGCGCCGCGAGGCCGACGCAGGCAAACTTCGGGGCATGCACTCGTCCATCGGTCAGGAAGCTGTCCCGACAGGCATATCTGCCCATCTCCGCGATAACGACTTCGTCCTGGGAACCCATCGCAGTCACCACCACTGCATCGCCAAAGGCGTAGACATCAACGAGATGATGGCCGAGCTTTTGGGCAAGGCCACAGGCACCAACAGTGGCAAGGGCGGAACGATGCACATCGCCGACATCAACAAGGGGATGTTGGGAGCCAACGGCGTCGTCGGCTCCAACATCCCTGTCGCCACGGGCGTCGGCCTCAGCGCGAAGGTTCGGGGGACAGATCAGGTGAGCGTCGTGTTCTTCGGCGACGGCGCATCCAGTCAAGGCGTCCTTCACGAGTCCATGAACCTCGCCAGCATCTGGAAACTACCTGTTCTATTCGTGTGCGAAAACAATCGTTACGCAGAATCGACGCCGTTCGAGTTCACAGTCGCGGGCGGTTCGATTTCAAACCGAGCGGCGGGGTACGACATCCCCGGCGTGTCGGTCGACGGCCAGTCGGTTCTGGAAATGTTCGAGGTTGGGGGCGAGGCGGTGGCCCGCGCCCGCAGAGGCGACGGCCCGACCCTCATCGAAGCCCAGACCTACCGATACCACGGACACTTCGGGGCCGACGACCCCCTCGGTTATCGATCCGAGGAAGAGCAAGAATACTACATGGACCGCGACTGCATCAAGCAATTGACGGCCCACATCATCGAGAACGGATTCGCCGGAGAGGACGACTTGCAAAGCCTGGATGAGAAGGCCCTAGCGGACATCGCGGAGGCAGTCCGGTTTGCCGATGAAAGTCCCTTCCCCGATGACATCGATCTCCTGACCGACGTTTACAACACGTACGNCTAGCANTGCGNCGACACCAGNTNAGGGGCGGTTTTGAGACCCTCCCCTGCGCCTACTCATTACGATAATCCCAGGGGAGGAAANCATGGNACAGGCCCAGGCTGTCAGACAGCTTTCATATATTCAGGCGGTCAACGAAGCGATCCGNCAGGAGATGGAGCGCGACGAAACGGTCATCGTCATGGGCGAGGACATCGCAGGNGGCGGAGACCGNGAGGACAAGCAGGACGCTTGGGGCGGCCCGATGCGGCTCACCAAGGGGCTNGTCGGAGACTTCGGACGCCAACGCATCCGNGACACACCCATCTCCGAGGCTGGATTCGTCGGGGCTGGCGTGGGCGCCGCNGCCTCTGGGTTGAGGCCTGTGGTGGACCTGATGTACGTCAGTTTTTTCGGCGTCTGCGCAGACCAGATCACCAACAACGCCGCCAAGATTCACTACATGTTCGGCGGCAAGGTCAACGTACCTCTAACCATCATGACCGGCATCGGCGCGGGGACCAACTCCGCNGCGCAGCACTCCGAAACNCTGTACTCGATCTTCACCCACTTCCCCGGCCTCAAGTGCGTTGTGCCCTCGGACCCCTACACCGCCAAGGGCCTGATGATCGCGGCCATTCGGGACAACGACCCGGTGATCGTGTTCAACAACCGCCAGCTTATGGGCATCAGGTTTGACGTGGNNGTCCCNGANGAAGNGTACGAANTTGAAATAGGCAANTCCAATATCGCCANAGAAGGAACAGACGTGACNCTGGTGGGNATCGGCTACACCACNAAGGTTTGCCTGGATGCCGCCGCCGANCTCGAGGCCCAAGGCCACTCCGCTGAGGTGCTGGACCTGCTATCGNTGTCTCCTATGGACGACGAAGCGATTCTCGANTCGGTTCAAAAGACACGCAAGATCGTNATCGTGGACGAGGANTACCCTCGATGCTCCATCGCCAGCGACATATCGGCTCTNGTGGCTGAGCAGGCGTTCGATTATCTGGACGCNCCGCCGCGNCGGGTCAACCCGCCTCATGCTCCTGTGCCGTACAGCCGACCGTTGGAGGCCCTGTGGGTNCCNAACAAGGANANNGTGGTCGAGGCCGCGCTGGGCGTTCTGGAATAGGGGGAACCTGTGGCTACACGAATCGTAATGCCCNGACTCGGTGATTTCATGACGGANGGNACCGTNGTGCGACTGGCTAAGGCCCAGGGAGACAACGTGGGTCANGGCGAGGTGATCGCCGAAATCGAGACCGAAAAGCTGAACTACGACCTTGAGGCCACCGANGGCGGTGTCTTCCATCCCNTAGTGGATGAAGGANCNACCGTCGCTGTCGATGGNCTGATCGGGTACTTGCTGGCCGAGGGTGAAGCCGTCCCTGAGCCTCCANAGNCCCANACTCCCTCCANNGCCGGGTCAAGGGCTGCGGCAANCCNGCCGCCTCGAAGTCGTCCCGCNGCAGCCACGAACGGAGACGTCGTGCCTTCGACGCCNGGAGCCCGCCGTCTGGCGGCTAACCTTGAAATCGACCTCAGCCAGGTCACGCCATCCGGCCCCAGAGGCCGGATTGTGGAAGCCGACGTTCGAGCNTTCNCAGAGCAACAGCNNGCGNANGCTGCCCCGAANCTACCGCNCGGACTGCCNGAGCCTTCNGAGTCGAAGCCNCTCCGGGGCATGCGTCAGACTATCGCTCGACATATGAAGGACAGCCTTGCCAACTCGGCCCAGCTATCCTACTCGCTGGAGTTGGACGTCACAGAGGCTCAGANGTTGCGCCGCGAANCGTCNCAGGGTCAGGACACCATCACACTGGCTGACGTTTTGATGAAAGCGTGCGCCGAGACATTGAAGCGCGTCGGAGCCGTCAACTCGGTGCTTGTCGATGGGACAGCGCATTATTTCGATCNGGTCAACATCGGCCTGGCNGTGGCGCTGGGAGACGGTCTCATCGTGCCAGTAATCAGAGACGTTGGACAATTGAACCTCCAACAGATTTCCGAAGCCACAACCGACGTGTCCGCCAAAGCACGCGACAGCAAACTNACCGTCAACGATGTTGTTGGAGCAACCTTTACAATAAGCGTTTTGGGAACCGTTGACGTATTCACGCCCATCCTAAATCCGCCTGAGAACGGCATCCTGGGCGTGGGTCGNAGCGTCCAAAAGCCGGTCGTTCGAGACGGAGAGATCGTGATCCGNGAGATGTTGACCGTCACTCTAACGGCAGACCACCAAGTAATCGACGGCGCCATAGCCGCGAGCTTCATGCGTAGGCTTCAGGCTACTGTGGAGCGGCCCGCCGCGCTGTTNCGATAACGCGAGCTATCAGCCGTCNNCCNGTGTCCANCCTGAGACCGCAGTCGAAGNGNCTGGTCGNCAGTAGAACATAGTTGCNCCATATACGANCAGATGCTTCGCTCCACTCAGNNNGGCGGCTGGATATTTNTGTCAGGANAAAGAACTTTGGAATACACGCGGTTAGGAAAATCAGGGCTTAAAGTCTCCAGGATTTGCTTGGGGACAAATATGTTCGGCGCGGGGTATGTTGATGACGCCCGGGCTATCGGCGTGGTCGACGCCGCGTTTGAGCANGGAATCAACTTNATCGACACAGCCGACGCCTACCACGCCGGTCACTCGGAGCAGGTCGTCGGAAANGCGGTGGAGGGCCATCGCCACGATTTCGTGGTCGCCACCAAGGGGTTCATCGCCACAGGACAGNGTCCCAACGACGTTGGCCTCTCTCGCAAGCACTTGATNGACGCGGTGGATGGCAGTCTTCGCAGGCTGGGNACNGATTACATTGACCTTTATCAGGTTCATTACTGGGACCCNGANACTCCCNTGGAAGAGACGTTAGGNACGTTGGACAGCCTTGTGCNGCAGGGGAAGATTCGCTANCTGGGATGCTCCAACTTCGCCGCGTGGCAGTTGACGCGAGCGTTGTGGGTCAGCGACAAGAACGGCTTCCAGCGGTTCGAGTCGGTGCAGCCTGAATACAACTTCGGCAAACGAGACATNGAGACCGAGCTATTCCCGGCCTGCGACGACCAGGGAGTCGGCATCATTCCCTTCCAGGTATTCATGGCNGGACTGCTCACNGCCACTTACGATCCGAACACCCAGCCGCCAGAGGACAGCCACATGGCNTCCCGTCACGCGGCNCGGGCCAAGAACACCTACTGGAACGAGCGCAATTTCGCCATCGTCGATAGCCTAAAGTCAGAGGCGGCGGAGTTGGATGTTTCGGTCCCTCAACTCGTGCTGGCGTGGACTTTGGCAAAGCCNCAGATAACGTCGGTCATTGTCGGATCGTCCCGTCCTGAGCAGNTTGCCAGCAACGCGGCGGCTGTGGATGTGAGCCTGCCAGAGCAGGTTCTGGANAGGTTNGACGCCCTTTAATCGAGACTATGAGGGATCAGGNNCGAAGCTCGTCNACGTCGATTTGGAAAGAACTGCGGCCCANAGANTGGAACTCGAANGGCAACTCAGGCTCAGGCCTGCGAGCTATCACAGTCAGGACAAACCCGAAAACACCAGCGCAGCCACCAGCAGTGCCACGCCAAGCATGGCATCCTGGTCACCCAGAGCGACCACCCCGTAAAACACAAAGATAATCGCAAAGATTTCCAGCGCGAATATTATGATGCCCTTGAGCATAGAAATCAGTTGATCTTACTCGTGACTTAAACTCGCGTTTCANTGTACCATCTNTGCTGAGACTGCTTAAGCAAAATCCTGACCCCCTTACGAGGCGAACCATGCAGATCACCCCCCACGTTTACAACATGCACATCGACGACGGAGCAACCTCCCATCCTGGCGGGAGCAACAACTTCTTCGTCGGCGACCCCTCAAAAGAGATGATCCTCATCGACACCGGAGACTACGAGCGTGAGTGGACCCGTTCGATCCTGGATTACTACGATGAGCTGGGAAAGCCGAAGATCACTGCCATCGTTATCACCCACGGCCACGGAGACCACACAGGCGGACTGGACAGGATTCACGAGGTCATGCAGGCTCCGGTTCGATGCCATCCCAAGCTTGTGAAACATCTACAGAAGTTGTTGGACGACGAGGACGCGGTTGTCGCGCTGAAGTCGCGAGAGCGCATCGTCACAGGTGGCGGCGTGGGCCTTCGAGCGCTGTTCACCCCCGGCCACGAGGTTGACCACGTGTGCTACTACCTGCGCGAGGACCGAGTGATGTTCACCGGGGACACGGTTCTGGGCGCCAGCTCAACATCGGTCGGAGACCTGGCCGCTTACATGAAATCGCTGGAGCTTTTGACGAAGTTCAAACACGACACCATTTGCCCAGCCCACGGCCCAGTGGTTCCGGCGCCCAGAGGAGCGAACCTCGTCCGCTGGCAGTACGAACACCGTATGGGTCGAGAGCGTCAGGTTGTGGCGGCTCTGGAGAAGGGAATTTCCGAAGTGTCGAAGATCACATCCGACATGTATCCGAAAAACCTGAAGAAAGGGTTACGTCCCTCGGCAGAGCGGAACGTCAACACCCACCTCCGAAAGCTTATCAAAGAGGAATCCGTCGAGGAGACGCCGGCCAGTTTCAAGCTGAAGAATTAAGTCCCATTCTCAGCCTGTCACTCTTCAGCCTGATCAACCTCCTGCTGGTCTCTGAACCTTGCGGACACGCCTCGCAACAGGCGCAGACCGTTGGCTGCCACGATGCTCGCCCCAATGGCGATTGCAACGGGCGCGCCCAACCACGCGGCTGTGGCGCCGGTCTGGAAACCTGTGACGCTCGATAGGCCAAATCCGAAGGATTGGACGCTCAGCACCCTCCCCCGCATGTCGTCCGGCACGCTGGTCTGGAGCCTCGTTTCAAGAATTGCGAATGAATAGGCCCCCATGAAGTGCGCTATACCCAGCAGAACCAACGACACGAGGAACCAGGGCGACCAGGCGAACAGTATCAGGAACACACCCAGGCCGATGTAGCCTGCGATCATCAATCGCGCCATATTGGTGATGTCACTGCGGATCGAAAGAATCAGCGAAGCAATCAGCGCGCCCACGCTGCCCGCTGAGTACAGATATCCCATGCCTGTTGGACCGACCTCCAGAACGTCGCGGGCCATCACTGGCAGCATCGCCTCGTGACCCCATCCGAAGACCTCTCCAATCAGCCCTAATATAATGAGAGAGCGCACGATGGGTGTGGTGACGACGTAGCGCAGGCCTGTGCTGAGGTCTTGAAGCGGCGATGTCCGTTCCGTTCGTTTGCGAGGCTCAACGCCTCGTAGGGCGACCATTAGAGAAGCCGCAGTAAACCCGGCGCATCCCATTACAATATATGTCCATCCGATGTCTGCTTTCTCCATCACGAAACCGACCACCGGAGGCATTATTATCCCCATGATGGTGAATGCGCCGATGGTCGCCGCGTTGGCAGCCAGCAAGTTAGACCTACCCACTAGGTCTAAAATCAGCGTGTGAGTGGCTGTGATCTTCACTGAAGCCGCCAGCCCGCGAAGGAACGCTATCACCAATACGTGCCACAGGGCGATATGCTCGGAGAAGATCAGAAACGCAATGGTGAAGGAGAAACCCATCTGCACGATCAGGCCTGCGATTATCAGCTTCCGTTTGTCCATGCGATCCACGATCACTCCGGCGAACAGGCTGGCCGACGCGAGAGCCAAGCCGCCCATGCCGGCTGTCGCCCCAACCCAGAAAGGCGAGTCTGTGAGCGTCAGAGCCAGCCATCCGCTCACGGTGAAATAGCTGATCACCGCCGCCTCATCTAAGAGGATGACCAGCCACATCAGCCTGAATTTTGGGTTATGGAATAATAGCCACATATCGATTCGGGAGCCAGTAATCGAGATTTGCCTTTTTGTGCCATCACGAAAAACTCTGGTCGTGCGTGAGCGTCGGGCTTCCTCATATACGACCAGAAATTTTCAACAATTCAGCATGACAAATGCTCGGGCGCCGGCGCAAGTGATCAAATTTCGGATTCGGTGCCAAGTTGCTTCGTGAAAATTGCGGACACGCCTCTCAACATGATCAATCCTACGACGGCCACAATTCCTGACCCGAAGGCGAGAGTTATTGGCGCGCCCAGGAGAGCAGTGCCCATCCAGAAAACCCAGCCTCCAGTAGCGCCTAAAGATATCCTGTGAGGCTGACCAGTGATGAACCAAGTTTGCAATACCCGCACATTCGAGAAACCAACCAACACGAATTGAAGGCCAACAACTTGCCCCGCGTCGCCCTTGACACTCCCTTTAGGAGCAGAATGTCCATAATCGCGTAGGAACTCGTTCGCATGAAGTGCGCAATCGCCATCAGTGCAGCAGACAAAACGAAGCGACGGACCACAGGATGAGACACGACAGCCGCAACTGCTCATACCAAAAGCAACCCACAATATTCCTTCTCTTGCGATAGAACACCCAGGGTTCCCGATACGGTGTTACAGAATATTAACAATGTAGTGTCCGCTTAAGTTGACCGCGTTGAGAGGCGGTGTTATCGTCCGACGCATGACAAATAAGCGATGCGCCAACTGCGGCGAAATTAACTCGACCGCTAGTCGGTTCTGTTCGAATTGTGGGTTCAGCGAATTCAACGAAGTCCGTACAGAACTCCAGGATCCCCTAGCCGATGACGCTGAGTCCACGCGGAGTGCCGCAGTGATAATCAGCGGGGCACGAATCATAGTCGCATCGTTCCTATCGTTGGGACTCTATTTTTTTTACTGGTTATACATCACATGGAAACACATGGCGAGCGAGATCGAAGGCGACAACCATCCATTCTGGCACGCAATGACCCTCAATGTGCCTGTTTACGGATTCTTTAGGATGCACGCCCACATTCGAACCATAAACGAGTTGGCAGCCAGGCAAAGCGTTGCGTCGACAATAGCTCCTGGATTGGCGGTTGTGTTATTAGTTCTCTCCACCGTTCTCAATTTCGTTTCTTTTGGAATCGCTAATACTGCAGCCATAATTTTGATAACGCTTATCAGCACTACTCTAATTACGGTTCCCATGACGATGGCTCAAAGAGTCTTAAACCTTTATTGGGGGAGAGCCTTGTCTCCTGGCATCGTGAGATATGCGCGCATCGGCGTCGGGGAATTGATAATTGTGATATTCGGAATCATTGGGTGGATATTGTTGTTCATTCCGCGTTCAGTATTTGAACAAGCTGAAGCCAGTTTCTGAGGATTTGCAACACCTATCTCCCCCACAGCGCATGAAAGATCGTGAATATAGGTCAGGACGCTAATTTTCTTTGCCGAGGGATGCCGACCAGCAGNGCCACGGGCCCTGCCAGCAGCAGCCACATCGCTGCGCCCAGACCCCACGTGCGGGCTGCGATCCCGATGCCCAGCGGAATGAGACCCCCGAACAAGGCCGACACATCGCCCACGGCCATCACGGTCCCGCTCTGACCCGGCATAGATGAGTACAACTGCCCTTTCAACACTGAATACCAGCCCGCATTGGCGAAGCCCAAAACGCCGACGATCACCAGCTTGGGCCACAACCCCGGCGCCAACAGAAATGCCGGATACAAGAGCAACTCCGCTGCTGCGCTGAACCTCAGGTAGGTCAGACCTCGCACTCGCTCCAACAGCGGTATCAGCAAAACGTCCCCCACCAAACCGACTCCCGTCCACACTGCTACCCCCATCGCGGCGCTCACCGGCGCTGCGCCAACCACATCCACAAAGTACAGGGCCAGATATCCGTGGAGGCCGTCCAGCATCAGGTCCGAAAATTCCAACAACACCANCCAGCGCAGCACCGGAAGTCTTTTGAGCGTCCTAAGAGCGTCGAAGATTCCTTGTTTCAGGTCCTTGGACATGGCCCCAGACTGCCCTATGCCAGAATCGCCACCCAGAGGCATGCCCCGCGCCACCACAAGAACAAAAACCGTCGCAACAGCGGACGACAAGAACAATACTCGCCACCCGACGCCCAGTAGGACTGCCCCACCCAACACTGCCGCGCCTAACACAACGCCCAGCGAACCCGCAAACCCCCATCGAGCCATGTTCTGCTCGTGACGATCAGTCTCAGAATCCATTAGCGTCGCCTGAGACAGGTTTACGAACGCGCCTGAAGCAGGGTAGAACAGGATGAACGCCACTAGCAAATACAAAAAACTCTGGCTTGCGGAGGTCAACACGAGCGCAGCAACAAAAACGACGCCTCCGCCAAGAATGAGCCACCTGCGCTTCCAGACATCGCCCAGAATTCCGATTGGGGGTTCGACCACCGAACCCAGCAGTCGAGGCAGACTCAGCAGTATCCCAATCTGGGCATATGACAGGTCGAGATCGTCCCGAATGAGAGGCCAGCCAGCCTCGCGAATTCCGAATACGAACTCGTCCAGAAACTCGATCGCCAACAGGACGATCATCAGCCCTGTGATCCCTGGCATCACGCGGAAGAATCGCTTTTGTTTCACATCGATAGGCTCATTTAAGAAAACTCTGAAAAACGAAGGGGCACGCGTGAGCGCACCCCTAACAATTACCATGTGATCGAAGTAATTAAAAATTTTACTCCATGCGTGAGCCGCCCCAGGCGCGGGACACACCGGCGGCGGTAGGCTCTACAATGACGTTGATCACAGCAGCTTTGCCGCTAGAGTACGCTCTATCCAGAGCAGGCTTGATCTCGGCGGGGTCTGTCACCTCTTCGCCATAAGCGTCCAGTGACTCGGCCATCTTGTGGTATGCGGTGAAGCCAAGCTCACGACCGGGCTTGCGCTGGCCGGGCGTGCGAGCCGTCCATCCCGCGTTGTTGCTGATGACCGTAACCACGGGTAGGTTGTGTCGAACTGCGGTGTCGATCTCCATAGCGTTCTGGCCCATCGAGCCGTCGCCGTGCAGCACCAACACTTGAGCATCAGGCTTCGCTAGCTGAGCGCCGATGCCATAGGGGAGACCAACGCCCATCGTTCCGGTGACACCGGAGTTCAGCCTGTGACCGGGAACATTGGTCGGTATTGATTGCCGCCCGAAGTGCAGAATCTCGTTGCCGTCAACAGACACGATAGCGTCCCTGTCCAGGAACTCTCGAATCTCCTTGCAGAGCCGTAGTGGATGGATGGGCTGCGCATCGGAGTTCAGCAACGGCGCGCTCTGCTCTGCCCGACGGTCGTTATCCTCTCTCAAGCGAATGACCCAATCAGACTCCAGGCGGTCGGCGAACTCGCCCTCACGGGCCTCGGCCTCGGCCAACAACTGACCCAACGCAGCTTTGGCATCGGCCTGGATTCCCAGGTCGATGTTGCGATTGTGACCCAACTCTCGACCGTCAATGTCAATCTGGACGATCTTGGCATCTGGAGCGAACCTCTGACCGTATTGCATCATCCAGTTCAGGCGAGTGCCGACAACCAGCACGAAATCTGCTTCGCGCATGGCAGTGGACCGCGCGCCTTGGAAGGACACCGCGTTGTCCTCGGGAACCAGTCCACGGGACATTGGCGCAGTGTAGAAGGGGGTCTTGGTGACGTCAACGAAGCGTTCCAATTCTGGAGCAGACCCTGAGAAAAAGGCTCCGCCGCCGGCAAATATGATGGGCCGTTTTGCGGCGGACATCATGTCGATAACTTCTTTTATCGCTCCAGGCTCGGCGGCAGGGCGAGTGCGCCGGGTTGCGCGAGTGCCGCTGATGGCTTCATCCTCCTCTACCTCTTCATAAAGGACNTCNGCTCCGCAGTCGATATACACGGGGCCGGGTCGTCCGTTGACCGCCTCGCGGAACGCCATGCTGACGACCTCGGGATACCGCGCGGCCTGCGTGGTGCGGTGAGACCATTTGACCATGGGATCGATGATGCTTTGCTGGTCCACTTCCTGGAAAGCTTCACGCCCGATCTCGTGCACGGGGCCTGCGCCACCGAGAATTACCATAGGAGCGCAGTCGATTGCGGCGGTATAAATTCCGGTCAGCAGATTCAGGGTTCCGGGGCCGGAAGCGGCAGTGGTCACTCCGGGCTTGCCAGTCACACGAGCATAGGCATGCGCCGCATAGGCCGCCGCCTGCTCATGCCTGAAGTCGACGCAGTTGATGCCCTGGTCTTCAGCCGCCATCACGATGTCGAAATTTGGGCCACCCATCAAGTAGAAAAGCGTGTCGACGCCCTCCTCCTTAAGTTGCTTGGCGATTAGATAACTACCGATTACTTTGGCCATTCTCGTCTCCCTTAATTGTGTATCGAGACCCACCAGGTTTGCCCCACTGGCGACCTTCGATTTTAGACCTTCGATAAGGCACGCCAAGAGTATCACAGTGGGAAATTGAAGGCCAGAATTCCCAAGTTGCCTATCGGTGGGGTCGAGGGTACACTTGTGACGCAGGGTTCACCCGTAGTTTCGGACATCTCAAACCAAAAAAAGCGTTCAGATGTTGGAATGAATTAACGATGGCAGTTGGCGACCTGAGCGCCTGTCCTGAACACCGTGCGCCGGTTTCCAGAACCCTCTGACCAAAAACCCCTAATCAACCGGACCTCTGTGTAAAATGCGCAGACTACACTGGTTTGGGCCACATCAGGAGAAAAACCAACAATGACAACCGGCGGAAATTTTTACAATAGGCTAGGCGTCAAGCGGATCATCAACGCGGCTTCTTGGATAACCGTGTATGGCGGGAGCATCATGCCTCCAGCGGTGGTTCAGGCGATGGACGATGCCTCACACTGGTTTGTAGACATGCACGAACTGAACGAAAAAGCAGGCAACATCATCGCCACCCTCACAGGCGCAGAGGCCGGACTGGTGACCGCAGGCTCGGCGGCTGGCATGGTGCTGGAGGCTGCGGCCACGATGGCCGGAAACGACCCAGCCAAAATATGGCAACTCCCCGACACCTCCAACATGAAGAACGAAATCATCCTGCATCGCGCTCACCGGGTCAACTACGACCACAGTTTCCGAGCGGCAGGAGCCATGCTGGTGGAGATCGGAAACGCCAGCACGACGCAGGAATGGGAGCTTGAGAACGCCATCAACGAGAACACGGCGGCGGTGGCATATATATTCGGCCCCCGACGCGGAGGAGCAATTCCCCTCCGCAGAACCGTAGAGATCGCTCACCAACACGATATCCCTGTTATCGTGGATGCGGCGGCAATGCTTCCTCCGCTAGAGAACCTGTCTCGATTTATAGAGGAGGGCGCCGACCTCGTTAGCTTCAGTGGCGGTAAGGGCGTCATGGGCCCCCAGTCCACCGGCATCCTGGCCGGACGGGCCGACCTGATCGAAGCCGCATACGCCAACGGAGCCCCCAACAGCGTGTCTGTGGGTCGCGCGGCCAAGGTCTGCAAAGAGGAGATCGCCGGACTCATCACAGCCCTGGAGATTTTCGTGGACACCGATTTTGAGGCGGTGAACGCCACCTGGCGCGCCAAGTGCGCTCACGTCGTTGACGAGTTGAAGGAGATTCCTGGTCTCAGAGTAGAACTTGAGGAAGCCCGTCCAGACCATCTTGAAGGGGGCTCCAACTTCGCGAAGGCAGTAATCCACTTTGATCAGGACTGGAACGGCCCCAACATCGAGGACATAAACCAGATGCTCTTCGACGGTGACCCCGGCGTGCGGGTCGGCTTATCCGACATTGGTGACGCACTGGCTGTGTATCCTGTGGCCTTGCAACCAGGCGAGGAAGAGATTCTCGCCGCCCGCCTGAAAGAAGTTCTAACGACGGGCAGATGAATCCGTGTCGATGATGTAAGATCGAACACAACGNTATGAACACCAACAGGAGACAATCATGACAACCGTAACGTATTCGCTCGACGAGTTCGTCCACGACATGAACGTGCTGATTGACGATAAAGCCGACCAGGAGAAGATATTCGACGTTGGCTCAACTCAGTTGGAGCGTCTCATCAACAACCCCGAGGCGATTCCTGATGAGTTCCGGTTTCCTGCCGGTTCCAGCAACCACGGTAGCTACCTGCTGCACTATGGGGACAATGGCCTGCTCATCACCACTGTGGTCTGGGGCCCTGGAGACCACATCGGCCCTCACGACCATCGCACCTGGGGCATGATTGGAGTCATGGACAACTCCATCCACGAGACCCGATTCCGCCGCCACGACGACCGCTCCCGCGACGACTACGCCGAACTAGAAAAGGACCGCCTGACCGTCGTAAAGCCCGGAGATGTCAGCCTTTTGATCCCCGACGTGGACGAAATCCACCAGATGGACAACCCCGGCGACAGGCCCACTGTCGAGGTTCACGTCTATGGCACCGACCTCCGAGGCCTGGAACGCAGCAGATACGACCTCGAAACCGGAGCGGTGACCCATTTCGCGACGAAGAAGTTCAGCAACTGCTAGGAGATCAATCTTCCATAAATCCTCGGGCGTAATTCTGGGAGTCAATCAGTTCTCCCAAGCCGAAGAACCATTCTCCGACGATGCAAAGGGCGCGTTGGGAGGAGTTAGGGCCTTCAACCCCTTAATCCGATAAGGACTTCGACGAGTTTCTCGCAGCAGTGAAATCTGCTGGGATCATGGCTACACAGGTCGTAAAATAGATTTCGGAATCCAAGATTGTTAGTGGAGAACTGGTTAGCGTGACACAACACAATGCCTCAACAACAACGGCGGACGCAAGGACAATCTCGGCAACACATCTTAACGCCCTGATGTCCAGCGACTACGTCTACGCCCTCATCGACGTGCGAGAGGCGGGCGAGTATAACAGTTCCCACATTCCAGGCTCCAGCCTCATCTCGAGACGCGATCTGGAGATTCAAATGGCGAGGTCAGTTCACCACAAAGGCATCCGCATCATCGTGTGTGACGACGACGGACGCCGCGCGGATTTAGCCGCAGGAACCCTCCGGCGCATGGGGTACACAAACGTTTCAGCGCTTGACGGCGGCATGAACCAGTGGGTCGTGGAGAAGTTTCCGACCGAGTGGGGCGTGAATGTCCCCAGCAAGGACTACGGCGAGAAGATGCAGGTGCAGCATCATGTGCCTGAGATAACAGCCACCGATCTCAACCACCGCATTGAAAACGGCGACAAGTTGGTAATCCTCGACACCCGGACTCCTGAAGAGTACCAACGAGCCTGCATCCCCGGAGGTAGGAGCATCCCAGGCGGCGAGCTTTCCCTTCGCATCACCGACATCACCAGCCAGTTGGACGACGACACGACCGTTATCGTCAACTGCGCGGGCCGCACCCGGAGCATCATCGGAACCCGTGTGCTTCAACGCATGGGCCTGACCAATGTTTTTGGCCTCGAGAACGGAACAGCGGGCTGGGTTCTGGCCGGACTAGAACTGGAGGCGAACGGAGACCGTCTGGAATTACCCGAACTTTCGCCGGAAGGCATAGCCGCCGCCGAACAGTACGCCGACACGCTGGCGACTGAGGACGGCGTCAAATTCCTTGATATTCCAGGACTCTATGCAATGATAGGCCGTCAAAGCGCAGAAAACATCTACCTGATTGACGTTCGGACAGAGGCCGAATACACGGCTGGGCACATTCCGGGATTCCGGTGGTTCCCAGGCGGGCAGGCGGTGCAACGCTCAGATGAAGTTGGTGTTGTTCATAACTGCCCCATCGTGTTCACCTGTGACAGCAAGGCGCGGGCCGTCCAGACCGCCTCTATGTATCGTCAGATGGGTCACAAAGAGGTATATGCCGTTGACGGCGGAACGTCGGCTTGGGAGTCCGCTGGCGCGGAGTTAGAATCCGGGATGCCCGCCACCGCGCCTGACGGTTTCGCTGAGGCGGTGCTACAAGCTAAGCATATTTCTGCCTATGAGTTGGAATCCGACAGCCAGGTGACGAAAATCTTCGTCGATCCTAGCCAGGACTTTGCCTGGGGCCACGCTCTGGGAGCGCACTGGATTCCGCGAGGGTGGCTGGAACTGAGGATTGAAGCGACGGCTCCCGACAAATCGGCTCCACTGGCGATCACATGCAAGGATGGAGTGCAGTCAACGCTGGCCGCCGCGACTCTCTCCGAGTTAGGTTATTCTAACGTGTCCGTTCTGAACGGGGGCATGGCGGCTTGGCTTGAATCAAGACTTCCCGTTGAGCAGGGTCTTTCCGGCGTAATGAGCATTCCCACCGATGTTCTGCCGATGGGGCCGGACCGCAACTTCGCGGACATGGTGAACTACCTTAGGTGGGAAGAGGAGTTAGGCCACAAGTACGAAACCGGATAAAGTGGGGTCAACGTCACTCGCTCACGTCCATAGCCTTCAAGGCTTCTCTGGCAGCTTCGCGCTCGGCTAGAGCCTTTCGACCTCCGGTGCCGTGACCTGTTGGCTTGCCATTGACCACTGCCTCAACGGTGAACTCACGGTCGTGATCTGCGCCTGTTTGATTTATGACTTTGTAAACTGGCGGCCCGTAGCCTCTGGACATCGACACTTCGTGAAGAAGCGATTTGGGATGCTTCAACGGAGCATCGCCGCTGACCACTGCCTTGATCGGCTGTTCCATGACTCTCAGAGTGAACTCGCGTGCAGCGCCATAGCCCTGGTCCAGAAATATCGCACCAATGAGTGCTTCAAAAGCGTTGGCCCGATTGGATTCTCGCTCGACGCCGCCGGTCTCCGTTTCCCCTTTGCCCAATATCAAGTATCCGCCCATTTCCANAACGTCTGCAACCTGGGCCAGGGCTTCTTTGGACACCAGAGTGGCCCGCATCTGGGTGAGTTGGCCCTCCGGCCTTTCTGGAAATCGGGTGTAAAGTTCGTGAGCGACCACCAGTCCAACCAGCGCGTCCCCCAGAAACTCCAGGCGTTCATTGGACTCAGGATAAACCTCAGGGAACTCCGCAAGAAAGGAGCTATGCACAAAGGCAAGCTCCAGCAACGACTTGTCATCAAATGACACATCGAGACTGCGTTCGAGAGCATCCAATCGTGCGTGAGTAAATATATTCATTCCGAATTACCGTTTGGGGGTGACGTACGATAATTTTACAACGAAATGCGCNNCGAGNTTGTCAAGTGTCAAGANACAAGGTGTCAGGAGGATTTTCGTCCGNCTGAAAACANCTTCTTAAGCGGGTGGNCGTAGANTCTGGTGTCTAGTTGACAGCGGCTGNTTAACANAAGACCAGATGCTNCTCTTCGACTCAGCATGGCGGANTAGAAGCAAAACAGGGGAGGATANAACCCCTCCCCTGTCATCAGCGTGTTCGNNTANCCAGAACCACTGAGTTTCTACACGGCGCCCTTTGGCCACGGAGGCTGAGGCCGCTTGACCTCGCCGATATAGGAACGCTTGGACATAAGGCCAATGAAGTGCTCAAAAGCCTCCAGCGATTCCTCTTCAGGAGGAATGAACGTCTTGATGTAGGACGACTGGCCGTCCTCGAAGATGAACGTGGGAGTGCCGAAAGCTCCATGNGTTCCCACAGCCTCTTCGTGATCTTTNGCCACTATCTCGAGCAATGCAGGGTCTTCAAGNTCTTTCTTGAACTGGGCAACGTCCAGTCCTGATTCCTCGGCGATCTTNANNATAGGATCGTCTTCATTAAGAGGAGCCCGATCACCAGCATGCCGAGCANTCAGCAGNGCCAGATGGAATTTGTCGAAGGCNTCGTCNCCCTGTCGTTTTGCNGCTTCACCGGCCACGGANGCTAGNAACGCGCGGGCCTCGTGAAGGCCTTTCTGCTCCCAGACCTTCCAGTCGCCGCCTTCCTTACTNTTTATTTGCTCCAACGAGAAATTCTTCCAGGTGATGTCAAGATCATCTCCCAGAACCTGCTTAACTCTATCCAGCCACACGGCTGCATTGTANACNTAGGGTCAAGCGTAGTCGAAGTAGATATCTACGTGCATCTTGTCCAAAATATCCTCCCCTCATTGCCTTTCTTTTGTCAAAGAGATTAGCTGTTCCATCGAATATGCCCGCATTTTAAGCCGACTGCTCGACCTTGTCAAAATTGCTCCTTCAGCAAGCAAGTTGGNAAATTTTCACGATTCAACGTATGTCAATGAACGAGGCCACACATTTACCCATCANCACGANNAATTCGCCAANAAACAAAGAGAAAACGGGACCCTCTGCCTGTGTAACANGATTGTAACAACACGGCAACAAACATTTAACAANCCCGCAACATCCATGTAACATCCACGCCGTACTCTNGTGAACAACTTCACAAACAGGTAGCCCCCAGGAGGAATTGAGATGAACCAGATGTCAGGAGTTTTCAGCATCTCGACTTTCAAGCTGAAACTGACAATCGTAATGTTATTGGGAATCGGCATACTGGTTAGCAGNGGAGCNATCGCGTACGCNCAGGAAACCGATCCGATCACTGCGCTCANCGAAAAGCTGGACAACTTCGTTCTGNTTGTCGCGGCGGCCCTCGTATTTTTCATGCAGGCGGGATTCGCCTTCCTCGGAGCGGGCCTGATCCGCTCCAAGAACACAGTCAACTACATGACGAAGTCGTTTCTCGACTTCTGCATAGCGTCTTTGGGCTTCTGGGCGTTTGGCTACGCCCTGATGATGGGCGGCGGAGGAGCCGCTGGGNTTATCGGCTCCGAGGGTTTCTTCCTCGCTGATTTCAGCGACGCCAATCTGGTTAGCTGGCTGTTCCAGATGGTCTTCGCNGGCACCGCTGCAACGATCATCGCAGGAGCGATGGCCGAGCGCACCAAAATCAACGCTTACTTCGCCTATAGCTTCATCGTTGGNGCTGTCGTCTATCCCATCTACGGCCACTGGGCGTGGAANGGTGAGGGATGGCTTGCTGAATTGGACTTTGCCGANTACGCCGGTTCGGGCGTGGTCCACATGATNGGTGGATTCCTGGCCCTNGCAGGCGCCATCGTTGTTGGCCCACGGAAGGGCTTCAGAGAAGGGCTGCCNCTCANGGGCCACAACATNCCCTACGTGGTCATCGGCACCTTCATTTTGTTCTTCGGATGGTTCGGNTTCAACATCAACTCCGACACCCTGGGCCTCAACGCCGTGAACACGCTTCTGGCGGGNGCAGCAGGCGCAACATCGGCCATTTACATCGTCATGATACGCACAGGCAAAGCCGACNTNGAGATGGCCGCCAACGGCNCCCTTGCAGGCCTGGTCGGAATCACCGCCGGATGCGCGTATGTTGACCCGTGGGCGGCNGTCGTGATCGGCNTGATCGCNGGNGGGTTGATGGTNNTCGGTGTTGCGTTCGTNAAGAACATCCTCAAAGTTGACGACCCCGTTGGCGCAGTGACCGTCCACGGCATCAATGGCGCCTGGGGCCTTCTGGCTGTTGGAATCTTCGCCGCTGGTCACAATGACGTCTCGGGANTGATAGACGGAAACGCTGCCCAACTAGGCCCNCAGGCGCTCGGCCTNGTCGTCGCTATCGCNTGGGCTCTCGGCGTCGGTCTCCTTCTCTTCAAGATGCTTGACCTGACAATGGGGCTGAGGGCNTCNGAAGAGGNAGAAGATCAAGGCCTGGACGAGCCAGAGCACGGCNCGCTGGCCTACCCAGAGATGGCGCCTCNNACCNGCGGCANCNCGCCAGACTCGGCAGGANNCGATTAACTAGCAACTNACACNGGNAANATATTCCTTACNGTTANCNCCGCTCGTCNNNGNNNGCNNGGANGAGCGGNGNTNTTTGTNTNTTGGAATGTGGTGTTGGNAGCCACAATGTGAAAGATGTAACAAAGATTTAACATTTGGGTAACACCTCCGTAACATCATCTCGTCATAATGTGAAACATTGAACAATCGAACGGCTGGCAAGCAACAAGCGACACCAGCCTCACATTAAACAGTGAGAAGGAACCGATATGGAAATGGTACTAGTCGGCGCAGCTTTCGTAGGTCTCTTCAGCCTCTGGGTGGTCGTTCCGAGCATCATTCGCAAGAACCACAAAGAAGACTAAACAGGTCCGGAGTCAGGTCACTACTTCCCTGGCACACCCACTAACCGCCATCACCGGACTCGAAACCTGTCCGTCTGTGCACCGGGCATCGAAGCCGGTCACCATGCTAAAATATGTGCCTGACTGAGATTCGGTCAGGCACATCGAATATAAGAAGCACCATCATCCGAGTAGTTCTCGAGACTGCAAGGATGCGGTCATCATTCAACACCATTGGCGACAGTGATGTACTCAAAGTGTTACCGTTCGTCAACAGAGTTCAATTTCATAACTTAACTGTTGGTTCCCGACCCGCATATGTCGCTATTTATATATTCATAAAAGTATTCTTTTAGGTAATACAATTTCGGTGGATGAAAGATCAAGTTAGGGTTGATCCTTTCCAAATCGAAGAAGGAAGCATGCAAATAGAGGTGATGGTATGGCATTTAAGGCCGAATACATATGGATAGATGGCACGGAACCAACCCATTTACTACGCTCAAAAACAAAGGTAGTTCCAGACGGGACAACCGATTTTCCGATCTGGGGATTTGATGGTTCAAGCACAAATCAAGCTCCAGGCGCAAACTCGGATTGTGTTTTGCGACCGGTTTACTCTTGTAAAGATCCTATTCGTGGAGCCGATAATATGCTTGTTATGTGTGAGGTTTTGTTGCCCGACATGACCCCGCATCCAACCAATACCCGGGCGGCTTGTGCTGAGGTGGCCGAAAAATTCGCCGCAGAAGAACCTTGGTTCGGTATTGAACAAGAGTACACATTGTTTGAATCTGACGGGAAACAACCACTCGGGTTTCCTGAAGGCGGATTCCCTGGTCCGCAGGGGCCATACTATTGTGGAGTCGGAACTGATTTAATTTTCGGACGCGAAGTATCAGAAACGCATGCAACTGCGTGCATCGAAGCCGGAATCGATATTGCTGGCACGAATGCAGAAGTTATGCCCGGACAATGGGAATTCCAAGTGGGGCCGGTGGGAGCGCTGGAAGTGTCTGACCAACTGTGGGTGTCACGTTGGCTTTTACATCGAATTGCCGAAGAATTCAGCGTAGTAGTTTCCATTGACCCAAAGCCAGTTAGTGGTGATTGGAACGGAGCTGGAGCGCACACGAATTATTCAACAAAGGCGATGCGTGAATCCTACCAGCCTATTATTAATGCGTGTGAAGCACTTAGCAGAAATGTTCAAGAGCACATTGCGAGTTATGGTGCAGGAAATGAGAAGCGTTTAACTGGACTTCATGAGACACAGCGCATCGATGAATTCAATTATGGAGTATCTGACAGAGGTGCTTCTGTCAGAATACCTTGGCAAGTAGAGGTTGATCAAAAAGGTTATTTAGAAGATCGCCGTCCAGCATCCAATATGGATCCTTATCTGGTCACCAGACTGATAATTCAAACTACATGTGGCTAATGACGGCCGGTTCTCTTATCGAGAAAATTCCTTCCTGATAACTAGACGAAAGGGCCTCATCCGAATCTGATCGAGACACGTTTGGATTGCAATCGGACAATTGAGGCCCCATCCCTACGAGTTCTACCTGTCCTTTGACGCATAGAAATTAGGCTGCCAAGCCGATGCGTTGAGACCAACGAATTACAAAGGGGCGTGGCGTCAACCAGGCGCCGCGCTCCTTCGTGTTCAGGTAGTCGAAAAGATTGACACAACTTTCACAAACTGCTATGTTTTCTTGAATTCTCCACCCTGGGAGCATACGCGGTTTTGCTTGGGTTTGACCATACAAACGCCGCCNATTCCNGTCGTTGANTGGTCGNCNAGAATCNTGGTTTCTGCGGNCCCTGTGANTCNATCCGANTTGGNGAGTCTCCCNAGTTCAGCNACCAAAATGNTNAACGGCCTGGATNGCCACCCTTCACAAACTNTTCCCTCNGATTGNAANTGAACAGGCCAACTTNGGGACGATGANCCTGAAATCCGATTCATGATCTGNTCACCGCNAGAGGCCCTCTACACTGAGCAAATAGACAGATGGTAAACCGAGACGAAGCAGTAGAATACGCCCTGAAAGAAGCCAGAGACAACGATGTGAAGTTCATCAGGCTCTGGTTTGCGGATATTCTGGGCAANCTCAAAGGTTTTGCCATCACGGTGGAGGANCTGGAGTCCACGCTGACACGCGGNATGGGGTTCGACGGCTCCGCNATTGAAGGTTTCGCNCGNGATGAGGAGATCGACCTCTACGCCCTGCCTGACCCCAACACTTTCAGCATCTTGCCGTGGCGNCCTCGGGAGAATGCCGTCGCGAGAATGTTCTGNGATATTATCACGCCAGATGAAGAACCCTTTGAAAGGGACTCCCGGTACGTTTTGCGCCGGAATATTGAGCGCGCCGCCAACCTGGGATACACCTACTACGTTGGGCCGGAGCTAGAATACTTCTACTTCAAGAACTCCGAGAGTCCAGAGCTATTGGACCAGGGCGGCTACTTTGATCAGGACGCCACTGACACCTCGACAGACCTGCGNCGNGAGACGGTGCTNATGCTGGAGAATNTGGGCATTCCGGTGGANCAGAGNCACCACGAGGTCTCGCCCAGCCAACACGAGATNGACCTGCGACACACCGACGCTATGACGATGGCTGACACCGTCATGACCTATAGGGTGGCCGTCAAAGAAGTGGCCCANCGTCACGGATGTGTCGCCACCTTCATGCCCAAGCCCATAANTGAACTTAATGGCAGCGGAATGCACACGCACCAGTCGTTGTTCAAGGGCGGGCGCAACTCCTTCTACGACGCCGAAGATCCAAACCGCCTGTCTGACAACGCCCGNTATTTTATCGCAGGACTGTTGAATCACGCCCGCGAGATCACAGCCGTCACCAATCAGTGGGTGAACTCGTACAAACGACTGGTCCCTAATTTCGAAGCCCCGATCTTCGTTACCTGGGCGACGGTGAACCGCGCTGACCTGATAAGGGTTCCGGCCTTCAAGCCTGGNCGNGAGGAGTCCCGCCGCATCGAGTATCGAGCGCCTGACCCTGCGTGCAATCCCTACCTCTCATTNAGCGTGATGCTGGCGGCGGGNTTGGACGGNATNGAGAAGAAANNGGAGCTTCCTCCTCCCGCCGAGACCAACGTTTTCGATCTGAGCNCCGAGGANCGCAAGGAACGAAACATCGAGTCGCTTCCCGGAAACCTCTGGGAGGCCATATCCATCACCGAGGACAGTGAACTCGTACGCAACGCTCTGGGCGATGCGGTGTTCGAGAGNTTCATCCAGAACAAGAAGATCGAGTGGGAGCGATACAGGTCCCACGTGACGGATTACGAAATCGCGCGATACCTGCCGACCCTCTAGCCAACCTGTGAGGTGCAAACTGCGAGGGTCGCCCGTTCGGATNTTGTTGACCNTCGCTCATCTATAACGTTTCCNCATATTGCCATACGANGACCGCTNGANGGCCTGTTATGACAACTACAAGAATCACACGACAGAGTGACGCCATGCCGAATAGCTANCAAAAAGATTACACTCCTCGCCTCTCCGACAANGGNCTGTANAACTCGTCCTTCGAGCACGACGCTTGTGGTGTCGGACTGGTTGCCAACGTCAAAGGCAAAAAGTCCCACCAGGTTATCGNACANGGTCTTGAGGTGTTGATAAACCTGGGCCACCGAGGAGCGTCGGGAGCCGACCCTGAGACCGGCGANGGAGCAGGCCTGATTATCCAACTGCCTCACGATTTTGTAGTCAAGGAGTTCGGTGNGCAGGGCATCACCGTCCCTACNGAGGGCCATTACGGTCTGGGCATGGTCTTCNTGCCCACAGANGACCAACAGCGCGCCCGATGCCAGCAGATNATCGNGTCTGTCGTGGCACGAGAGGGNCATACANTGCTGGGATGGCGNGACGTTCCTGTTTCGCCCGATGCCATCGGNGAACTGTCAGCCAGGGTCATGCCCNTCATCCGGCAATTCGTGGTGGCGGACGGNAACNACTCNGACGATCAGTTTAGCTTCGAGCAAAGGCTGTTCGTAATTCGCAAGCAGATAGAACGGGCNGTCGAAGAAACCGATCTCGAAAACAAAGACGATTTCTACATATGCAGNCTCTCCACTAACAAAGTGGTTTACAAGGGNCTCAACATGGCCCATCAATTGGAAGGGTTCTATCNNGACNTGGCAAACGAGGACGTGGTNACATCCTTCGCGCTGGTTCATTCCCGATTCTCCACCAACACCCTGGGGTCATGGAAACTGGCGCACCCGTATAGGTTTGTCATCCACAATGGCGAGATAAACACCGTGCGNGGCAACACNAACTGGATGACCGCCCGCGAGAACAATTTTGCGTCTGACCTGCTGGGCGACGACATTAANAANCTNCTGCCCATAACAACTCCCGGTCAGAGCGACACGGCNACTTTGGACAATGCCCTGGAANTCCTTCTGGCATCAGGGCGCTCCNTGGAACACTCCATGATGATGTTGATTCCGGAAGCGTGGGGCGANCANATTCCGATGGATCAGGCAAAACGGGACTTTTACGAGTACCACTCCAGCATGATGGAGCCGTGGGACGGCCCCGCGCTGGTAATNGGCACNGACGGCACNAAGATATGCGCCGTGNTGGACCGNAACGGNCTTCGNCCCTGCCGCTATCTGGTCACCACAGACGACCTGCTGGTGATGNGTTCCGAAACTGGAGTATTGGACGTNCCNCCGGAGAATGTGCTCTTNAAAGAGCGCATTTANCCTGGCCGCATGTTCCTGCTGGACACTGANCGCGGNGAGATCGTGNNGGANAGCGAATTAAAGTCTGNCCAGGCCGCTCGGCAACCCTACGGTGAGTGGNTGAAANAAAACATGGTCCACATCGACGATCTGCCGAAGCCTGCCAGCATCCATGAGCCAGATTTCGACACGCTNGTTCATCGCCAGGCGGCCTTTGGGTACAGCCTCGAAGACCTGCGNATGATTCTGGAGCCTATGGCNCTGACNGGCGGAGANCCCACTGGCTCGATGGGCAACGACTCGCCGCTGGCTGTCATGTCGGAGAAATCCCCNCTGCTGTTCAACTACTTCAAGCAGCTATTCGCCCAGGTNAGCAACCCTCCTCTGGACGCGATTCGCGAGGAGCTTGTGACCTCGACNCGCTCCATGATCGGCTCTGAGCAGAANCTNTTCGACGAGACAGCCNAACACTGCCGCCAGCTTACGATCACNGAGCCTGTTCTGNNCAACGAAGAACTGGAAAAAATCCGCGGCATCGAGGTCAACGGCATCCGAACCAAAACCCTGTCGACGCTGTTCGATGTNGAGNCTGNAGACACTCTCAGGCAGGCAATGGACCGGTTGTGCNGCGAAGCCTCNCAGGCCATTGAGGACGGCTACTCGATCTTGATTCTTTCNGACAGGGGNGTCGACCGCGACCGNGCGCCGATACCCAGCCTNCTTGCCATCGCAGGAGTGCATCATCATCTGATCCGCGAGGGCACGCGCACCAANGTTGGCATCGTCGTCGAATCNGGAGAGGCTCGCGAGGTCGCTCACTTCGCCTCTCTCGTCAGCTACGGCGCGGCGGCTGTCAATCCTTACCTCGCCTTCGAAACCCTGGCAGATATGTCACGCCAGTCTGATTTCCTGACACCCATCGACTACGACGACGCAGTCAAGAACTTTATCAAGGCATCCCACAAAGGCGTCGTCAAGATTATGTCCAAGATGGGCATATCCACAATCGCTAGCTACCGTGGNTCGCAGCAGTTCGAAGCTGTGGGCCTGAACACCGACTTGATTGACGAATACTTCACATGGACCCCCTCTCGCATCGGCGGCATTGGGCTGGATGAGATCGAAGAGGAAGCCCGCCAGAGACACAGCTTCGCATACTTAGATTTGGTAGTCAGCGGCAACCTAAACCTCGACCAGGGCGGTTACTACCAGTGGCGCAGGGATGGCGAGCGCCATATGTGGAATCCGTCCACCATCGCCGTGCTTCAGCGGGCCGCCAAAGACAACAACTGGGAGTCGTACAAGGCGTTCGCCGAGTTCAGTAACTCCTACGCTCGAAATCTATTCACCATCCGGGGGCTTTTGGAGTTCAAGAACGCCGAAACCGCCATACCGCTGGACGAGGTGGAGCCTGCCAGTGAGATTGTGAAGCGGTTCGCCACGGGGGCTATATCACTGGGTTCAATAGGTCGCGAGGCTCACGAGACTTTAGGCATCGCAATGAACCGGATCAACGCCCGGTCGAACACCGGCGAGGGTGGCGAGGATTTCCATAGATATACACTCGACGACAATGGCGACTCGCGAAACAGCGCCATTAAGCAGGTGGCATCTGGCCGATTCGGCGTAACGATTAACTACCTAGCCAACGCCTTTGACCTCCAAATCAAGATGGCTCAGGGCTCAAAGCCCGGCGAGGGCGGACAGCTTCCCGGCCACAAGATTGATGAGTACATCGGCTGGGTGCGGAACTCGACCCCCGGAGTCGAGCTTATCTCTCCGCCGCCCCATCACGACATATACTCGATTGAGGACCTGGCGCAGCTTATCCATGACCTTAAGAACGCGAACCCGACAGCACGGATACACGTCAAACTAGTGGCTGAAGCAGGCGTCGGTACCATCGCCGCCGGAGTGTCCAAAGGCCACGGAGACGTCGTGCTTATATCCGGCGACAGCGGAGGCACAGGCGCGTCTCCTGATTCGTCTATCAAACACGCTGGCCTGCCTTGGGAACTCGGAGTCGCCGAGACCCAACAGGTGCTGGTTGAGAACGACCTGCGAGGCCGNATTNTCGTCCAGACTGACGGCCANATCAAGACAGGCCGCGATGTCGCAATCGCATGCCTTCTGGGCGCCGAGGAGTTCGGCATGGCAACAGCGCCCCTCATCACGTTAGGCTGCATCATGCTGCGAAAGTGCCACCTGAACACCTGCTCCGTGGGCATTGCNACNCAGGACCCTGAACTTCGCAAGCNCTTCACCGGTAAACCTGAACACGTAATCAATTACTTCTTCTTCGTGGCCGAAGAGCTTCGACAGATCATGGCGGANATGGGATTCAGCACTATCAACGAAATGGTAGGTCGCATGGATAGACTCGACGGTCGCAAAGCCGTCGAACACTGGAAGGCCCAGGGGTTGGACTTCAGCTACCTGCTCAACATGCCAGATGTCTCGGACGACGTTGCGACCTACTGTCGCGAAATTCAAGACCACGGTCTGGAAAAGGCACTGGACAACAAGCTAATCGAGCTATCAGCCGATGCGCTGGAGAACGGGACGCCTGTAGAACTGGACCTTCCTATCAGCAACGCCAACCGCACAGTGGGCACGACCTTGAGCTACAACGTGGCGAAGCGGTACGGCGAAGACGCACTACCCGAGGACACAATTCAGATTCGTTTCACAGGCTCTGCCGGCCAAAGCTTCGCGGCGTTCCTAGCTAAAGGCATCACAATGTACGTCGATGGAGACTCTAACGACTACTTCGGCAAGGGCCTGTCTGGCGGCAAGGTCATCATCAAGCCGCCTGCCGAGGCGACATTCACGCCAGAGGACAACATCATCGTCGGCAACGTGGTTCTTTACGGGGCCACCGGCGGCAAGGCGTTCATTCGCGGCATCGCCGGGGAGCGCTTCTGCGTCCGCAACAGCGGAGCAGAAGCGGTGGTGGAAGGCGTGGGAGACCACGGCTGTGAGTACATGACACGCGGCAACGTGGTGATACTGGGGCCGACAGGCCGGAACTTCGCGGCAGGCATGAGCGGAGGCGAAGCGTACGTCCTGGACGAACACGATCAGTTCAGAGACCTTTGCAACACNGAGATGGTTGATCTCGAAAACCTTGCGGAGCCAGAGGACATCGCCACCGTCCGTCGCATGATCGAGGATCATCTAGGCTACACTGGTAGCTCCAACGCCCAGCGGGTCTTGGACAACTGGGACAACATGATTCCGAAGTTCGTCAAAGTCATGCCCAGGGCATTCAAAACTATCATTGCCGAGCGCAAACATAGAGAAGCCGAAGCGATAGGAATCTCCGACGATTAATCGAATATACAACTGCGTCCAATCCCAAATTCAGGNCGACCAATTGTAGGCCCTGAACTCACCAAACTGGAAGAAACGTTAATGGGTAAACCCACAGGATTTAAAGAACTGGCCCGACAGGGACTTCCCCAAGAGTCGCCTTCGGAACGAGTTCAACACTGGGCCGAGTTCTACCAGCCGTGGAGCGAACAGCAGGCCCGAGACCAAGGCGCCCGGTGCATGAACTGCTCCGTTCCTTTCTGCATGGCCGGATGCCCGCTGGGCAACATCATCCCGGATTTCAACGACCTGGTCTATCGAGGCAAATGGCGCGAGGCGTTGGACGAGTTGCACTCGACCAACAATTTCCCCGAATTCACCGGCAGGATATGCCCCGCTCCCTGCGAGGCGTCCTGCGTTTTGAACATCAACGACGACCCAGTCACCATCGAGTACATGGAACGCTCCATTGTGGAACGCGGATGGGAAGAGGGTTGGATAACGCCCCAACCTCCTCCGTCCCGGACGGGCAAGAGTGTTGCTGTCGTCGGTTCGGGGCCTGCCGGTCTCGCCGCGGCCATGCAGTTGAATCGGGCCGGGCATCTGGTCACTGTATTCGAACGCGACGAGCACATCGGCGGCCTGCTGAGGCTGGGAATCCCGGATTTCAAGCTGGAGAAGCACATCATCCAGCGGCGCGTTGACCAGATGGAGGCCGAGGGTGTCATCTTCAGAACCGGAGTCCACGTCGGCAAAAATTATCCAGTTGACCAGCTAAAGTCTGAGTTCGATGCCATATGCCTAACCGGAGGCTCGACAATATCCCGAGACCTGCCCATACCCGGCAGGGAGTTAGATGGAATCCATTTGGCTATGGAATACCTGGCCCAACAGAATCGCATCAACCAGGGCACCGAAGTGGACGCCTCCGAACGCATCGTCGCCGAGGGCAAACGAGTAGTGATCCTGGGCGGCGGTGACACAGGCTCCGACTGTCTNGGCACCGCCCATCGTCAGGGCGCGGAGGTCGTGTATCAGTACGAATTGCTGCCTGAACCTCCCGTCGAGCGCCGAGCCAACAACCCCTGGCCTCTGTGGCCGACAATCTTGCGGACGTCATCGGCTCAAGAAGAGGGCGGAGTCCGAGATTACAACATCCTGACCAAGCACTTCTCAGGCAGCAACGGCAAAGTCGAAAAGCTCCACGCCGTTCGCCTCGAATGGGGAGCTCCCGACGAGACAGGCCGGCCGGCCATGATCGAAATTCCCGGAAGCGAGTTCGAGATAGACTGCGATCTCGTGCTTTTGGCGCTCGGCTTTGTTTCCCCCGAACGCGTAGGGATGATCGAAGACCTGGGCGTGTCTCTCGACCCGCGGGGCAACGTCCAGACCGACGCCAACAAGATGACCGACGTTCCCGGAATCTTCGCCGCCGGCGACATGTCCCGAGGCCAGTCCCTGGTCGTTTGGGCCCTAGCAGAAGGCCGCGAAGCCGCCCGCGGAATCGACCTGCGCCTCATGGACAAAACCAGCCTGCCGCATTCGGTCAGCACGGTTCCTAGCATGTAGATTGAAGAAATCACTTTGACCCGAATTCTTGGCTAACTAAGGTATCGATAGGACAAAACTCTTGACTATCAGCGGGACATAAGCCCACTGATAGTCCTTGCGCTTCCGGTGATTCACGTACGTCAAGTCATCAGGAACCTTCTTCACATGCACTTCAAATCCGAACACGCCCAAAACATCCTTCACGCCGTATCACCTGACCTCAAGCTCGTCTCCGTATCGCCTGCGACTGGGGCGTTCACCAACGAAGTTCGCGTTCTGGAGTGCCGCACTCTGTCCGGCAAGAATTTGCGTCTCGCTGTCAAGCTCATGACCGACGATGACGCATGGGACGCCCCTCTACGGGCATCCGCTGATTTCCACGGCCTTCAGGTCGCCAGGGCGCATGGCATTCCGGCTCCCGAACCTCTATATCTGGACGCAACGGGAGATGTGTTGGGCGCGCCAGGTATCGTGACTCGGATGGTTCAGGGCCGACAGATTGCCGCCCCTGAGAACGTTGGCGATTGGGCCGGATCTCTAGCTGATCTGCTGTTGAAAATCCACGACGTCAGGCCCAACGAGCAGGAGCGAGAACACCTTTACGATGGCAACGACTTAGGCCTGTATTTCCTGACCCGCGACTATCCAGAACGCATGGCTGGACATCCGCTGTCCGATACTATCTACGACGCTATCCGCGAACTGCGATCCGAAATCGAAAATCTGCGGGCCGTGTTCACTCACATGGACTACTGGCCCGGCAATGTGCTGTGGCACGAGGGTCGGATATCGGCGGTGTTGGACTGGGACGCCGCCGCCTACGGAGACCCTGCCCTGGATGTGGCCTACTTCCGCATGAATATGTACCTGCGGGGCATCAAGGAGGCGGCGGACATCTTCCTCAAACACTACGAGGCGGAGTCCGGCGCCAGAGTACGCAACCTGGGGTTCTGGGAGTTGGCCCGCGCCGCTGGGCCTCTGCCGAACCCCGCGCTCTGGATTCCCATGTCCAGGGAGATGGGCGACGCTGGGTCCACCGACGACCGCGCCGACACCGATTATTACGAGTTCGTCGAAAACGCAAGGCGCAAGGCCTACAACGGAACGTAATTTCGAGTGACTTCACACAAGCCTTGTTTCGACGCGTATAATATGGTGCGAACCGTTGATTGCCGTCTCAAGCGCCACACGGGAGAATAGTTGCCACAATTCGACATTGATGCAATCCGCGCTGAAATCCATGCCCTCGACAAGTCCATCTACATGAACACCGGAGGCTCCGGGCCTCTGCCCAACTCGGTCGCTCAGGACATCATCAGCGCATATCAAGACGTTGCCGAGAACGGGGCCGATATCCCTACGGTCAGAGGGCCGGTGCGTGATAGGTTCGAGAGCGCAAGGCAGGTTTCCGCCGACCTGTTTGGTGTGGACTCCAGTGATATAGCCCTGTTCAGAGCTATATCTGAAGGCATCAGCACCGTGGCATACGGGATCGACTGGAACCCTGGCGACGAAGTGATTATCTCCAACGAGGAGCATCCCACCGGAATAATCGTCTGGCTCAATCTGGCAGAACGACGAGGCATCAAAATCAAAAAGCTTCAGATTTCGTTGGACAAAGAAGAGTTGCTGTCACGATTCTCTGACCTGTTGACCGACCGCACCCGACTGGTCGCCGTCAGCCACGTCACCACCGACACCGGAACCCGTCTGCCCGCCAAAGAGATGTGCGATATAGCCCATTCCCACAACATCCCTGTGATTCTAGACGCTGCGCAGTCGGCGGGCCAGTTTCCCATCGATCTGCGAGACATCGACGTCGATTTCTACGCCTGCACGGGCCACAAGTGGCTTTTGGGCGGCTGGGGAACCGGCATCTTCTATGTCAAGAAGGCATGGATTCCCAAGCTGGAGGTCTCGTGGTCCGGTTCCGGCGCCGGGGACTGGAATCGGCAGACCGACGATCTAGAATTCGCCGACAGCGCCCACAGGTTCGAGTTCGGCGGGCGTCATGACACTCTGTACAGCGGCATGAGCAAGGGCATCGAGTTCGTGCANAGCGTCGGCCTTNAGAACGTCGAGGCCCAATCNCGGNCACTGACCGACCGACTCAAGGCCGCGATATCCGAGATCGACGGCGCGACACTTCGCAGCCCTGAGTCCAACGAGTTCTCTACTGGTATCGTCACATTCTCAGTTTCNGGACTGTCTGGAACCGACCTCAACGCNCNGATGTTCGAGCGATGGCGTATCCTGGGCAGGCCCGCTCTGAACCATTCTTCGTTAAGGCTGTCCTGCGCCTTTTTCAACAGCGATCAGGAAATCGACACCGTGATCGACGCCATCAGCGCGCTTGCGAACGAAAACCGTTAATGCCATCAAAACAACGCCAATTAAACAAACAAAAATAGGGAGGCAACAAAAGTGACGCAAAAAGTAGTAATGCTATCCAGAGGCGAGCCCGATACCGAGCTTATCGAGACCCAGATGCAAGGGATCGATTATGAGCTCGAAGTCCACAGCATTGATAGCGAAGGCGAGGCGATGGAGGCCGTAAAGGGGGCTGACGTCATCATCGACCAGGGCATTGTGCTGACCCGCGAGATTATTGAGGAGATTGACCAGGGCCAGGCCATCGTCAGTTTCGGTCACGGGTTCAACCATATTGACCACGAAGCCGCCACAGACCAGAGCGTGATGGTGGTCAACAGCGCAGGGTTCTGCACCGAAGAGGTCTCGAACCACGCCATCACAATGCTGTTGGCATGCGCCAAAAAACTGACTATCCTCAACGATCTGGTTAAGGCAGGCAAGTGGGGAGCAGAAACCAGGAACGCCATTGTACCGATGGTGCCCATCGACGGCAACGTGCTGGGACTTGTGGCCTTCGGCAACATCGCTCGCGCCGCCGCCCGCAAGGCCAAAGCCTTCGGAATCGAGGTCATAGCCTACGATCCATACGTCGCCCCTTGGATCGCCAAAGAATACGGCGTGCGACTGGTCGGGAGCCTGGAAGAACTCGCCGCTTCGTCCGATTTCATCTCGGTCCACACTCCATTGAACAACCAGACCAAAGGACTCATCGGAGCGGCCTTCTTCAAGGCCATGAAGTCGACAGCCTACTTCATCAACACCTGCCGAGGCCCGGTCGTCGATGAGGCAGCACTGATCGAGGCGTTGAGAAACAAGGAGTTCGCCGGAGCCGGACTGGATGTTTTCGAGGAAGAACCGACCGCTCCCGACAATCCGCTGTTCGGTTTCGACAACGTCATCGTGACGCCCCATTCTGCCGGGTCCTCGTCAAGGTCCGGGATCGCTGCCCTGGTGCAGGTGGGTCAGGAGACTGCCCGGGTTCTGCGCGGCACACTGCCCATGTCCCTGGTGAACCCAGAGGTGCGGCACAAGATCGCCGAGCGTCCTATGGGCCTGAACCCGTCAACCCAGTAGCATATCTCTCAATAAAACATAGTTAGCACAAGGGCAGCTCGCAAGAGTCGCCCTTTTTGTTTGCCAGGCGATGGGTCGCACGGGAGGGTGCGATTATTGCTGCGATTGACTGACGATCCTGTTCCGGTTTTGGCGCTCTCAGGGATTATAGTATTAAGAGACATATCGAAGGAGCGCCATCGTTGGACGAAGCGTGGGTCATAAATCAGGTCCGCACCGGGAAGACTGATGTCTTCGGAGAGATCGTCGAAGAGTATCAGGCGGCGATTTTTCGGCACGTGTTGCGGATGACCGCAGATCGCGAGGTCGCCCACGACCTGACTCAGGACACGTTCCTCAAAGCGTATCAGAGCATCCTCAAAACTGACTCGGAGCTTTCTCTCAAGGCTTGGCTCTATCGCATCGCCACCAACAACGCGCTGAAACATCATCGACGCAGGCGTTTGCTGACTTTCGTCCCGTTTCGGGGCACGGAGAAACTACCTGCTACTCAGGCCACTCCAAACACGGACGAGAAGATCGCCATCGAGGATGCGCTGCTTCATGTGCCGCCAGAACGCAGAGTCTGTCTGGCGCTGCACTTCGTGGAGGGTCTCCGATATTGGGAAATCGCCGAAATTCTGGGCGTCAACGAAGACGCAGTGCGAAAACGCGTGGCGAAAGGACGGCAGGAATTCCGTAAGGCGTACGACTCCAGGGCAGGAGGTGACACTAGTTGAAACACTCAGATTTGCAGGATCTGCTCTCTGCGTATGCCGATGGCGAGTTGGCCCGCACTCAACGCGAGTTCGTGGAACGACACGCGGCGGATTGCTCCCCCTGCCAGGCGATGTTGGCCGACTACAAGCGAGACAGGCATCAGCTTGCTTCGTTGAGATCGACGCCGATTCCATCAGACCTCAAACAGGCCGCCATGTCAAAGATCAAAGCGGCACAGGCGTTGAACAGACTGTTCCACCGTCTGGTGTCTCCGGCGCTGGTCCGCCCGGCCCTTATCGTAGCAAGCGTTTTGGTCGCGGTGATCGCAATCGGGATTCTACAGCTGTCTGGCGCAGGGACGATAGAGAAGGCCGAGGCGGCAACTGCTGCGCTTCGATCTTACCGCGCAATCGAGTCGGTAACTGTCACCAAGTACGGAGAAATCTTTCAATCGGAATTGGAAATCGAATATTCGACTCCAGACCGATTTCGGGTCATCGTCGGCGAGCCCGACGATGCAGTCGAGTTCATCGGAATCGGCGATGATCGGTATGTTCGCGGCGACAGTCGAAAATCAGCATATATCCATGTCAGAGCGGGAGTCGGAAAATTCCTGGACGAAATCTCCGGGCAAGCAAAGTCTGGCGATACCACAGGGCTCGCTATGAGCAAGGAGAACACTCTCGAAATTCTGGGTTCGTTGCTCGATCTTGAACAGTTGCCTGACGACATGATCGATGGACATGACACCCTGAGCTACCAGGGAACGATCGACTGGGGCAAGATCGGCAGGGAATCTTTAACGAATAAACGCTCAAAAGTTGAATTGTGGATTGATAAAGTGGACTACACCATCCGGCAAGCCAAAGTAAAGATAGCTGTGTTAGAAGAGAATCCGGTCTCGCAGGCAGGGGAATGGCTCACAATTTCCAGCCATGTGAAATACTTCGACCTGAACCAGCCGATCGAGATCAAACCTCCGGTGACGTCCTCTGGGGAAATCGAGCCAGGTTGGAGTCTCGTCGATACTAACCTAGAGGAGATTCTCACCAAGTTTGCAGCGTGCTTGAGAGATCATGGTCTTAAAGCCCCCGATCCCGAAGTGAACGCAGATGGATCACTTGACCTATTGGCCTTCAGACAGAGTGTCGTCCAGAGCAACCCGGCCATTTTGAACTCTCCGGCGCTTGTAGAGTGCCTGCCTTTGCTCGCAGAGGCTACCTTTGCCCAGCCGTCTTCGGCAGAGGACGAAGTAGAACTTCAGGACAACATTCTGATAGTCGCCCAATGTCTCAGAGACCAAGGAATTGACGTTCCAGACCCCGAGTTCTCAAATGGAATACGAGCAGCTATGGGCGCGATGATACAACAAGCCGGAGGCGCAGATTCCAGAGTGCAACAAATCTTTGAAACGTGCGCCGAGTCTGTCTTTGGAGGAACGAATGCTGGACCGCGATGAGGTTTTTAAACAGCCAGAACTGGCCCAGCGATTGTTTGACGTGCCGCAGGAGATAACTTGAGACACGATAGACGACTGATTCTTAGCCTGGCGCTTTTGCTGGCCGCGCTGGTTATTTCCGCGTGTTCCAGTTCAAGCCAGTCCGATTCTGGGGTTGCTCGGGTGGATAAACCCCAGGTGTCTGAACCTGCTATCAAGTCCGCAGGCCCGTCCAATCCAAAGTCGGACACCACAGCACGACTATCTTCGACATCGGACAAGACAGAAACCAACCAGACCACTGCTCACCTGACAGATGAGCAAATCACTACAAACTTCACAGTGTGTCTCAGGGATCATGGAACGAATATCCCCGATCCAGAATTGAACGCCGATGGATCGGTTGACCTGGGCACCCTCAAAGAGAGCTTCGACGTGGGACCGAAAGATAGTCGTTCATCGAAAGCCCTGGAAGAATGTCTGCCATTGCTCGCAGGGGCCTCCTTCTCTCAAGGAGCCAAAGAAGAGGGCGAAATACAGCTCCAGGACGACCTGTTGGCGTTCACTCAGTGCCTTCGAGACGAAGGAATTGACGTCCCGAACCCTGACTTCTCAGGGGACCCACGGGCAGGTATGGGCGCCGTGAAGGAATCTCTGAAAAAGGCAAGCGGTAGAGTGGAGCAAAGCATGAACTTATGCAACGAGAACGTCTTCGGCGCTGGGAAATCTACCAAGTGAATTGTTCATTAGATCGCAAAGGTTGCATACACGAACTCAGTCACTTGACTATATACAAATCGGCAGATCGCGATGACTAAACTTCGAACCGCTATTTTCGGAATTGTCGTGTTGGTTGGTCTCGCGGTAGTGGTTCTGGTCCTGTTCGCTCAGGGCACGCTCGTTCTTCCGAACAACGACGAAGACGAAATTGCCGCCGCGTTCGGCGCCGCGGTCATTACCCGCAAAGACCTTCGAACGTTTAAGGACCTAGACGGCACGCTCGAATATGGCAGCAGCGTCCAGATATCGCCCGGCGGCAGCGGGACGCTCACTTATCTCGCCGCTGAAGGATCCCAATTGGACCGGGGTTCTGTCGTGTTTCGATTGCACAGCTCGATCAGCGATGCGGAGATCAAGAGCGCCGACCAGCAGATCGCATCAGCCAGAGCGGCAGTCGCTCAGGCCGAACTCGCGTTGGAAAATCTCATTCAGCCTGCAACACCTGCTCAGATCGCGTCGGCCAATGCCACAGTCGCACAGGCTGAATTTGCGCTGGAAAATCTCATTGAGCCTGCGACACCGGCTCAGATCGCGTCGTCCAATGCCGCGGTCGCTCAGGCTGAACTTGCGCTGGAAAATCTTATTGCGCCTGCGACACCGGCTCAAATTGCGTCGGCTAACGCCGCGGTCGCTCAGGCTGAGTTTGTGCTGGAAAATCTCAAAGAGCCTGCAACGCCTGCTCAAATCGCGTCAGCCAATGCCGCGGTCGCTCAAGCTGAACTCGCGCAGACAAATCTTGAAGAACCGGCAACGCCCGCCC
>PAIW01000105.1 GCA_002710885.1 Chloroflexota bacterium | reverse complement strand
ATCTCGGCTGACAAAGTTGCGCCGTCAAGCCACAAGTCATAGACTTAAAGGTCGAGAATTCGGCCTCTGTTGATAAGAATTCGCCGGACAGAATCCACCCGCGAAACAGAAGGGACTTAAATGACAGAAGAAGAAAAATTCTACCGAGGCATGGTCGTCGTTGCCCATGCCGATGACGCCGAGTTCGGATGCTCCGGCACAGTCGCCAAGCTGTGCGCCGAGGGGTGGGAGATGGTTTACGTGATGTGCACGGACGGCTCCAAAGGCAGCAGCGACCGCGAAGTTACTGAAGAAGAACTGGCAGCGACTCGACGCGAGGAACAGATAAACGCTGGCAAGGTCTTGGGATTGAAGGACGTGGTGTTTCTCGACTACCCGGACAGCTATCTCCAGCCCACACTGGACCTCCGCAAAGACATCGCCAGAGAGATCAGGCGCTACCAACCCGATGTCTTGATCTGCCAGTACCCAATGAGAAACCTTGACGGAGGGTTTGGCGTCGGGCACCCAGACCATCTGGCGGCAGGCGAGGCCGCGCTGTCAGCGGTGTTCCCAACCGCCCGTGACCATATGACGTTCCCCGACCTGTTGGAAGACGGTTTCGAGCCTCACAAGGTCGCCGAGGTCTGGGTGATGGGACACCCTGAGCCTGACCACTACGTTGACATCACGGACAATGTGAATACCGCGGTCAATGCAATTGCCGCTCACGTCTCACAAGTTGATGGGCGCAGCGCAGACCAGATGATGGAACGCATGCAAGAATGGCGCAGACGCACCGGTGTAGGCAGAGGCATGCAGTACGCCGAAGCGTTCAAGAAGATATACTTCCGCCGCTAATCCGCTCGAAATTAAGACGCGGGGGACTCTATTGTCCCCCGCAACAAATACAATTTACTTGGCCTTAATCGCCGCAACGATCCGGGCGGGAGTCATCGGAAGCTCGGTGAGCCGCACTCCGATAGCCTCCGCCACCGCATTCGCAACCGCCGCGAGTGGAGGCACTATGCACGCTTCGCCCACTCCTCGAACTCCAAAGGGATGGCCTGGGTTGGCGACTTCCACCAGAACCGTGTCGATCATCGGCAGGTCAAGCGATGTCGGCATTCGGTAGTCTAGGAACGTCGAGTTCATCATCTGGCCCTCTTCGTTGAAATAGTATTCCTCGTTGAGCGCCCAACCGATTCCCTGAACCGCGCCGCCCTGAAGCTGGCCTTCTGCATAGCTGGGATGGATTGCCTTGCCCACATCTTGGATTGCGGTATACCGAAGGATGTCCACTTTTCCAGTTTCGGGGTCCACCTCGACGTCCACCATATGCATGCCAAAGGCGTTGCCGACGCCTGCTGGATTGACAGTAGCCCTGCCGACAATGGGGCCGCCTGTCCCATTGAGCATGCCTGCCAGTTCTTGAATTGGCATACTCAATTCGGAGTCTTCCTTGTGGCGAAGGACCGCGTTGTCATACTCCACTACCGACGAATCCACGTCCCAGATTCGAGCCGCACGCTCGATCATCTGTTGGCGAGCGTCCTCAGCGGCGTTGTAGACCGCCGTTCCCATCTTAAACGTGACACCGCCCCCGCCAGCACCGGAGCTGTATCCAATGGAATCAGTGTCGACCACTGACGGCTTGACGGACTCGGCGGAAACGCCCAGGACTTCGGCCACATGCATAGCCATCGCGGCGCGGCTTCCTCCGATATCAGCCGAGCCTTCGATCAGGGCAATTGTGCCGTCGGGGTTGATACTGGCGACCGCAGTTGCTGGCCCAGAGCCGTTGAACCACGCTCCGCTAGCGACGCCACGGCCTTGGAATTTACCTTCTAAGGGTTTTTTCATGTGATCGTGGTCTCGTGCGGCCTCAAGGGTTTCGATGTTTCCGACCCGCCGATACGTCGGACCAGCGATTTGCCGGGTTCCCTCTTTCGACGCGTTCAGCAATCGAAATTCGATCGGGTCCATACCCAATCGCTTGCACATCTCGTCAACCGCCTGCTCAGCCGCGTAGGCAGCCGCCGGCGAGCCAGGCGCGCGGTAAGCCGCTGCTTTCTGTTTGTTGACCAGCACGTCAGTGCCCGTGATGTATCCATTTGGGACATCGTACGGCCCCCACATCGTCCGGCAACCCGATGGCACCGGCGAGCCGGGGAACGCGCCGGCCTCGTATGTCAGGTGTGATTCAACTGCGGTTATCCGACCGTCCCGAGTCGCGCCAAGCTTAACTGTGATATGCGTCCCTGAGGTCGGACCAGATCCGATAAACACTTCGGTTCTGGTCATGACGATCTTCACCGGTTTGCCTGATTTCTTGGACAGTGTGGCCGCCAACGGCTCTAGATAAACGCCGCCTTGCCCCTTCCCTCCGAAACCACCGCCGATTTCCATAGGCACCACTTTTATCATCGACACCGGCACATCGAGAATCGCCGATGCGTGGTCTCGAATAGCGAACTGCCCTTGGCTGGAACACCAGATTGTTATGTAACCGTCTGACCCCCACAACGCCGTGGCGGCGTGAGGCTCGATGTATCCCTGGTGAACTGCTTCGGTGCGGTACTCCTCTTCGACAATCTCGTCGGCTTCCGAGAATCCCTGTTCAATGTCTCCCATTCTAAATTCAAAATGATTGGCGACGTTGGTAGGCTTTTCTCCTTGTCCCCACCCGCCGGACCGGAACGCTGGACTGTGCATTGTCAGCAAACGTTCGTGGAGGATTGGGGCGTCATCTTTGGCCGCATCCTCAGCGTTCATGACAGGTGTTAGCACATCGTAGTCGACGTCGATGAGGGAGAGCGCCTCCTCGGCGATTTCCCCAGTTGTGGCCGCCACCGCCGCGACGACGTGACCTCTGTAGAGGGCCTTCTCCCTGGCGATAACGTTTCGGCTGTAAAATCCGTAGTTGACCGTTGCGCCCTCAGCCTGATCTGTGACCTCAGCCGAAACCTCTGGTAGGTCATCGGCGGTCACGACGGCCTTAACTCCCGGAATCGCCAGCGCTCGGCTAGCGTCAATCGAGATGATTCGAGCGTGGGCGTGGGGACTTCGCAATGTCTTACCGTAGAGCATCCCCGGAACATAAGTGTCAGCACTATATCGCGCTCTTCCAGTGACCTTGTCCGGGCCATCGTGCCGGACCGGACGAGTGCCTACGACATTAAATTCTTTGTTAGACAGCACCAGATTGGGGTTGTATTCGGGCATATTTCCTTCTCCCCGGCGACGGATTCATAAACTATCGCCTCTTTGGTATCAGGCGTAATGTATCACAAACCGTAATGAGCCGAGCCATGAACCAATGTGAGCACTCCCAGTCAGAGGCGCTATTATCATAAGCAACACATTCAAAAGGAGATTCATATGGACGTGGGTATCGGACTTCCGGCGGCTATCCCAGGCGTTTCAGGTGCGAGTGCCATCAAGTGGGCGCAGAAGGCCGAAACCGGACCTTTCGCTGACGAACAGTTGGAGACGATGAAACGCATCTGTGCAGGCGGGCCAGCGGGCGAGAACGCNGGAGCNTATTTTGCTCTCGATGNCGATGCCAAGTCGACGGGCGCTGAAAACATCATGCACTATTATGGCGNGCCGTTCGGNCCCATGACCAGCGAAGGACTGCCCGACTCTGTAGACGCATTCAAAGANTTGATTTCAGGCTTTTCCGACGCGGGGTGCGACGAGTTGATACTGTGGCCCACCGTAACCGATCTCGATCAAGTGGAACGCCTGACAGAACTCATATAACGATGGTTTCGATCCAAAAAATCCACATCTCACCAGTCAAATCGATGGGCCTCATCAATTTCGACGAAGNCCACGTTTCCGAGCACGGCATTTTGGAAGACCGGCGGTTCTTCGTAATGGACGCCGAAAACAGGCTGGTCACCCAGAGGCAGATCGGCAAGATGACTCAGATTCTTGCCGACTATATGCCTCGCCCTGAACAATTAGCATTGCAGTTCCCTGACGGTCAGATAATTAGNGGCGAGCCAGGGTTAGGCCAGGCGGTTCAGGCGATGATCTGGGGCCGTTTCGTCACCGGAAATGTCCTGGAAGGAGACTGGAACGACGCCATCTCTGAGTTCTGTGGTCAGTCGTTGCGAATTGTCCGCGCTCACGAGCCAGGAACGTCGTATGACGAGTTTCCTGTCTCGATAATATCTCAGGCCACAATAGACAATTTGAGCAGCCTCACCGATGGAGAGATGCAGTTCGACAGTCGCAGATTCAGGCCAACGCTCCTNCTTTCAGGGGCAAAAGNCCACGAGGAAGATGAGTGGGTCGGCAACAGCGTTCGAGTAGGCCGCCAGCTACGCTTGAGGCTCGTTTCCCGCGANCCCAGGTGCGCTATCACAACGTTGGCCCCGTCCACCGGAGAACGCGATTTCGACACGCTGCGCCTGATTCTCCGTTACCGTCCGAACCTCAGGGCCGCATACCTGGGCGTCTATGCCATTGTGGANCAGCCCGGAACGATAGCCGTTGGCGACGAAGTCACGCCGATCTAATTACCGAGGCAACCTGATCGGGCCAGGAAGATCGTCAGGCGGCGAGTCGGCGATTACTCGCTTCTCATAAAGCTTAGACATCTTTCTATCGCTTACTTTCAGGAAATCGTCGAATATCAGCCCGTTGTGTTCTCCAAAATTTGGAGCCGCCATCCGAATTGCTCCGGGAGTCTGGGAGAATATCCAAGGCATTCCGGGGTATGGAAACACCCCCATCTCCGAGTGCGAGACCGGAATGTAGAACCCGCGCTCGTAGAAGTGGTGGTTGCTAACCAACTCCCAGTTAGCTAGCACAGGCCCAGCGGCGACGCCAGCGTCTTGGAGCAATTGGCTGGCCTCGTTGTGATCGTACTGGGAAGTCCACTCGGAAATCGCTTCGTCGATTTCATCGTGATGAGCGCAACGTTTCTCTGTAGTCGCGTACTTTTCACTCTCCGCCAGATCATCTCTACCGATTGCTAGCGCGAGACGAACCCATTCATCGTCATCACGTACGGTTAACACCATCCAGGCGTCATCGCCTATGGAAGGATAGCAGCCCTGCGGCGCGTATCGAGGATGACGGTTGCCTCGACGCTTCGCCAGGTTGCCAGTGACCGTGTGTTCCATGAACGCTTCGGGGAAAAAAGTGATGCCGTTTTCGTGGAGCGACATGTCTATGAATTGCCCGCCTCCACGCTGCTCACGATTATGCAACGCTGCCAGAATTGCGACGGCGCCGTGCATAGCCGTAACTGGGTCAGCGTAGAACAGGCTGGTTTTGTATGGCCGGTCATCATCAGGATAGCCTGTCGCGTCGGCGAGGCCGCACGACGCCTCGATGTTGGCTCCGTAGGCGATGTAATCTCTCTCAGGCCCGGTCTGACCGAACCCAGAGATTGACAACATGACGAGATCGGGATTGGCCTGATTAAGCATTTCATATTCCAGACCGAAGTTTCTCATCACCCGAGGGCTGTTGTTCTCAATCAACACATCTGAATCCGCGATCAACTCCATGAACAGCCGCTTGCCCTCGTCCTGATTTAGGTCCAGAGTGATGCCATATTTGTTGCGGTTCATCTTGTTGAAGTACGCAGCACGGTTGTAGTGACGCTTGAATGGGTCACCACCGGGATACCGAGCACCCCTGGTCATCGGCCTGTCCGGCGGCTCGATCTTGATAACCTCGGCCCCCAGATCGGCGAGGAAACGCCCGGCAAGCGGGCCGGCCCAGTTGGCCGTAATCTCTAGAACGCGGATGCCCGTTAGAGGGAGCTCGCGTCCCGCATACTTATCAGGCTCCAGAGCATGGCGGACGCTTCTGTGGCCGCGCTCACGGGTTCCGATGAACTCTGCACCGTCGTGCTGTCCCAGCCGTGGCGCAGAAGAACGGATCGACGCCGGCGTTTCGCTCAACAAATACGGGAATCCCGGCAAAGTAAATGTTCCTGCGTCTAGATGCTCGATCTCTTGGAACCAGTCCCGCGCCTTCAACTGATCTGATTTCAACAAATCCGCGGTGTTATTCACAGGTGTCAACGCCAGCCTCAATTCCTGAGCCGCGTGGAAAATGTAATCCTTCGTGTGTTGAGCGCACCACCTACCCACGAGTTGAAGCAACTCATCTCGGTTCTCGAACCATGACTGACGATCGGCGAATCGAGGGTCGTCCATCAGATCGGGACGCTCGATTAGGACGAACAGCGTAGGGTCCCAGCGCATCGACATGAGCCAAACATACCCATCTTTGCACGGAATGCTGTCCGGTTCCGAGCGTCGCATTATGACGCCCTCGTGGGTCCATGACGTCGACGTCCAAGCGTGGGCGGACAGCATAGCCTCGACGGTCGAAACGTCGACGTGCTGGCCTCTGCCGTCGCGCCTCGCCCGCCAGATGGCAGCAAGAGACGCAATCGCCGCCTGCGCCCCAGCGTTCAATTGGGCCTGGTTATTCGTGAGCATCAGAGGCTCTCTATCCCGATGGCCGCCGAAATACATATACCCGCCCATCGCGTAGTCAACGATCTCGTCGGACTGCCAATCCCTATACGGCCCGGTTTGCCCAAAGTGGGTGATCGACGTCATGACAAGCATGTGATTCAGTGTTTCGAGAATCTCCCAGTCATACGCCATCGAGCCTGGAGCGTCCATCACCTCGTCTTGGATCACGAGATCAACCTGGCTGACAAGTTCAAGCGTTTTTTGGGCGTGGTCGTCATTGTATGGTTCGGCTACTATGCTGCGTTTATTGGCGCACAGGTACATAAACATCCCGCTTTTATCGAGATGAGGCTCGTTGTTGGGGAACGGGCCGACATGACGAAGCGGATGGCCGTCAGAATGCTCGACCATTATCACTGCGGCTCCCAGGTCCGCAAATAATTTGGAGCAGTACGCCCCCGCGATGTTCGTGCTAAGGTCGAGAACGTTCACGTCTCCCAGGGCGGATTTCCCACTGTTGTCCATTTGGGTGGCCGGACTATCTGGGATTGGACGGGTTGTTGATCGCTCGAACCGCCGCGCCGTCCATGAATGACGCGATGTCTTCAACCGCATCACCGTAGAATATCTTGTACGTCTCTNCCGTCACGTAGCCCAGGTGTGGAGTCAAAACTGTGTTCGGAAGATTTCGCAGGGGATGGTCCAACGGAAGAGGCTCAACATCGAACACGTCCAATCCCGCCCCGGCNATTGTGTTGTTTTGAAGGGCTTCAACCAAAGCGTTCTCATCGACGATTGGCCCTCTTGACGTGTTCACCAGATAGGCTGATGGCTTCATCAGGGCAAGGTCTNCCACGTCCACCAACCCCCGGCTCCGATCACTCAATACGAGGTGAATCGANATGACATCAGACTGAGACAAAAGCTCCTGTTTCGATACCAGCTTCGCGTTGAACTCACTTGCACGCTCCTGCGTTAGATTCTGACTCCAAGCGAGAACTTCCATACCGAAAGCGTTCCCCACAGTGGCAACCTGAGAACCCAGTCTTCCAAGTCCCATAATACCTAGCGTCTTGCCCTGTAGCCCCTCGCCCAGGCTAACCTGCCACGAACCTTGTCTAGTTGCTCTATCCTCATTGGGAATCTTGCGNAACAGCGCGAGAATCAAGGCCCACGTAAGCTCGGCTGTCGGATATGGCAGGCCGCCAGTTCCGCAGACCGTGATACCCAGATCGGCGGCGGCGCTCATGTCGAAAGACGCATTGCCCATCCCCGTGGTTATGAGCAGTCGGAGGTTGGGGAGACGCTCCAAGAGACTGCGCTGAAACGGCGTTCGCTCTCGCATGCCAACGACTACCTCATAGTCGCACANGCGTAGCGCTACATCTCCTTCGTCTGCCAGATGGTCTTGGAACACATCAACCTGGGCGTCTGGCCCCAATCGGCTCCAGTCNGCTGTTTCAAGCGCGACGCTCTGGTAATCGTCCAACACTGCTACTTTAACCAAAATACGTTCCTCCTGGCCGAAATATCCATAAAAGAGATCAACGCAACTCTGCCAGTCNCGAATCCAGAGCGTGACAGAAATTTTCAGTGTTTTTTATTTCCGGCAATGCAATCGGCGCGATGGGATTGTTGTTAGATAGCAGGACTTCCGATTGCCACCAACCCACATCCTGCCATTCGCCCAGCTTGAATCTCCCGAATTTTAATACCCGATGAGGGTGAATCCTAGGCTTTCGTGGGGCGCTATGCTGACCTCATTGGGGATCGCAATGCTTCTGTAAGCGCTTCCGGTATCCCTGGAGGCGCAGACATGCGAACAGCGCCGTATAGATTGCTTTGCCCACTCCTCGCCGATGGTACAGTGGGGTCGGGCACACCGTGACTTCCACTGACCCTTGGTACGCTTCCCTGGCCCGATGCTGCCCTGCGTAAGTGCACCCTGCCACGGCGCCGTCGATCTCACACATCAGCCACGGGGTCTTCTCCAGCGTTCGCGTGATGCGTTCCTGAAACTCCTCGACAGTCGGGGGAACCAGTTCGAACGATACGGCTGTCTCAAGCACTATCGGTTCGTATATCGCCTGAATTTCCGCCGCGTCGTCAATGGTGGCGAGCCTGACTTCAGTTGGCAATGCCCGTGCCTATGGTTCTCTGATGAGGTTGGCAGCTTCGTTCGGGTACGTTTCAGAGTCGATCATGTGAGATTTAACCACTGTCCGTAGCGTGTGGACCTCTTCTTCGGTTATTTGCGGTGTTGTGTCGATCTCTCCTCGGATTCCCAAATTGAAGCCCGTGTTCTCAACCACCTGATCTACTGAGAACCCCTCATGCACCGATCCGAGTTCCATAATACGAGATTCCTGATTGAAGTTAAGCTTCGCCATCGGCGTGATGACCTTGACCTCCCGGGTCCGGCGGCTCACGCCGTTAGGGGAGGTTCCCGCGCCCGACACGTAATTGACTTGATCGACAAAACTGCGTCGGGTGTGTTCGGTCCTGAACATCACAATTCGAGGCACGGCATAATACAGCATCCCAGTGCCATACTGGCCGGGCATCAGGACGTCCGGTTCGTCGCGGTCTCCGATAACGTGGAGATTGAAGTTGCCGTGCTGGTCAATTTCGATGGCGCTGATGAAGAACAGGTCGAGCTGGCCTCGTTGGGCATGGAAATGGAAATCTTTGCCCGTGACGAAGGGCGAATAGTCCCGACTTCCCAGAATTATGATCTCAGCATTCGGAGCGCGCATCTCCCGGCCCAACAGCA
>PAIW01000104.1 GCA_002710885.1 Chloroflexota bacterium | reverse complement strand
AGGATGTCGGGAATCAGGTCGTCAGGACTTGCCATTTTGAAGTTGCATCCCAATAATCATAGTCGCCACTGGACAACGCCTGTCACGTCAGTGACCAGATGCTTCGTCGCCAATCAGCATTGCGACTTGATTTTTCCTTCATTGGAGCCGTCGGTGGCAACCGATTCAGAAACTGCCTTGCCTAGGACGGCCTGATCCGACACCTGAAATTCCAAGCCCTGGAATCCCGCTACCCGCCGATCTGGTACATCTCCACCTTTTTGCGGGGTTGCTCGGTGAGCACGGAGCGCTCCTCAGAGTAACGGTCGTCCCGAAGTCCCCAGGTCTGTCGGATGATGGTCTCAAGGTCTTCGTCCGACGCTCCACCGCGCATCGGGGCGCGCAGGTCGGTTCCGACGCTGGCGAACAGGCAGGTGACGATCTGCCCTTCGGGAGATAGTCTCATGCGGGTGCAGTCGCCGCAGAAAGGTTTGGACACCGAGGCTATGACCCCGATCTCACCCTCGCTGTCTGCGTACCGGTATCGAAGGGCCACCTCTCCAGCGTAGTTGCTTTCAGTCGGCACAGGCTCCAGTGGAAGCTCGGCGCTTATTCGCTCGACGATCTCCTCCGCTGGAACAACCTGGTCAAGCTTCCAACCGTTGAGGTTGCCCACGTCCATGTACTCGATGAAACGAGCAATGTAGCCTCGCTCTTTGGCAAAGCGTGCCAGATCAACAAGAGTGTGATCGTTGACGCCACGCTGGACGACGGAATTGATTTTGATCGGGCTGAGTCCGGCCTGCTCGGCGGCCTCTATGCCCTCAATGACTCTCTCAGTGCCGAAGCCGCGACCGTTCATCTTCTTGAAAACGTCATCGTCCAAGGAGTCCAGGCTAACCGTGATGCGCTGGAGTCCTGCGTCCTTGAGCTTTTGGGCCATTTGTTTCAGCAGGTAAGCGTTGGTGGTGAGNGTCAGGTCTTCAATGCCGTCGACTTTCGACAGCAAGCCGATCAGCTTTTCAATTTCGTTGCGCACCAGAGGCTCTCCTCCGGTCAGTCGCACTTTCGCAACACCGAGTTTCACCATGATGCGCGTGAGACGGGCAATCTCCTCAAAGGTGAGGAGCGAGTCCTTTGGCAGGAACTCGTATCGTTCGCCGTATATTTCGGCAGGCATGCAGTACGGGCACCGAAAGTTGCACCTGTCGGTGACTGATATTCGCAGGTCTCTGAGGGAACGGTTGAATTTATCGACGATCACGTTATTGTTCTGTCCGTTCGATTTTGGTTTGGGGGTCAGTTTTTGTCAGGGCTTTCGCCGCGCTCCGGGCCGCAATGCTCCGATGGCTTATCCCGTTCTTTTTGTCAGGGGCAAGCTCGGCCATCGTCATGTTCATCCGCGGTATGAAGAACACGGGATCATATCCGAATCCGTTGGAGCCGCGAGGTTCAGGGACGATCATGCCTTCGCAGGCCCCAGGATGGAACTCNGTCGGCTCACCGGGCCANACCAGCGCGATGACGCATCGGAAACGAGCTGACCANCGTTCCTGTGGCACATTCTCCAGTTTTTGGAGCAAAAACGCAATGCGATCTGCGTCCGTGGCGTCCTCGCCGGCGTACCGAGCCGAGCGAACCCCAGGCTCGCCGTCCAGCGCATCGACCTCCAGCCCGGAATCGTCGGCCAGAGCAGGCAGGCCGCTGAGTCGAGCGTAGGTCTCCGCTTTCAACGCAGCATTCTCCTCGAAGGTCTCACCTGTCTCCTCGACCTCGTCGTCAATACCGATGTCATTCAATGAGACCAGATCAAACGGGACCTCGCCCAACATTGCTGTAAGCTCTCTTAACTTTCCAGCGTTTCGGGTGGCGATGAGTAATTTAATTGGCACTGGGTTGGCAATCAGCTTTCAGCGATTTGTCATTCTGACACCGCGGAAGAGGAATCTGGTCGTCNGTANGACAGGAGTTGTTTCCCACGCGACCACATGTTTCGATCCACTCAGCATGGCGAGTTTACGATTCTCAAAACGTGGATACGCTTATAGCAATGATACACGCCATNAGAACACGTATAATCGCACTACCAGTTTACATGGGTCGCAAGGTAAATGCGGCCTGAGTTTTGCATCAGTGTGCTAGATTCGACTNNCAGAAGNGAAACACGCCTTGCTCAATTGAGAGGGCGCGCTTATTATCGGCTGATAGCTGACTGCTCGCCTAGCCGGCGACCCNCGACATTTCCANCGAATACTCGCCTCGGCGGGCTGCTCCTGTGAGGCGGGCACGTTGGAAGTATGCCTGCTTGGCTGCTTCCACGTTTGCCGGGTCGCCGCCCCACACCACCAGTGGCGCGGCCTGGAGTCCGCGACCGTAGGAGAATCCCATTTCCCAGGGAGCACCGACTTTGGCCGCCAACCTGTTGATGGCATCGAGGTTCACCGTCGCCTCCTCGTCACTCTGCCCGCCGGACAGAAACACAACGCCAGGGACCGCGGAAGGGACGGTGCGGCTGAAGCAGGTGAGGGTTTTTTCGGCCACTTCATCGGCGTCGGNTCGGTTNGCGGCGTCCTCNCCAGAAATAATCATGTTGGGTTTGAGGAGCGAGCCTTCCAGATAGACGCCCTGGAGTCCAAGCTGGTAGTAGACCTCACGTAGGATCGACACGGTGGCCTCGAAGCACTGGTCTATGCTGTGGTCTCCGTCCATCAGAACTTCGGGCTCGACGATGGGAACCAAATCGGCCTCCTGGCTNAGGGCGGCGAATCGGGCCAACAGATGCGCGTTGGCCTCGATGCAGTATNGGCTGGGGATGCCGTCGCCGATGGTNATGACCGCNCGCCACTTGGTGAACCGNGCNCCCAATTCGTAATACTCGGCCAGCCGGTCTCGAAGGCCGTCCAGGCCGTCGGTGATAAGCTCGCCGTTGGAGCCTGAGAGTGGGTTCGTGCTTTTGTCCACCTTGATGCCGGGGATGATGCTCTGATCCTGAAGAACCTTGACCAGCGGAGTCCCGTCGATGGCGCTGTTTTGTCGGAGAGTCTCCTCGTAAAGGATCACCCCGCTGATGAACTCGGCGGCTCCCTTGGTCCGGAACAGCATTTCACGATAGTTCAGGCGGGTTTCTTCGGTCGATTCAGCGTTGATGCTATCGAACCGCTTTTTGATCGTCCCGGTGCTTTCGTCCGCCGCCAGAATACCTTTGCCTGGAGCAACCAACGCCTGCGCGTTGTTTCGTAACTCTTGCATATTCACGAACAATTCTCTCCTTTCTTTTCTGGGCTAGTTAAGGCAGAGACGCCATGTCTAGCCGTTGTTGATAATCNTCACTGTCTGTTCAACAACATCTTTGTTGCCGATGATGAGCGGAGTTCGCTGGTGAGGATGTTCCGGTTGGATATGCATAATTCTCTGTTTGTCAGAATATGCGGCCCCGCCGGCTTGCTCGGCGATGAATCCAAGAGGGTTGGCCTCATACTGAAGCCTCAACTTGCCTTCGGGACTCTTGGGGTCGCCGGGATAAAGGAAGATACCGCCCTTGAGTAGATTTCGATGGAAGTCGGCTACCAGCGAGCCGACGTAACGCAGGGAGTATTTCTCCCTCAGTTCGATGNACGCCTTTTGAGTCGCCTCGTCCAGTTTATTGAAATTGCCCTCGTTGGCAGAGTAAACAGAGCATTTCTTTGGAATCCGAAGGTCAGGGTGGGTCAGAATGAATTGCCGTGCTTCAGGATCGAGAGTGAACCCCTGAACGCTGTTCTCAACGGCCACGACCATCACTGTGCTGGAGCCATACACGACGTATGCGGCAGCGATCTGCTGGCTTCCGGGTTTCAGGAGCAAATCGTCGGTTGCAACCTCTCCATCCTCCCGAAGCCAGATGCCGAATATGGAGCCGATGCTTACCGCAACGTCGATATTGGACGAGCCGTCTAGCGGGTCCATCTGCACTATGAAGTTGTGTTGTGGGCTATCTCCCACGATCACTGTTTCCTCGATCTCCTCGGAGCCGATGGCGGCGACTCGGCCGCTTTTGCTCAGAACGTCCACGAAGGTGTCAGAGGCGGCGGTATCGAGGTACTGCACGATCTCGCCCTGGACGTTGACCTCTCCCGATGTTCCGATAATATCGGCCAGAATGGCCGCGCGAACTTTCTCCTCAACCTGACCTGCGCCATCCGCGATGGCCTGGACGATTGCATTCAGACCCAGGTATCGGCTGTCGTCGCTCCACGCATCGGCGGCGTAATTGCTCAGGGTCGGACGTTTTGAAGGCTTAATAAGTGTCATGAGAACCCCCTGCGAATCTTCACCATGTCTGGGCGGGGTCTCTATCTACGATGCTCGCAATCGCCTCATCGGTCACTAGCACGTTGAAAGGGAGCTGGTCGCGCTGGAGCAAAGCCCTCAGTGCTGGGATTTTCTGCTCTCCGCCCAGGGTTGCTATGATCTTTGTGTTGTTCTGGGACAGCGCCGCGAGCTCCTCTCCAGTGACCGCGATCAGCTTGGGAAAATGGACGAACTGCCCTTTGGGGTCGAAGGGCTGGTACCCGATCTCGCCGGCCATGCCTTCATCTTCAGCAAATTGTTCGGTTAGATCAATGCCCAGTTCGTCCAGCACCGTACCGTAGCGTGCGTCGTGCTGGCCCGTGCCAACGCCCAAGAGGAAAATGTCTGCGCTCTTGGCCTGGTCCAGGTAGCTGGAATATTTGGTGACTTGTCGCCCCTGTTCGTCTTCACTCATATCGTCAAACTCTCGGTAAAAATCCAGCGGGGGCTGAGGAGCGTGAGCGATAACCTTGCATCCCAGCGTCATCAACTGCATGGCTAAATACACAACAAGGGCAGAGGGGTAGATGCTGGTGGACGGATACTCGCTGTCAATGTTGAACTGGAGCGTCGGCTCCCAGTATAGGCTGAGTGGATACAGCAATAGTGTCTTCTGCTTCAAGGCTTCCAGAACGTCGGAGTTGCGACGCAGGAAATCGACGAACTGCATAACCACAGCCAGCAGAGTGTTGCCGCAGGACATGCACAAACTCACGGTGTCGCCGGGATGATCGAGGATTGCATCGACCAGGTATTCAGCGGTTACGATGCCCAGGTTGTCCTCGTTCTTGGCCGCGCTGTCACCGATGCCTTTGGGCACGACGCGGGTGTCCCGGACACCCTTGCCTCGAAGCTCCCGCATGAGCAGAGATTCCAGCCGACGCAGGGGCGGAGGGATTATGACATGCTGAACAATGTTCTCATCCTCAGCCTGCTTCAGCAATCGAGAGACCCGCGCCTGGGGGATTTTCAGGTTGTCGGCGATGTCATTCTGGGTCGCGCCGGTCTGGAAATACAGCCGGGCCACTTCGACCAGTTCGCCGTAGTCTGTGCGATTGGTTTGCTTTCTGCGGTTTCGAATTGCCATAGGGTCGATAGCCTCACGAGGAAGGTTACGTTAAGGGCAAGCTGGCCTTTGCGCGTAACTATATGAGCAAGATGAATGATAAAACGAAAATATTCATTCTAAGAATAATATCATGATTAGAGTGTAGCAGGACACTTCGTCGCTATCGGATCTCGGTCCTTGTGAAGCATCCGGTCCATTCGCTTCGATAACAAGTGTCACCTGCGGCTAGGCCAGCGACCCGTCGGACACTCTGAACCTGATAAAGACTGTCGTCAGCACCATTGAGGGCGGGGTCATCGCCAATACACATTTGGTTAGAGGTGCTGTCAACGCAAACGTTGCTGGCGTTCAAGGCACGGTAAGCTCTATTCTGACTAGGGTCACCGAACTTCCAACCGAAGGCCCGACCGGACCCCGGGGTATCCAGGGGCCTGAGGGGCCAAGCGGCCCTTAGCAAGGTTGGACGACCCTGAGCCAACCGCTCTAGGCAGGCACCCCGAGTCATTGGGATGCCTGTCTTTGTTTCGTTAAGCGAATTGAGGTCTGAACAGAGGATAGCCGAACAGCGACTCTGTTATGATTTTACAGACTTGCACATGCCAGAGGTTTGACACTCGATGCCCGAATCCACCGACCAGTTTCCCGTGACATGGGATGATCCTGCCGACGCCCTGCGGCACTGGGAGTTCGATCCCATGCACGCCCCAGATGTGATCACGCCACTGGGATTCGAGCTTCTGGATGAGCAATTCTTGAAGGGTTTCGGACTGGGCACGGACGTGCGGCTGGTCAATCACTATATGTTCATGCATGTGGAACTTGACGCGACTCCGCCACCTCGGTCATTCGAGGATATGCTGAAAGGTCTGGCGGCAGCGTGGCCCCAGTGGCAGAACCGAATACTGCCGGAAGTCAAACGTTATATCGAGCGCTATCGCACGACAGATTTCGACGCGATGTCTAATGCTGATTTGTCGAGCGAGATCGACAGGTTGCTTGATACACGCAAGCGTCAGGGCCAGCTTCACACCCAAGCCGTGATGCCGTGGTTCGGAGCCATGAATCTCCTGCTGGACGCCTTCCGTAAGCTGACTCAAGGAAGTTTCCTCGACGCAACTCGGCTGGTGCAGGGTCACGGCAACAAGAGTGTCGAGGCCGGTCGAAAGCTGTGGAAGTTGAGCAGGATTGCCGACTCGATACCTGCGGTTCGAGAACGCATTCTTGATGTGACTCCCGAAACCGCCCGGCAGACCCTTGACGCGCTGGAATCCGATCCAGATGGTCGATTGTTCCTGAGTGCCTTCTCCAAATACCTCGACGACTATGGTTGGAGATCGGATCTGTTCGATTTTTCAATGCCAACCTGGGCAGAGAACCCTTCGATTCCCCTCAGCCAGTTGCGCGCATACCTGGAGATGGAGGATTACGACCCCGACCGAGAGCTGGACCGCCAGCGACATGAGCGCGTTCAGGCTATTCAGGTCACGCTAGCAGTCGTCGAACCCGAGGACCGTCGGCGGTTCGAGGACGTTTTGGAGGTCGCGACCAGTCTATCTCCCCTCCAGGAAGATCATAATTTCTATATCGACCAGCGTCTGGCCTTCACACCTCGACGGTTGGTTCTCGCCATTGGACGGCGTTTGACTTCGGATGGGCATATCGACGATCCGCCGGACGTGTTCTACCTGCGCGTGTCTCATGTGCGCGCCGCGTTGAACTCAGAGAGCGATGATTATCGAAACGTTGTTGAGGGATACAAAAAAGACATGGCGCGCTGGGCAGAGGCGAAGCCTCCAACTTATATTGGCGCCTCTCGCCCAACCGGAATCTCAGGATTTTCGCTTTTCGATGGACGTAATCACTTCCGAGCCGACCCGCCCAACGTCCTGAAAGGAAACCCAAGCTCTCCAGGGACGGCCAGCGGTCCAGCCCGAATACTGATGAATCTTAGCCAGGCCGACCGCCTGAAACCCGGCGACGTTTTGGTGGCGAGGACCACCATGCCCGCCTGGACTCCCTTGTTCGGAGTCGCCAGCGCCATCGTCGTCGAGACAGGAGGAGTTTTGAGCCACGCAGCCGTCACCGCCAGAGAGTATGGCATCCCAGCCGTTTTGGGAGTGGCGAACGCAACAACCGCTATACGCGACGGCCAGCTTCTGGAAGTGTCCGGCTCCGAGGGCAGGATACGCATCCTCTGATCGGATCATACATCAACGCGTCCTCCAATCCAAAGTGATAAAATCTCGAAAAGTTTCTGGTGGAGGTTAACATTGGCAGGCGCTCTTGGCCCATATCGGATTCTGGAGTTCGGCGGACACGTGGCCGGCGCGGCTCTTGGGATGCTGCTAGCCGACCAGGGAGCCGAGGTGGTGAAAATTGAGCCGCCCGAGGGGAACCCTCTTCGAGGCCATCCTGCCTTCTCTGTCTGGAACCGGGGCAAGAAGTCCGTAGTGTTGGGCTGTGAGCAGGAACGAAACGCGAGTGTCCTCAACGCGATTATTCGATCATCGGACGTCCTGATCGAGAGTTTTCTGTCCAGCGACGACAGGACATGGCCCGACTATCGGGCCGCGCGACACCTGAATCGCAATATCATATATGCGTCTCTGCCTGGCTTCGACACCGACCATCCTGTGAACGACATGGCGGGGTTGGAAACGATCATCGGAGCAACGACCGGCATCTACGCCGACCGCAGCCCGGATGGGACAACCGGCCCCAGTTTCATATCTTTGCCTTACGCCAGCATTTTCGGAGCGATGGTCGCCGCGCCGGCCATCACTGTCGCGCTGTTTCATCGCGCTCGCACTGGCGAGGGCCAGCAGATTACGGTTCCCCTGTACAATGCTATGTTCACCGCTATGGGGGCGTCGCTGGTCAGCCGGCCCGACGTGCCATCAACCCCTGCCGCATTGTCTCCCGTGATCGGGAGGTTCTATCAGTGCAGGGACGACCGCTGGGTGAATATAAACGCTGGATACGAACGCGCCATTCGCCCGATGCTCCAGGCTCTGGGGCATCCTGAATGGTTCGACCCGATCACTGCCCCTCGACTCCGAGATGACGCGGATGAGCGACGCGTCTGGGAGGAAAAATTCTCAGCCGTCTGGCGAGACAGGACCGCTCTAGAGTGGGAGGGCATCATGGAGCAGGCTGGCGCCCCATGCACCATGTGCCGGACAATCGAGGAATGGATGGATACAGCCCACGCCCAGGAATCCGGCGCTGTGGTTCAACTGAACGACCCCGCGTTTGGCCCTATGCGTCAGGTGGGCATACAGGTGCGGCTTAGCGAAACGGCAGGCGAAATTAGCGGCCCCGCGCCCAGCCTCGGACAGCACACGGAGGCGGTGATGGCNGACCTNCCGTCTTCGTGANCTCGACATCTGAACTCGAATGGGCATGANNGTCGAACGAACGAATCGAATCGAATCGAGCGTTATTCTNAGCGCCAGTCAGGGAGATTCCAGTGNTTGAGTTAGCCATTTCAGACTTGAGTGTCAATCCGGTTGAATTCTGGATGAGCCGGCGCCTGCTTCTGACTGCTGGNGTTCTTGAAGACTTCAATATGATGCCNGTGGGATTCGGCTCCATAGGCANGCTTTGGGGNAANCCGGTTGTTCAGGTGGCGGTGCGTCCTTATCGANATACACGTAATTATCTCGACAANTCGGACTCGTTTACTCTGAGTTCATTCTCCGAGAAATACGCCGNCGACATCGAGATTCTGGGCAGCNTNTCTGGCAAGGAANTNGACAAACTAAGCNAGACGCGCCTGACTGTGATGGCTTCGGAATCTGTGCAATCGCCTTCGTACAATGAGGCAGACCTGGTCATTGAATGCAGGAAGGTTTTACATCAGGATATCTCGCCTGAAGGATTCGTTGACGCTNAAATNCTCAAGGAGAATTATCCTTCGCNTGAAGAATTTCACAGGGTTTATTATGGNGAAATCTCGGCAATGCGACAGAGCCGTGATTGACGAATCCATAGCCTTGTCATCAGAATCTGGAATCTGGAATCTGGAATCTTTGTCAGGGAATAGGATTTGACTACATCCCACCATAAATAAATCGGAGGCCGCAATGCAGAACTCACGCCGGGATCACATCGTCTCATGTCTGGACATCGTCTGGGAATCTATGAGCGGATTGTGCGAGTCGTTCACTGAGGATCAGTGGAAGCTGGCTACGGACTGTCCNGGATGGTCTGTTCAAGACCANNTATCCCACATAACGGGGTCTGAATCTCAACTGGCCGGGAATCCGACGCTGGGTCACACGCCCCCTGAGTCGCCTCACGTGAAGAACCAGATTGGCGCCTCTAACGAGGCGCATGTTGATTACCGCAGATCGCGGCCCGGNTCGAAAGTGCTGAAGGAGTTCAACGAGGTTACAGCAAAACGTCGGGAAATGCTGAAGGACGTCACAGAGGATGATCTGGCGGTGAAGACTCAGAATCCCACAGGCTCAGGCACGGTGGCGGACGCCATGTACATCCGCATCTTCGATGCCTGGGTTCACGAGCAGGACATTCGCAGGGCAGTGGGCACNGCTGGGCACTTCGAGGGGCTGGTGGCAGAGTACTCCATGAATCGCATGGCCGATGTGATGCCCTACGTAGTGGGACGCCGCGCCTCCGCGCCGGANGGAACGACGGCANCATTCCAGATCACGGGGCTTTCGGGANTCANCATGTCGATNGGAGTCACTGATGGNCGAGCGTCGCGNCTGGGCTCAGANCCNGACGAGCCAACAGTAACGCTGGTGATGGAGTCGGAGGTTTTTCTGAGATTGTGCTGCGGGCGTATCGACCCGGAAGAAGCTCTGAATGCCNGAGCCGTCAAGATCGCTGGAAATCTCAGGCTGGGCGAGGCAATNGTCNAGCAGATGAACTATATGCCATAGATGGTAGCGCCTACCAACCACTGTCCATGCTGAGTCNCAACGAAGCATTTTGTCGNGCGGCGAGGCAGCGGTTGCCGAGATGACACCANANTCTTCGAGGCNCCTCTCANAATGGNGAGCTTTGTGNNGNCTGCTNAAATCTGGTTGCCGNCAGNTATNCCCTAGTGGATTCNTGACGGGGTNGCATCGACTAGCNCGCGTTCAGGTCGTAGAGAGATGGGCNCTCGTTGAGAACGCNGTCCTGCCACCACGCCACACGGGANGGGGCGNGTATGAACGGTGAAATCGCCAACTTCGACTGTCCCAGANTGNCGTTAATTTCCCTTTGAACGTCNGCNGACNCCTNTTGNTCCTGNCAACCGCAGGTCAGGCATGTGGGGCNATNTTNTGACGANGNCTGATAATCAATCACTGCGCCTTTGCACCTGGGGCATGTNCCTGTTTGTATTGNTGTCACGTCGCTCGCCCCTAGTTTTAGTNACNATCCGCNCAGGTAATCATTNGGGCCATTATCACGGTTAACGGCGCTCACGCNATCACTAGAAATGAGTAGAAGACGGGTGAANACGGGTGATATATNGAAGTGGGNNNAAGGCGCNGTCTAACCNAGGGACAGNTCAGCGATCAGCAATTCNAGGGTTAGTTGATCGTCCATCGACGACATGGATTTCATCGCGAGATCGGTGTCNACCAGTTTGTGATGCATGTNCTTCAGTCGTTCAAAGGACAGCCTGCTTTCNTGGCGAAGCGTCCGGNTGACTGCGAAAGAAGGCAGGCGCAATCGTTGGCCNANCTCGTTGGNCGGCGCTTGGCGGGTCCGCATGTCCTTTGCCAGCAGGAGAAGGCGCACCTGCCGGGCGATCATAGTTATCACGTAGGATGCAGGCTGGCCTGCGTCGGTTATCTGGCGGGCCATGCGNATGGCGTCGCCNGTTCTACCTTCGACGACCGCGTCCACGGCCTGAAATATGCTCGCCTCTCGGACGTAGGCGACCATGCGCTCCACGTCCTGCTGTCTCACNGGCTGACCGTCGCGGTANAGCGCCAGCTTCCGAAGTTCGGCGTCCAAGATGCGGGGNTGTCGGCCAACCGAGTCGGCCAGAGCCGCCACCGCCCGAGGCTCAATNTCCATGCCGTGCTTGGCGGCGCGCTGAGANATCCAGCTTCCGATTTCGTTGCCTCTAGGCAGGGCGAACACTTTCTCCTTGCTCAGAGGTTTGAGTTTGGTTAGCAGGGTGTTGTTGCCGGTCAGAAGACCGTCCATGAATACCAGGTCCGTGGTCGGAGGGAGTCCGTCAAGCTGTCCGGCCAGTTCGATCCACGGGCCGACGGCGTTCCTCTGANTGTTGCCGTTGGAATTGGAGCGCGAGTNACGGCCTCGCTCAAATCTGGACAGCAGACCTCGGACGATCACCAGCCGTCGATCCGCCATGAAGGGAATCGTGAACGCGGCAGNCGCCAACTCCTCAGGAGTCAGGCTATTGGCCTCCANGACTGNGACATTCACGTCGCGNAGCTCNNCNGGGCCNGCNTCGGCCTTCATCGCGGCCACCGTCTCCTCGACGCTTACGTCGTCCTCTCCATGAATCAGGTAGATCAATTTTTNTNTCCCTGGCGGGCNCTATTGAACTCGCTCCGTGCCANACTGAGCGGCAGCGAAGCANCTNGTCGCAAAAAGCCAAGCGTGCCTCTCACGTGACCAGATTCTTCACTGCGATTCAGAATGGACATCGCCTGNACAGACTATTCCATGATTCGGAGGGTGGATGGTAGGTTCATGCGGCGCAGTTTTCGGATAGTTAGCAGAGGNGCGGCGGCAACGGCNATGANTCCCAGGACCGAAGCGGTAGCCAGGTTCTTGGTAGAAATGATTACTTCCATGCGTAACTCAGGGAACACGTCTGGCAGGGCGGAGGTCAGTGTCCACTGGAGCAGGATGTAGCCTCCGATCANGCCCACGANGGTCGCCAGCAGCCCNACGAAGAAACTTTCGACCGTCGCCATCCGCAGAACGGTTCGCAACGGGACTCCGAAAGCCATCATCGTCGCATGCTCTCTNGCCCGCTCGTCCATGTTGATNCTGGTTGCGTTGTATGCNATCAGCAGCGCGAGGATCAGTATCATGCCCTCAAGGAATTGCANGATGCNCATGAACTGGTCCATCTGCTCTCGAAGCACGTCTGNGGANGCCGACACTTTCTGCACCGAGCCGACGCCTNCCACCTCGAACAGTTCACGTTTCATCTGGTCGATNGATACTCCCTCGGCTGGCACGCCGTACACAGTGTTGACGAAACCTTCGATGCCCGTGATCCCCACGTAGGCCATGTCCATGAAGGTNTTGANCCTGANGGGGTGAGGATGGATTCCCAACACTGGAAGTTGCGAATCTTTCAGNGAGAACANCNCAGGNCCACCGACGACAGGATGCGTCATCGTGATGGTGTCNCCGACGGACACACCCAGGTCTTCGGCGGCTTTTTGGGCGATCACTAGGCCGAGGCTGGTTGCGTCCAGCNGACCTTCGATGGCCGTGGGTNGCCACANGGGACTNTTGAAGTCNGTGAACCGAAGGANTACCTCCACCTCTNTGCCNTCGTTCTTCAAGATGCCTGCAAAACGCANTCCGGTCTCCTGAGAGTCCAGAACCGNGGATTCCAACACCGCCCNGACCTGTCGAGANTTGGCNTGATAGAAGCTGTCNANNTCGATGGCAATTCGGNCTGGCTGGTCACCCAGGATTTCCTCATCGCTCTTGTCTATNGTCGCTANGAACGAGTCCAGCAGGCCNANCACCANCACAAGGACGGCGATTATCGCCGCGATGCCGATGACCGTAACGATTGTGCGTCGGGGCGCTCTGGCAAGGTTGCGGAAGGGAATCTGAGAGTACGTGCCACCCGGCATATGGAACCCTTTCAGGAACGAGGGAATTCCGGTNCCACGANCAGCCAGATGACCGGTCCGGATGGCCTCNACCGGNTTCACTCGCAGTGCGCGCCAGACGGGGTAGGCGATGGCGAGAAAAGGAATGACAAACCCCAGCGCGGCCACCNGAGCAAACGTGNTGGGCTGGAAGGGAGTTTTCCAGATGGGAAGCGGCATGAAATCAATGAGGAATCCCTTCATCACCTCAGCGACGAGGAATCCCATGCCCAATCCGAAGGCAACGCCCAGCAGGGCAATCTGNGAGCCAAACANAATAGGACGCAGCGCGATTANCCAGGTCGGCACGCCCAGAGCCATCGAGATTCCGATTTCCCGACGCNGGGCGTCGATCACTCGGCTGATGAGGTTNAANGCCGCGAACACCGCCCCGCCTATGATCGCCNCCGCNAGGATGTTGTAGAAAAGTTGGTCGCCTTCNACGTCCTCCGTGGTNACTCTGTAAGACGGGTCGTCGATCTTGGGAGTCGCGTTGCCTCCAATATCATCGAACAGGCTTTGCAGGGTCATTTCNAAGGCTTCCAGGTTCGTGCCGCTTGTTACTGTTAGAACCAGGTCGTTGACTGTACCAGGTTCTTCAACCAGCGTTCCAGCCGTCTCCAGAGAAGTGAAAACCGCGGCGAAGTTGGCCTGGGCCAGCAGTCCGCCCTCCTCGGTCATCACCAGGAAGAATTCAGGCGTCAGNGCGTGTCCGACGTAGGCGAGGATTCGNTTTCCCGACAGTCTCAATTCGCCNTCGGAAGGCAGTTTGTAGAACTTGGCGAAGTTTCGCTCCAGCATCACCACGTCGGAGCCAGCATCGGCGNNGGTCAGAGTGCGTCCGAGGTCAGGGAACAGNGTNTTGACGTNAGGGCCGTCCTCGGACACATCCACACCCACGANNCGGCCCGGCACGATGATGGTTTCCTCTGGAGCGTCAATCGAGACCTGGGTTGATATGATCAATCNCTCCTCAGCCTCGCGNACGGAGTCAGCCAGTGGGCTGGTCGCGAGACGGTCGACCAGCGTTCCNTGAGNAACGAAACTTCCGACGCTGAGCTGAACGCGGAAGTCGTACATATTGGTGACGGCAAAGCTGGCGTCATTGGACATNGTTCGCCAGACCGACGTGCTGGTAAGGCCTGCGTAAGTCCCANTGCCGATGGCGATAACCAGGGCGATAGCGGCGACCTGAATCCAACGAGCGCNCAGGTCTCGCNANGACCATTTTAGGAGGAGCCAGGNGTTTATCATCGAGGTGTCAGGTGGTTAGGTATCAGGTTTTCAGGTTTTAGGCANAGNTGANCANCGNCAAAANCCCTGATCCCTGTCCNTCTTATCCTCACCAGCTTAACTCCGAAATCTCGGCCTTGCCGTCGGGNGGCGGGCCGTCGCTGACGATGCGTCCGCCGCTCAGTTCAATAACTCTGTCGGCGATGCGCGAGATTTCCNGGTTGTGGGTGACCACTAGCACCNCCTTGCCNGATTCCGCCTGCGAGATCAAAAGCTCCAGTATCCTTGAGCCGGTGGCGAAGTCCAGTTCTCCTGTGGGTTCATCGGCNAGCAGNANGGGNTTGTCCGTTGCCAGGGCGCGGGCGATGGCAACCCTCTGCTGTTCTCCCCCCGAAAGCTCGTGAGGGAAGTGNTTANCTCTTTCTCNCAAACCCACCTGTTCAAGCATCTGTTGGGCAGTCACGCCATCNTTCTTGCCAGACACGTCGGCCCCGAACTGGACGTTCTCCAAGGCGGTGAGGCNTGGNAAGATATTGAAGCTCTGNAACACAAAGCTAACGGAGTTACGCCGGAAAGTGAAAAGCTCGGACCGTGACGCCGTAGTGATNTCATGTCCTGCCACCATCACCGTCCCTTCGGAGGGGGNGTCCAGCGCGCCGATGGTGTTCANAAGCGTCGTCTTGCCGCATCCCGAAGGGCCAAGCACAACCACGAACTCGCCCGGCGANACNGTCAGGTCCACNTCAAGCANGGCCGTGACTGTGGAGGCTCCGATATCGTAACGCCTGGTGACATTATGAAGCTCGATTACCGGCGTNTNGCCGNNGCTCTCGGCCACNTCATCTCCCTTGTTTTGATAATCCGGGTGTCAGTGTCCAGTCGTATTGNNAAATAGGGTCAGATCACANAATGCNCTCGNTCTCNAAGCCAATGNAGGCATGAATGTCCCCGNGCGAACTGNCAATTACNATGATCTTAGACTTNAGTATGCCAGATGGCTGACTCTCTGTGCNTGGNGTTGTTGTGAAGATTTCCCTCTCCCNCTGCCAGACGCTATAATCNATACAAGGATTGGAGATAAAGGCCAACCATGNTCAGAGGATTNCTGCTACTGCTGACTCGCACCGGCGCGTTTCGCCTGGTGTTGAAGNTGTTGANGGACAGACGGGTTCCGCTGAGACTCAAGATGCTGTTTCCTGCNGCGCTNGCGTACATTATCATGCCATTTGACCTTGTGCCGGATTTTCTGATCGGCNTGGGTCANTTCGACGACCTGATTGCTGTGGTTCTGGCGTTGGCTCTGTTTTTGGGGCTGGCTCCCAGAGATGTGGTCATGGAACATCTTGGCCGCGGTNCCGCTGACGATGCTGGCNCCAGGCCAGACCGTGGCAAGGTTATCGATGGCGAATACAAGATCATCGACGACGGGAAATAACGCTTCGACGACCTGNCCGGACCNTCAGGTTCAAATCATCATTNCTAGGACNATACGCACGTCATGGACATTGCCATCGTAGGTCTTCCCAGAAGCGGCAAGACCACCATATTCAACGCCGTCACCCGAGGCGCGGCGCAGGTCGCGGCCTTCTCCTCTCAGACCAAGCCCAACATAGGCGTGGCGAAAGTCCCTGATGANAGGCTTCAACCCCTGGTGAAAATATTNGAACCCGCGAAGATCACCCACGCTGAGGTCACATACGTCGACATTCCCGCCGCTCCCGAAGGGCTGGGCCAGTCAAAGGGCATATCCGGCGAGTACCTGAACCATCTTCAGAAAGCCGACGCTCTGGTCATCGTCGCCCGCTCCTTCGATGACCCAGCTGTCCCCGACGAAGGCAACGGCATTGACGCCTCCAGAGACATCGAGACCCTGCTCTATGAATTTACATTCGCCGATCTGGGGATTCTGGAGCGCAGGGTGGGTCGAATCAAGGACAATCTCAAGAGCGCTCGAACTCCGGAAAGGGATGGCCTCAACCGAGAACATGCGCTGGTCTCCCGACTCAAGGATGGCCTGGAGGATGGCATGTCCATCCGAAGACAGACCCTGACGCCGGACGAGGCCAAGCATGTAGAAGGGTTCCAGTTCCTGACAAACAAGCCTGTCATCGTCGTAGCCAACGTCGGAGAAGACGACACCAGTGCCGCCGGAGACATCGAGGCGCAACTGGACACACAATTCGGCGAGGACGGAATCCTGACCGCCGCCCTGTCCGGCAAGCTGGAGATGGAGCTATCCCAGATGGACCCGGAGGACGAAAAGGAGTTCCGCGAGTCGCTGGGTGCCGGAGAGTCGGGACTTGATCGCATGATGAGCCTATCCTACAAGGCGCTGGACCAACTCACCTTCTTCACCTGCGGCCCCACGGAGGTCCGAGCTTGGACCGTCACCAAGGGCGTTACCGCGCCCCAGGCGGCAGGCAAGATACACTCGGACATGGAACGGGGATTCATTCGGGCCGAGGTTGTAGGGTACGACGACATGGTCCGAACCGGAAGCATGGCCGAAGCTCGCAAGCAGGGCGTGTTCCGGCAAGAGGGCAAGGCCTACATGGTGACTGAGGCCGACGTAATGCTCATCCTCTTCAACGTGTGATGTTCAGCTGTCCGTCCATCGCCCTCTACATCCACATCCCCTTCTGCGAGACCAAATGCCCGTACTGCGACTTCAACACCTATTCGCAAATCGAGCCTCTGATGTCCGGATACGTTGTGGCTCTGATTCGAGAGATCGAGCTATGGGGCGACCTGCTGAATCATCCCACCGTCCGCACTGTTTTCTTCGGAGGAGGAACGCCGTCCTACCTGCCCTCCGAGGATATATCTCAGATCATGCAGTCGGCGAACAGCGCTTTCAAGATCGAAACGGAAGCTGAGGTAACGCTGGAGTCGAACCCCGGCGACTTCACCTCTGACAAACTGACGAAATATCTAGAATCGGGAATAAACCGTCTGAGCATCGGAGTCCAGACTTTCGACGACCAGCTACTAGGCGTGCTGGGGCGTCGCCACACCGCTCAGGATGCTATGGACGCTTACCGAATGGCCAGGGACGCGGGTTTCGACAACATCAGCATCGACCTGATGTACGGACTGCCAGACCAGACCCTGGAGGGCTGGAAATCGACGTTGAAAAAGGCTCTGGAGCTTCAGCCTCCCCATATCTCCATGTACTGCCTGACGCTGGAGGAAGGCACGCCCTTCGAGGCATGGGTGCGTCTGGGCAAGATGTCCGACCCTGACCCCGACCTGGCCGCAGATATGTACGAGGCCACCAAGGACACCATGCGCGACGCCGGATACCGCCACTACGAAATCTCCAACTGGGCGCTGGAAGGCCTGGAGAGCCGACACAACCTGATCTATTGGCGCACCGAGCCATACATCGGAGTCGGCCCCGGCGCGCATTCCTACCTCGAAGACACCCGCTTCGCCAACCTCAAACAACCCCGCGAATACATCTCACGATTGACGAATGCTGCAGGCGGCAAATCTGATCTTGACAACGCCAATCTTGACGATCTCAAAATGATCATTGACCTCGTGCCGATCGTGGACACCACCGAACACATCGACCGCCGCCTCGCGATGGCCGAAACCCTCATGATGGGCCTGCGGCTCGACGACGGCATATCCATCCCCGACTTCAACGCCCGCTTCAACCAGACCCCCACCGAAGCCTACGAATCCATTATCGCCGACCTCACCAACCTCGGCCTCCTGAAAACCTCGAACGACCGCCTGCTTTTGACTCCGCGAGGCCGTATTTTAGGCAACGAAGTGTTCAGCCGTTTCTTCGAGTAAGCCGGTGGATGGTCTGGTGNCCCATGATAGTATGATGAAGNCGCTTCACCGTACGAACCACACTGGTCAATAAGCCTAGGTGAAATAGGNANGCCATATGNTGGTCATTGACAACATACCGGTCGCCACATGAACTTCGGATTCTGCGTTCCAACCTTCGCGGGAGCTAACGNNAGCTATCGCCTAACGCCGATGTTAGAGCGTGTCGAGGTTGGCTCCCTTGTAGCCGTAGTTAGGGAGGTGGAGGCGCTGGGGTAAGATTCGGTGTGGGTGCCTGACCACCTGATGCGGAGGGCCGATGACGCGATTCTGGAGTGCTGGACTGTGCTGTCGGCTCTGGCGCCGGTGACGTCTCAGGTGAGGCTGGGGACTATTCATCTGGCGAATTTTCTTCACGAGCCAGCGTTAGTGGCGAAGATGGCTGCTACTGTGGATGGCATATCCGATGGAAGACTCGACCTGTTCATCGAGGCAGGTCATGGCGGCAGTCAATCAGAGTCCGAGGCTTACGGTTTCGGATGGGATAATGACGAGGACCGTCTCGAAAAATTCGAGGAGGCAGTCAATATTCTCAAGCTNATGTGGACCGANNNNCGGNCCACCTTCCGAGGCAACCACTANCGCATCGNCNACGCTATATGTTTCCCNAAGGCTACNCAGAATCCGAGTATACCTCCCTGGATTGGGACGATTGGCGGCGAGTGGTCCTCTGAGAATATCAGTATGGACGGCCAGACGGTGGATGGCATCGCTCGACATGCTGACCGGTGGAATAACACTCCCGCGTCGGTGGAGACCGTCCGAACAAAGCTGGATACGCTGGAAGCCGCGCGTCAGCATGCAGGCACTGACTACGACAGAATTGGAAAGTCGCTAGAGAGTCAGGTTCTCATCGTCGAGGACTCCACAAACGTCCAGCGTTTGCAGGATGAGATCGAACGCCTCAATCCTCAGAAAACCTTCTATCAGCACTGGGACCGCCTTCGAGAGCGATATCCCATTGGAACGCCTGACGAGGTGACATCTCGACTTGAGGAGTACCGCACTCTGGGCATTGAGCGTTCCATGTTCTGGTTCATGGACTATCCATCTCTCAACGGCGTGCAGCTGTTTGCTAATAGCATAATGCCCCGGTTCAGGCAGGCGCGTAGATGATAAAGTTCGGAGTATGCCTGCTTCACCTTCCAGGGTGCCAGTTCACGGCCCCACACAATCGACTTCGACGGCCTGGAGTCCATCGCCCTCCGAGCCGAGGAGCTGGGTTGCGACTCACTCTGGGCGGCTGACCACGTGATGCTGGGACGCGAGGGCGGCATGCACGAGGCAGGTAGGTTATTAGCGCGCTGGCACTTGCCACGAGCCGCATTCGTTTGGGCACTTTAGTGCTGTGCAACACTCATCGAAGCCCGGCCCTGACTGCGAAAATGGTCGCCACCTTGGACCAGCTTTCTGGCGGTCGTTTGGACCTGGGAATCGGCACGGGATGGCGCAAGAGTGAGCAGGAGATCTACGGACTCTCGTGGCAGGATGACATTCCCACCCGCATCGCAACGTTTAAGGAAGGGTTGTTGCTCATGCAGCGGCTGTTCTCCGGCGAACGGGTCAGCTTCGATGGCGAGTTTTACAATCTTGAGGGCGCAATGTCCCAGCCCTGACCTGTCCAGCAGGCTCATCCCCCTATCTGGATCGGGGCCAGCGGAGAGCGGGTGATGCTCAGACTCGTCGCTCAGTACGCCGACGCCCGGAATATCCCGACCTTACCTGTCGAGGAGTACGCGCACAAGCTTGATATCATCCGTAAGCACTGTCAATCAGTTGGCCGAGACTACGACAGCATCTAGAAGTCTATGGAGACGAGAGTGATGATCTTCGACGATGATTCGGAGATGGAGAATATTGCCCAATGGTTCACGAAATTTCAGAACTCCCTTGACCATGCAGGCGATATCCAATCCAGCGCGGAGACCACTGACGAGCTTCGGAGCAGTCCATCCTCGGCAACCTGGAACACTGCAAGTCCTGAATCCAGCAATACGTAAACGTTGGAGCCCAGCACTTCCAGAGATACTTCATTGATTATCCGTCGACCGACAGTCTCGAAACCTTCGCCCGCGAGATTGTCCCGCTGTATAGGCGACGAGGTATCAGGTCTTCAGGTATCAAGGTGGGCTTGCTTGAAGTTGTGCGTGAAGGTTCTGGCCGCAAGATCACACTTTTCTGAGCCGGAGCGAAGCATCTTGTTCGACTGGTATCCAATTAATGCCCTACTGGCGACGAGATACTTCGTTTGCGATCTTATAGTGGCGAAGACTGACGGCTGAACGCTGATAGCCATCCCTGGCACCTGAAAACCTGATACCTGACACTCCCGCCACATCGCAACTTGTGGTAATATATTTGTCGAACATTTGCTCTACTTTTGGGGAAGCGTCTGGATGTGGCACAATGGTAGTATTGTTTTTGACAATGACGAAACTATTTTGCACCGAGGATGCCTATAACATGAGAGTAGTTTTCTTAGAAGATGTAGAAGGAGTCGCCCACGGCGGGGATGTTAAAGAGGTTAAGAACGGGTTCGCCCGCAATTACTTGATCCCCAAGAACCTGGCTGTTCCTGCCAATCACAACGCCCTTCAGCGAGTCGAGAAGCTCAGTCGACAGGCCGGGGTCACCCGGATTCAACTGCTAAGCGATCTGAAGGAACTGGCTCAGGAGTTGGACGGCCGGCGAGTGGACGTTGAGATGCGCGCCGGAAGCTCAGGCAGGCTTTATGGCTCGGTGACCAATACCATAATTGCCGATGCCCTCTCCGAGATGACGGCGAGCGAGATTGAACGCCGAACAGTGGAGATCGACGAACCGATTCGAGACCTGGGCGTTTATGATCTGGATATCAGACTGCACCCGGAGGTTTCCGCGTCGATCCAGGTTGTGGTGTATCCCATCGGGACCGACCCGGACGACATGATTCCATCCGAAGAGGATGAGGAAGCCGGCGAAGAGGCGACAGCCGATGTCGAAGAGGTTGTAGAGGCCGTGGCCGAGACCACAGTCGAAACACCCACCGAGGAAGCCTCGGATGTAGATGAATCGGACGAAGCCGACTCCGATGAGGGCGAAGAAGAGGAATCCTCCGACGACGAGGATGCCGAAGAGTCGCCCGAAGAACAAGAAGAAGACAACTAGGGCCTTCGATCTTCAACCATTAGTGGTCTGGAGAGCGGGGATTGCTCGTATCTGGAGACGCTATTGGTTACTGAAGTTCTTCCTCCCAACGATATTAGTTCGGAGGAGTCGGTCATCGGCTCCATCCTCATCGACGGCGAGTCGCTGACGCGAATCACGTCGTTCCTCAAAGCATCGGACTTCTACGGTCAAAAGAACCGCTGGTGTTTTGAGGCCTGCCTCTCTCTGTTCGAGCGGGGTGAGGCCATAAACCAGGTGACGGTTGCCCACGAACTCACACTCCAGGACGACCATCTGGAGGGCGTTGGCGGCGTTCCATATATCGCCCATCTGGTATCCAACGTCCCAACGTCGGTGCATATTGAGCAGTACGCTCAGATTGTCCACCGCACATCCATAATGCGGCAGATCATCCGGACTGGCGAGCGCATATCAGAGATCGGGTACGAGGGTGGCGCCGACGCCGACGTCTCGTTGTCCAAAGCGGAAGAACTGCTTTACGGCGTTCGCTCCGGGCGCAGTTCTCGCGACTTCGCCCCCATCCGCCACTTCCTCGACATCTATATGGAGGAAAGCGGCACTCTTGCCACCGACGCCAACAACCTCGCTCCAGTCATTACCGGCTTCTCTCAGATAGACGAGCTTCTGGGCGGCGGTCTCCAGAGGTCCGACCTCATTATCCTCGCCTCTCGACCAAGTCTGGGCAAGAGTACGTTGGCCCTAAACATGGCCCAACATGCAGCCAGTCAGGGCTTCGTAATTGGAGTGTACAGTCTGGAGATGAGCGGTGAGCAAATTGCCATGCGATTGGTGTCCTCAGAGGCCAATGTGGACAGCCACCGACTCCGGATGAATCTCCTGAGAGAGGATGAGGAAACCCGGGTGCTGGACGCCATCGGTTCGCTGTCTGACCTGCCTCTGTATATCGACGAAACGCCGTTCCAGAACATCATGGAGCTTCGAGGCAAATCCCGCCGGCTTCAGTCCGAGCGTGGGCTGGATTTGCTGATAGTTGACTATCTCCAACTTATCGACACTGGACATAATGACAACCGGGCGGTGGCCCTGGGCGAGGTTTCTCGATCTCTGAAGGGGCTGGCCCGCGAACTGGACATCCCGGTGCTTGCCTGCGCTCAGCTAAGCAGGGCGGCGGAACAGAGGCCCAATCATCGCCCCTTGCTATCGGACCTGCGTGAGAGCGGAAGCATCGAGCAGGATGCTGATGTAGTCTCCTTCATATACCGTGAGGACGTTTACACCACTAGGGAGGAGTGGGAGGCGAAGTCGGCCACCGAACCCTACCCGGAGAACGTCGCAGAGATTATCGTCGCCAAGCATCGCAACGGGCCTACGGGATCGGTGCCGCTCTACTTCCGCAACGACGTTGTGCGCTTCGAGACTCTGGAGGGCAGCCCTGCGCGCTCGCATGAGTATGCGCTGAGTTAGGTTTCAGGTGTCAGGATTTGAGGCCTCAAATCAATGGCCATTTTAAGTCCGCAGCCGAAGCATGACAGATTGACTGTTGATGAATAATCCCAAAGACACAATATACAAAGGCTTTCCGCGCAAGGTGCGGTACGTGCCTGTCCCTGCCCCGCTGCTCGAATCTCTCCTAGAGGAAATAGACGACCTCGCAGAGTTGAAATGCACACTGCGGGTCATTGCGATGGTTCACGTTAAGAAGGGGCATCCCCGATTCGTCACTCTCGGTGAGCTTCGGGCTGACCGGACACTGATTCGCTCGTTGGGGCAGGACGGGGATTCCCCCTCCCAGAGTATCGAGCAGGGAATGGCGAAAGCCGTTCGTCGTGGCACAATCGCTGTGGCGTCGGTGGAGGAGAGCGGCCTTCGTCAGCAACTGTTCACCCTCAACACCGAAGTCAACCGAACGGCCCTGGAGAAGATCGCTGAAGGTGCGACACAAGTTACCCCGCTTCCGGTGTCCGAACCGTGGGTCGAGCCGGAAGACACGCCGAACATATTCGCTCTATACGAACAGAACGTTGGCATGCTCAGTCCCATGATCGCCGACGAACTACGGGAGGCCGAAGAGCTATACCCCGTCGAATGGATATCTGAAGCCATAGGCGAGGCTGTGGGACTCAACAAACGAAGCTGGAGATACATCTCCCGCATACTGGAACGATGGGAACACGAAGGCAGAGGCCATGGAAAACCTGGGCGATATCCTAAAAAAACTGTCCGATACTAAGCGTGTTTCCAACGGGAACGGCGGAGGGTCTGACAACGGCTTCAACACGGGCGAAGATTACCCTGTGGAGGTTGAAGAGGTCTGTCCAAACTGCCAGGGTCGGGGCTGGTTGACTCCTGACGTTCCAGTAGGGCATCCTAATTTTGGGCAGGTGGTCGCATGCACATGCCA
>PAIW01000103.1 GCA_002710885.1 Chloroflexota bacterium | reverse complement strand
ACAAATACGGCAGCAGAATCCCCACAGCTTCAAAGACGCTCTTCTGGCACCCTGTCCGCAGTAGACGAATCGGACGCTATTCACCGTAGCAAGTCGGGTGAGATTATGTGTTGATCTGGCAGCCATTGACAAGACCAACTTAGGATATAAAAACATGGTTATAGAAAGTACTAGTTATGGAAAAAACTAGTTATATGAAAACAGAATTAAATCTCGACGATGTCTTTGCGGCGTTAGCCGACTCGACGCGGCGATCAATAATGTCGCGGCTTGCAGGTGGCCCGGCGTCGGTAAATGAGATTGCTGCTCCATTTGAAATAAGCCAACCAGCGGTCTCTAGGCATCTGAAGGTGCTGGAACGGGCAGGATTGATTGAGCGAGATATTGATAAGCAACGCCGCCCTGCGAGGTTGAAGGCTGAAAATATGGCGGCGGCCGTCGACTGGCTTGCGGAATTTAAAGCATTTTGGGGCCCAAGCTTTGACGAGCTTGACGACGTCCTTATCAAAATGAAACAAAACAATGAGTAATTTACCTGAGTATTTACTTGACCGAGTGTTCGATGCGCTCCGTGAAATGGTCTGGCGCGCTTGGACTGATCCTGAATTGCTTTCCCGTTGGTATGCTAGGGGTGGAAACGATCATCCACAAATTTGATTTGAAACCTGGCGGATTGAGGCTCAACGAGATGAGATGGAGAGACAATTCCGACCTCAGCAAAATCGTGTTCCAGGAAGTAGCGCCCCAAGAGAAGCTCGTTTGGCATCACTCTTCGTCAGACTCTGATTGGAACATCATCGCGAATCCGATGATGCCGGACTGGCCTCGCGTGATATTGACGATCGTGACACTCGAGCATATGGGCGCCAAGACGAAGGTTCGATTGACATGGGAGCCTTTTGAAGCGACCGATGCCGAGATTGCCTGTTTTGCTGGTGCTGTGGACAATATGAGTGGTGGATGGGAGAGCGGGTACGTGATCATGGACGAGATGTTTGTAGAGTTACAGGCAGTAAATACGTAATTGAGAGACACTCATCCGTGCATTCACCAAACGTAGGATAAGATTATGTCTAACCGCCCCTGTGACAGGTAATTTTGGGCCGAACTGCGCCAGTTATTGAATAGTCCTGAGGCCGGGAAAATCATCAGGGCGGGTTGAAAAACCCGCCCTGATTTATTTGTCAGGTCTGCGGAGGTGACGAAGCTAACTCAGCCAGCCCTAGATGGTAGCGACACGACCGCCGCGCCGGGGGTTGTGTGTTTGCCCTCGTGGTCCTCTAGCCAGATGTCGCATTCGACGAGGTTCTCGCCGTTCTCGACGCTCTTCTTCTTGACTACGCCCTTTACGAAGGCCGGCGTGCCGGGGACGTCCATGCCCCTATACTGCGCGCTCAGCTTCTTGAGTGTGCCGCCTTCGCCAATCCAGTTCGTCATTATCTGGCCCAGGAAGGCGTTCTTGAGCGCGCCATGCAGGATGACGTCGGGCAGGTTGTTGTTCTTGGCAAAATTCAGATCGTAGTGAATCTGATAGTAGTCGCCGGACGCGCCTGCATACATGACAAGCTGTTGGGTCGTCGGGTCTTTACGAACTTCGGGCAGCTCCTGGCCTTCCGCAACGTCCTCGAAGTACACTTGGTCTGTCATTTGTTGTTCCTCTCTATCTGGCTTTCAGTGATCAGCTTTCAGCCGTCAGATTATTGTCATTCTGAACGGACGTGAAGAATCCGATCGATGTTTAATCAGTTCTCGATTCCAGTTACACTCGCTCCGGTTGTCTAAGATGGCTTGTAGCTGATGCCTGTGGAGCGCTGAAGCGCCACCACTTTGTCGAACTGGTTGACGTACTTGGTTTCTCGCACCATGAACAGCATGTTGCCCAGCCTGCCGGGGCGCTCGTGGATGCCGGCCAGGTAGTTGGTGACGGTGATTCGGTCACCTGGGCGTATAGGCTCGAAGTATTCCCACTCGCTGCCGCCATCCAGAGCGGCAGGATAGGGACTCTGGACGTTGACCTTGGCTGGCCCTGAATTCAATGATCGGCAGAAGGTCGGCGGAGCGATGAGGCCTCCGTATCGCGAATCGCGAGCCGCTTCTTCGTCGTTGAAAAGCGGATTGGTGTCGCCGATTGCACGAGCGAATTTTTTGATCGCGCCTGCCTCGACTGCATTAACCAGCGGTTCCGACTCCACGTTGATGGCGGCCCGCATCTCGTCAGTTATGACCGATTCTTGTGTCATCTGAGCCCTCCTGAGCGTTTTATTTTTAGCGCTTTGATTGCGTTTGATTGGACCGCCTATCAGGCGGACAAGCAACTTCGAATTTTGTCGGCGCTGACCCTGGAAATGTGACAGTGAGGTTAGCGTGAGTCAGGCTGAATCTGGGCCAAGTTTACGGGTGACTCAAACCACTGTCAAGAATTCAGGGTGACTCATGAAGTATGTCGCTGTCTGGCGAGCGCAGCGAAATTGTGGCGTGATGTTCCCAGGCTCGTGAGCTTCAAAAACCTTGTGCCTAACTTGAGGTGTTTGTTAACATGCTAAAATAGTGGAGTGTCACAAATGGTGACGTTGTTGTTCAAGCGTCGAGCAGGCTTGAATGGACTATTTCAGACTGTCCGCTAAATGACCGCACCCATCTTAAGTCCCTAGGAGCGTCAGGAAATCGCCAACGACAATCCTCAAACCGACGACACTTCGCCTGAGTCGCTGAGCGACGGTCAGATTCAAACATTGATTGCCGAGGCGTTTCCCGACGACCTAAATCTGAGTCCCATGTCAGGTTTCAAGATGGACCTGTCAGCCAATGCCGAATTCAGGAAGCTGTTCTTCTCTGCCACATGCGATTGTGGAACCTCTGCATTGCTCAGCGTGGAAATCTCCAACGACAAGACGGTCGAAGATATCAAAGACGCTCTGCGCTCCATAATTGATGGCCTTGGCAGACAAGCCAAGCAATTTCGGTCCATGTCGTGTGACATGCACACCAAGATGAGATTGGGCCCAATGGCAGGACGACAACCCGGTGACTAATGCAAGAGATCCCAAACTGGAAAATGACAGCTCCACCAGCATTGCCACGCTCTAAAATCATCAATTGTATCCATAATTCCAGAGGGTGATAGATGTCAACAAAACGTGAACTGACAGAAGAAGAGGCCCTTCAGAGGGCTGTCAAGTTCTCGGAGCGGTACGTCCAGCGCGGCCCCTACGAGTTCTTTCCGGAACCTGAGGTTGTGGAAGAGGTCCAGAAGGGCCTGGGAGAGAATGAACGCCTTCAGGGCTATCGCTACTGTCCTTGAATGCCGCTGAGTGGCGATCCCGTTGAGGATCGCAAGAAGATCTGCCCTTGCGAGCGGCATCACGAGGATATAATGAGAGACGGGTTCTGTATTTGAATGTTCTTCGTTAGCGAAGAGTTTCTTCGCAAATATGAAACAGGCGAGGCTTTTGATCAGACTATCGACGTTGCTGTTCCGCTTGGCCAGGAGTTGTTCGAGGACACCGGTGGCAAAAAAGAGTATAATCGCCGACAACGTGAGGAGAGTTCCGAATAGCGACTGATGCCACCGTCGAATTTGGAGACGTTGAATCGCTTTGTCGAAACAATCATCTATAATACATAGAGAAGGCCGTCCCACGTTTGACGGCGAGCCACCAAAAGAGAGGACTATCTAAGTGGACACCGACGTTAACATTAGAGTATTTACTTCCAACGGTTGAGGGCCCTGCCATATGGTGAAAGTGTACCTTTCACGCAAAGACATTCCCTTTACCGAATCTAACGTTTCGCTGGACCGCGAATCATTGACCGACCTGGTGAAGATGGGTTACCGAACGACGCCCGTGACTGTCATAGGTGATCAGAAAGTGGTTGGATTCAGCCCCTCCAAGCTTGAGGAAGCCTTGCTTGCTGAAGGCATTACCGCCTAACGCAGCCTACTACAACCGAATTATTTGGCAATGCTGCGGCTCGTCGGTGACGATGTAGAGGCAGTTAGCTGTGGGAAAGGAGCCGACGACTGTTTTCGTCTGGCTCCTTTTGTTTTGGAATCAGTCAATAATCCTCACCAATTCCGTGCCTCGCGTTCGAGATTCAAGCGAGATTGATATACGGCCCGCTTCAAGTTCCTAATCATTGACAAAGGGCCTGTGACAATTGACGGTGCCACTCATGGATGTTCCAGTGGGCCATGTGTTGAGATCACAGGCAGTGGGGGTGCTCTGGGATTCAAACTCACGATCAAGACCGGGAATAGCATTGTCCGCGGCATGATATTCAACGGGTGCGGGTTCGCTTGTGTCAGCCTGACGGATTTAGGCTCAAATGTCATCGAAGGAAATTAAATCGGCAAAGACCGGAACGGAACGGTGGCCGCAAACAACACGTTGACGGCCTCTGCCGACGCCATCGGTTCGAGATGCGATAGTAGCTCCTCAGGCGATCCGGCCTTCGACATCGGCCAACAGAAACTTCCAATTAGAGACGTCGAACTGTTTGAGCCGTCTGGTCACGTTCGTGTCGTCGCCCTCCTCGCCATAGTCTTTCACCCAGGGCGTTTTGACGCGCTGTTCCACAAGCTGGAATCCTCCAAATCCGTTGTCGATAATGTCGACTTTGAAAATGGATTCGACCAGCAGGGCCATCGGGAATTTGGCGTACTCGCCCAGTTCCGACGGGGTTGCTTCTATGATGTTTAACATGGGTTCTCCGCACTGTGTCGATTTGAAGAGGCGAAGTCGCTGCGACAATCTTTGCAGGGACATTTGGGGAATTCAGGCTGATATGATAGTCTCCCGAATGACGAATCACAATTCAAGGCCAACCAACCCATGAACATTTTCTTCGACGTTGACCAGACGCTTTTGCACTCCGAGGCTACCGAGTGGCACCTGCGACCCGGCGTCCGAGAGGTTTTCGAGAGCCTGAAGTCGATGGGACACACCCTCTACATCTGGACAGCATCGGGCGAGATGCACGCTCGCCGGTTGGTGGACCGATACGACCTCCACGATCTGGTTTCAGGGTGCTTCGACAAAGACCCGGTGACGGCTCCTCTGCTCCCTGATATGGTTGTGGACGACGACGAGTATCTGGTCGAGAAGTACACGGGGTTCCTCGTCGAGCAGTACCGCGCTCCGGACCCCTCAGACCGCGAGCTATACCGGGCGCTGGATTATATCAAGAGTGACGCCATACAAAATTTCTGACGCCTGAAAATCTATCCGAAGGACTAATCTGTGCCAATGCAAGCCGCGTTCTTTTATGACTACCCACCTGGAGATGGCGACGTCTACGGTCAGGGTCGAAGGGAACGGCTTGAGGAGATTGTCAGCCTGTATCCTCATGTGGTCAGAGGAAATAACTTCGATGACCACGCCGACAGTTTGCGAGACGTAGAGGTGATTTTCGCCACCTGGGGCATGCCAAATCTGAGCGACGCCCAGCTTGGCCGTATGCCGAACCTGGAAGCCGTGTTTTACGCGGCAGGCAACGTGAAGGCCTTTGCGCAGCAATTGATCGATCACGACATCTTGCTCGTCAGCGCCTGGGCGATCAACGCTATACCGGTCGCGGAGATGGCGCTCGCCCAGGTGTTGCTATCGTGCCGAGGCTACTACCGCGCCATGCGGCGATTTTCCGATAATCACGTCGGGAACCAGGCAAAGTCCTTCAACCGAACGGGGGTGTTTGGAGAGACGGTAGGGCTGATCGGCATGGGCATGATCGGGAAGCGGTTGGCGAAACATCTTCAGGATTTCAACTTCAAGGTTATCGCCAACGACCCGTTTTTGAGCGAAGAACAGGCCTCGGATTTGGGTGTCGAGCGCGTGTCTTTGGAAGACCTGTTCCGACGCTCTCACATCGTCAGCAACCACATACCCGACATCCCGTCGACAAAAAACGTGCTGACAGGCTCGCAATTCGAAAGCATGCGAGAGGGCGCGACCTTCATCAACACTGGTCGAGGGGCCCAAATCGCGGAGCCTGACCTGATCCGAGCCCTCAAAGACCGCCCCGACCTGACCGCCCTGCTCGACGTGACCTATCCGGAACCACCGCCCGACGACTCGGAGCTTTGGACGCTCCCCAACGTTTGGATAAGCCCCCACGTCGGCGGATCGGTGGGCGACGAGGTCGTCCGCATGGCCGACTGCGCCATCGAAGAGTTTATTGCCTGGGAATCGGACAAGCCTTTGCGGTATCAGGTGACCCGCGAGGTGCTGGCGACGATGGGGTGACGTCTGGCTCGCTGATTCATTGACAGCGCTGATGACTAGTCATAGACTGCCAGCATCCCAGTAAGAGAGGCGCATCATGAAGCTCGGACTATTTCTTATGCCGTCCCATCCGCCAGAGCGGACACCTTACGACGCACAGCAGTGGAACCTGGACTGTTTAGAGATGGCGGACAATTACGGGTACGACGAGGCGTGGATCGGTGAGCATTTCACCTCGCCGTGGGAGCCTGTGCCGTCGCCCGACATCCTGATCGCTCAGGCCCTGATGCGAACGAAGAATATCAAGCTGGGAACAGGCGCGCACCTTCTTCCCTTCCACCATCCGGTGGAGTTGGCTCACCGCGTTGCCTTTCTCGACCACCTGGCTCAGGGTCGATATATGTTCGGCATCGGTTCCGGTGGGCTGCAATCGGATCATGAGCTTTTCGACGTCGATATGGAGGCTGGCGAGCATCGGGAGATGACCAGGGAGTCTTTAGACATCATCCTCAAGGTTTGGGAACACATCGAAGGCCCATTCAAGTACGAAGGCAAGTTCTGGAATTTTTCGATCCCTGACCCCAAGGAATACGAGTTCGCCGATCTGCGCGGCTTTCTGAAACCCTACCAGCAGCCCCATCCGCCCATTGGCGTTGCTGGAGCTTCTCCAGGCTCGGACACATTGAAAATTGCGGGTGAACGGGGCTACATACCCATGAGTCTGGGTCTGAACGCGGTCTATGTTGCCGGCCACTGGGATGCCGTAGAAGAGGGAGCCAGGAGCGCAGGCAACCCTCCTCCGTCTCGAAGCGTGTGGCGCATCGTGCGTGATGTGTGGGTCGCCGACACCGACGAGGAAGCCCGCGAAGGAGCAATTAATGGAATGCTGGGTCGTGCATGGCGCGACTACCTTCGGCCTCTGTTTGCTCAGGGCGCCTATCCCTTCGTCAGCTTCATGAAGCACGACGAGTCGATAGCTGACGACGACGTGACTGTTGAGTACATGATGGATAACCTCTGGATCGTCGGCTCGCCGGACACGGTGACTGAAAAGCTGCGAGACTTGTACAACACGGTCGGTGGGTTTGGAACACTCCTGTGGCTGACCTTCGACCACTCGGATGACAGGGAAGGCTACGAGAAATCGGTGCGCCTGCTCTCACAAGAGGTCATGCCCCGACTAGCAGACCTGACCGGCGANTANGCGACTNGANGCCCGATTAAATTGACACCGCTGGANCGCCCAACTATATTANTCAGATAGGCNACGGCTCGATTGNCAGATGAGNGCGGCCCGGCAAAATGGAGACTCGCCANTTCTATNTCGNTTAGGCACNTGGCGAGACTTCCCTGAACTTCAAGGGAGNGTTTGCAGATCATGACNNAAACCAACNTNGCATTGATGGCACACCTGATGCGCCGCGCCAGTTTTGGAGCGTCTCGCGAGGAATTGGAAGCCCNCGTTTCCAACGGATACGAAGCCACGGTCGAGGAGCTTTTGAACCCAGAGGCAAAAGAGCCGNTCGACNTGTACGACCTGTTCCGATACCAGCCNTGGACATGGAAACCCGGAACCATNCAAGGCATGGGTCACGCAAGCTGGGTCTATCGCATGCTCAACACCGACGCGCCACTTCAGGAGAAGATGGCCCTGTTCTGGCACGGAGTCTTCGCCACNGGAGTGTCCAAGGTTGACCATTGGGATGAGATTATCGACCTTGTGGACATGCTTCGGGAAAAGGGCATGGGAAGCTATCGTGAAATCCTGCGGGCAGTCGCCAGAGACCCTGCCATGATCTACTGGCTGGACAACAACGAGAATCATGCCCACGCAGTCAACGAAAACTGGGGGCGCGAGCTTCTTGAACTGTTCAGCATGGGCGTCGGCAACTACACGGAAGACGACGTCCGGGACTGTTCGAGGGCGTTCACCGGCTGGACGATTACCCCGAAACTGCCCAGGTTCCCGATGGGCAGGTTCGACTGGTTCTTCGAGTATCGCGACGAGGACCACGACCACGATGACAAGACATTTCTCGGCCATACAGGCGACCTTAACGGGGATGACATCATAGACATTATCGTCCAACAGCCGGCCACGGCCCGGTTTATCTCCCGCCACCTGTACAATTTCTTCGTGGCTGACGAGCCGCAGGTCCCTGCCTGGTCCGTCACCCCTCCCAGAGACCCGGAGGCGGTGGACATGCTGGCAAAGGTGTTCGTTGAGTCCGACTATGACATGCGTTCGGTTCTGAGGGCGCTGTTCAACTCCGACTTTTTCAAAGAAGCCCGATTCGCCCGTCTCAAAAGTCCTGCCGAAGTGGTTATCGGCACTCTGAGGATGGCTGGAGGCGCCGATTTCCCGTCGCCCGGATTGGGCAACCTGGCCCGTCAGACCGGATACATGGGGCAGGATCTGATGAACCCCCCGAGCGTCGAGGGCTGGCACACCGGTTCCGAGTGGATAAACTCCGGCTCGCTGATGAGACGCACCAACTTCTTCGCCGACCTGGTTGGCGATGTCGAACGACCCGGTATNCAGGCCATTATCGTCAATCTCAAGGCCAGAGGAGACCTGTCGCCAGAGCAGTTGGTGGATGGGTGTCTCGACCTTATGGGNCCATTAGAGATAAGCGACGACTCTAGGACCGAACTTGTGAGCCATGCCGCCGAGGACGGCTCTATCCAATGGGGCAACAACGGCAATTCTGACCATCGAGTTGGCGAGATGTTGCAACTAATAGTCTCTCTCAGAGATTACCAGTTCGCATAGCATTCACAGCNCACCGCAATACCTGAAATTCTGATAGCTGAAGGCTAATAGCTGNCAGCCTCTCCGAAGGAGATCCGAATGACCACGGCCCAGAAAGACCCAGTCTTGGTAGTCCTGCAAATGTCTGGCGGCAACGACTCCCTGAACACTGTCATACCTTTCACCGACCCGCTATACCGGGACTACCGGCCCACGGTCGGGATACCCGAAGACAAGGCGCTGCCAATCACCGATAGCCTGGGCTTCCATCCGAACATGGGGCCTGTTAGTGATATGTACAAGCAAGGCAACGTTGCCATCGTCCACGGCGTGGGGTACGAGAACTCCCCTCGTTCCCACTTCAGGTCTATGGACATCTGGCATACNTGCGAGCCTGACACGCTAGGCACGCAGGGCTGGCTGGGTCAGGTTATTCGAGACATTGATCCCAAAAAGGAGAACGTTGTCACAGGCGTCAGCTTCGGCCCCAGCATGTTCAGGGCGATGGCTTTGCCCGGAGTGCCTGTGGCAACCGTCGATGATCTCGACAACTACGGTCTGCTGACAGGCATCACCGAGCAGGCGCAGAGAGACCGCATTCTTGAGCGTTACAAGAATCTGTACGCTCAGACCATCGGAACCGGCCCGGTCATGGAGTTTCTGGGACAGACCGGCCTCGATGCGCTTAAGGGCGCGGACATCCTGGGTGTCGCTCCTCAGAAGTATTCTTCGACAATTGAGTATGCCGATAATCCGATAGCCCAGAAGCTCAAAGGCATCGCTCAGATACACCTGGCCGATCTGGGGACACGTATCTTTTACTCTGACCACGGTAGTTTCGACAGCCATTCTAACCAGTTGGGAATGCACGGCGTTTTGATGAGCGACGTGTCCGTTGCGATACAGGACTTCTTCGACGACCTGCGAGAGCACGACGCGGCAGAGAACGTCATCATGTTCGTATTCTCCGAGTTCGGACGGCGCACTCACGACAACGGTTCCGGCACCGACCATGGGGCGGCCGGTGTAACTTTCGTAATCGGCGACCGTGTGAAGGGCGGAGAGTACGGCGAGTTCCCGTCCATCAAGGTGGCCGACCTCCAACAGGGCGACCAGGTTCCCAGCACCGACTTCCGAAGTGTCTACTCGACTCTTCTGGAGGACTGGCTGGGCATGGACGCCAAGCCGATTGTTGGCGGGACGTTTGAGAAGCCCGCGTTCATCGAGACGAATTAGCTGTCAGCCTTCAGAGAATCTCACCATTCCGAAGTCGCGTCCGAAGAATCTGGTCGTAAATGGCACAACGGTTGTTTCACGCTCAACCAAATGCTCTACACAACATGGCAGGTGGTTAAAGCCAACAATCCAGGGGACATAACATGCTTACTCAGACGGTAATGGGCCGAGTTTATGATTACAGTCACGCGGTTGGAGGACGGTACATCCCTCAACCTGTGAGCCTTGCGTTGGGCAAGGGTGACATGGTTTACGTGCTGAGTCGTCCGTCCGACGCCATCTCAGGTGTTGAATGGAACAAGACTGGCGTTGGATGCAAAGTCACGAAGATCACGATTGGCTCCGTGCCCGGTGATGAGGAGTTCGTGACCGAATTCAGCAAGTACGGCGACGAGGACGGGCAGATCATCTGGCCTGCCGGTATCGCTTTGGACAGCCAGGAGAATGTCTACATAACCGACGAATGGCTTAACCGTGTGTCTGTCTTCGACAGCGAAGGCGATCTGCTGAAAATCTGGGGCCAGCCAGGAGAAGGCGATGGGCAGTTCAACCGACCTTCAGGCACCGCGATTGACCCAGATGGTAACGTGCTCGTCGTCGACAGCCTGAACCATCGAGTGCAAAAATTCACTAACGATGGCGCATTTTTGACAAAATGGGGCGGTCTGGGGAGCGGCGAAGGGCAATTCAACTCTCCGTGGGGCATCGACGTTGATGATCAGGGAAATATCTATGTTGCTGACCACAAGAACCACCGGGCGCAGAAGTTCACGTCAGATGGGCAGTTCGTGGTCGAGTTTGGCAGTCACGGAACTGGTCGAGGGCAGTTAAACCGCCCGTCCGACGTGACCGTTGACCCCGACGGAGACGTGTACGTATGCGATTGGGCCAACGACCGAGTCCAAGCCTTCGGGCCAGACGGTAGCTTCATCACCAGCTTCATAGGCGATGCCCAGGAACTCGCCAAGTGGCACAAGATGACCGTTGACGCCAACATTGACGTAATCAAGGCTCGACGCAGGGTGTCCACGTTGGAGCCGGAGTGGCGGTTTGCCATGCCCACAGCGTTGGAGTTCGACGCCGATAAGGGGAGGCTATTGGTCGCCGACACCCAACGGGGCCGCATCCAGATTTATGAGAAGCTCATCGACTACATGGAGCCGCAATTCAACCTGTAAGAAGTTCTAGGTCTTCAGGCCCTTCAGGAAACCTATGACTGCCTGCTAGATCGCTTTAGGTTGTCCTCGCAGGAGCGTCCCCGATCTTGTGAATCATGCTTGGAATTCATAGACCGTATCACGCAGGATGAAGCGGACACTAGCGAAAATTATCCCTCGTCTGATGTGCGGGTCGATCAGAATGTCGAGTCTGAGCGTCCGAAACAATCGCGCATGAAACCATGCCTTGCCTAATCTTTTTTCGCGCCTCGATAGTCTTGGAATGGCCCGTCGCGCCAGTCTAGAGCGGCTTTGATGCCTTGCTCCCGGGATCGACGGTTAAATTCGTAAACGATCGGCGCCTGATGAGAAACGGCATCTACCTCTGCCGCCATCTGCTGGAGGGTGTTGCGGCCCATCAGGTCCATAGCCTTGTTGACGATGCTCTTGTTGGCCGCCAGAAGCTCCCACGGGATTTTGGCCATCCTCGAAGCAAGGTCTTCCACGGCGTCGTCCAGGTTTTCACGAGGCACTGATTTCCACGCGAAACCGATTTCCTGGGCCTGCTTGCCGCTCACCGACTCGCCTGTCAGCAGAAACCACTTGGCCCACTGAGGCCCAACCATGTAGGTCCACATATGAGTGGGTGGAGTTCCCATGCTGCGAACCGCAGGGAAGCCTATCTGAGCGTCATCGGCGGCGATGATGATATCGCAGTGCATCGCCATGTCCGTGCCCCCGGCCAGACAGTATCCGTGGATGCCGACGATCACGGGTTTGTCGAGATTCAATAGCTCAGTCCAGCGGGCTGGCGTCTTTTTCATCCGGTGCATGTCCCATCGGATGTTCTCTCGTCGCTCTCTGGATAATGCCTCCTCATCTGCTGTCTGCTCTCCTGGAGGCGTGATGTCGTATCCCGCGCAGAAAGCTCGACCGTTGCCTCGCAGCGTGATCACGCGAACATCGGGGTCGTCATCTGCCGCCCTCACGCAGTCCATCAACTCGTCCTGAAGCTCCTGGCTCAGAGCGTTCAGTTTTTCTGGCCGGTTCAGTGTCACCCTGCCGATGCCGTCGGAAGCGTCGTACTGTATATAGTTGTATGCCATGTGTTAACTCTCCTCTGGGGTTATTAGCTTTCAGCGATCAGCTTTCGGCTGTCAGCAATATATCATTTCTGAATCCGCATGTGGGCATCCCATAGTTGACGAGACTACGCCATAAGCAAAGTTCGGGTTTATTCGGCGTTCCGAAAACTCCAAATTGGATTCAGATGCTTCTTTGCGATTCAGCATGACAATGTTTGACCGCGTCGCCAGTCGAAAGCTGATAGCTGGACTGCCACCCTTACGCCCTCTCGAAATACCGCGCCCGCTCCCAATCTGTCACCACCTGATCGAACTGTTTTTGTTCGGTTCGGAAAAAGTGAAGGTAGTGGCTCACGACATCCTCTCCGAATACTTGTCGCGCCCAGCCACTGGATTCTAGTTCCGCGATTGCTTCATTCAGCGTTAAGGGCACCGACGGAAGGTTTGCCTTGCCGTAGGCGTCTCCGACAACGGAGGCCGGAGGCTCGGTCTCGTTTTCAATACCGTCCAGACCCGCTGCCAGAGTCGCGGCGAATGCCAGATAGGGGTTGGCGTCGGCTCCTGGAATCCGGCACTCGATTCGCAATGACGGGCCGTGGCCGACAATCCGAAATCCCGCAGTGCGGTTCTCTGGCGCCCATGCTATCTTCGTCGGAGCGAACGAGCCTGCAACGTATCTCTTATACGAGGTCGGATAGGGCGCGTAGAATGCTGAAATCTCCCGAACATGCGCCATCCAGCCGCCCAGGAACCATCGAAATATCGGAGAGACGCGCAAATCTCCAAGCTCGTCATCCCCTTGAAACAGCGACCTGTCGCCGGACGCGCCCCACAGGCTGACGTGGATGTGCATGCTGGAGCCGGCCTGCGCCTGATCCCACTTCGCCATAAACGTGATGGCGCGGCCCTTCTGCCACGCGATCTCCTTGGCGGCGTGCTTATAGATCGCGTGGCGGTCGGCCATCTCCAGGAATTCGGCGTATCGAAGGTTGATCTCCTGCTGTCCGTGGCCTGTCTCGCCTTTGGAGAACTCGACAGGGATGCCCGACCGGTCGACGTGACGGCGTATGGCCCCTATGACATGCTCTTCCTTCGTGCCCTGGAGGATGTTGTAATCCTCCATGTATCGGGATGCGGTCTCAAGACCGATAAACTCCTTCCGGTCGACCTGCTCATAGGAGTCATTGAACAGGTAGAACTCCAACTCCGAGCCTGCTTTGGCGACGTAGCCGTTGCGAGCGGCGCGGTCTATCTGCTTTCTCAGNATTGTCCGAGGCGCGACGTTTACGAGCGCGTCTCGTCTCTCCTCGTAGACGTCACATAGGACGATGGCCGTTTTGTCCAGCCAGTCGCACACTCTTAGGGTGTTCATGTCGGGATGAAGTCGAAAATCACCGTAGCCCTGCTCCCAACTGGTGAATTTGTAACCCGGAATGGGCTCCATCTCAATGTCGCAGGCCAGCAGGTAATCGCAGGCGTGAAGCTCCCCGCCAAGAACGTCGTTAACGAAGAACTCGCCCATTATACGTTTTCCCACCAGTCGGCCATACATATCTGGAAACACGGCCAACACGATTTCGATGTCCTCGCTGGCGACTAGAGATTCTAGGATGTCACGGTCCAGCATTCCTCGTATGGGTGGGATGTTAGATGCGTCGGGCATAATCAGGTTCCTGAATTAGCTATACTCCGCTCGAAGAATTTCTGCCGCCAGAGCCTCGTTGCGAAGTTTGAGATACGCCTCGTCGATAGGAATGTCGGCGGCGCTGCCAGGGGCGAAGCCGCAGTCGGGATGGAGCATTACTCGGTCAGCAGAGATGAACTCTAGCGCTTCTCGGACTCGATTGGCGATCTCTTCCGGCGTGTCGATGTGGGCGCTTCGGCAATCTACACAACCGAGGCCGATATTCATGCCGTCAGGCAACTCAGTGAGAATTTTCTTGTCACCAGCGGCAGGCATTGCAAACTCCAGCATCACCGTGTCGAAATTCAGACTCTGGAGGGCCGGTATAATTGGCTCGTATCCGCCTTCTCCCACCCAGCCATCGCGGCCCTTGTTCCGGCGGCACAGGTGCAGGGCTGTCTCGATGCCGTCGATACCTTCTACCACTCGGTTGAGCAGGTCGACACAATACTCGATCTCAGCGTCCGGATTTTTGTAAGTGGAACGCACGGAGGGGTCCACGAACAGGCATAATTGTGGGTCGTCGAGCTGCGCGATGGCGACGCCTTCGTCCCTCAGAGCTTCCAACTCGCCTCGAAGCACGGGGACCAACGCTTCGGTGAAATCTCGACGTGTTGGGTACGCTTTGCTGGACACTTCTGGGTCCCACATCCGCTCACCCAACAGGTAGGGCGAAGGCAGGGCCGCCTTGACTTGCCGGTTGGTGTGAGCCTTCAGGAATCGGGTTTCGCGGGCTATCTGGCCCGGGTTATTTACCCTGATTTCGTCAATCACCAGGTGCCACGTTTGTCGTTGGCCGTATTCCTCCCGGATCGAAAGCTCGAACCCGTTGCAAATGTCGGCGATAACGCCGATGTAGGACTTTCGACGCCACTCCCCATCGGAGATGATGTCGATGCCTGCCGCCTCCTGCATCTGGGCCACGTATGGTATTGCCGAATCCATCAGCCTCTGGAAATCCTCGCCCGAGGTGTCTCCCGAAGGCGTCACCAGGCCTTCAATGAGGTCTTTGACATACTGACCGCGAGGCATCGAACCGACAACGGTTGTGGCAAACATCTTGCGTTCTCTCGTCATGTTATGCGAACCGGGACCAGTCATCGCTTGCCAGATGATAGTCCTCGACAGTGTCGATCTCATGATAATCGCCCGGAATATTAACGCAGTGCACCTCGATTCCAGCCTGAATCATCAGTTCCATTTGGTGGATGAGGTAGGCCATCCGAAATGGGTGGTTGTTGGCGTATATTCCGTCCTCGGCGTATTTGTCATAGAGGCGATCATGAAATTCCAGGAATCGTGCCGCGCCCTGAGATGTCATGCGCATCACGCCCGTGAATTCCCCGGATGCCGATTCTGAAGGGATGTCTCTCGACAGTTGAACGACGTTGTCTCCGCTGGTGATCATCTTCTCGCCGTCGGACTCCGGGTGTTGGGACCGGAAGCGGTAGCGCTCCCGCCAGCGAGTATCCATCACCATCGTGATGTCGTGGGGCGATGCCATGAGAGCCGACACCGCGTCCGGCTTGTATAGCGTGTCGGTGTAGGAGGAATAAAAACCGTCGGTCATATAGTCACGGGCGCACACCAGTGAGAACAGGATATTGTTGTTGGCCCAGTTTGAGTTCTCGACCATGCTGAATTCCGGGTATCCGCGCCGAACCACATCTATCAGGTAACCGCCGATATACACGAATCGGTCAAGGCCGTTCTGGCGAAATGCATCCAGCGCCCAGTCCAGAATTCGGCGGCCTGTGACGACCGTGAAACTCTTTGGCTCTCGCTTTGTGAACGGCATCAGCCTCATGCCTCGTCCGGCGCCAATCAGTATGACATTTGTCTTCGGTGCTTCCATCGTGCCCCATTGTAGTGGCTGGCGACAGAGTGTCAATGATTCGCGTCGATTCACAGTTTTCTTGGACTGGATGACGGCTGAACGACCAGGCGATATAATGTGGCCAGCCTAATTTTCCAGAAGGAACCTTCCGACGATGAAGCTCGTTTTGAAAGCCGACCATCTGATCGATTCCACCGGCGCAGAGCCGATTTCCAATGCCGCCTTGGTCATCGAAAATGGCCGAATCTCACAAATCACCACCCAAGACAAACTCCACATAGGCGAGAACGAAGAAGCCAAGATAATTGCCGTTGATGACGGGACAATCATGGCGGGCTTCATTGAGATGCACTCTCACATCCACTGCTCGGCTCAAGAAGACGCGTACACTCATATCACCACTGAATCGAACGAAACCTTCCTGATGCGCGGAGTTCAGGCCGTGCGAGCAGCCGTAAGCTCCGGTGTCACGACGATGCGCGACCTCGGCGCCAGGAACGAAGTGGTCTTCCCGCTTAAGCAGGCCATCGAAGATGGCATTATCCCTGGCCCTCGAATGATGGTGGCTGGAACGCCGATAACGACCACAGGCGGTCATTGCAATATGTTCGGGACCGAGGCCAACACGTCCGAGGAGGTGGTTGCGGCGATACGTCAACAGTTCAAGCTGGGAGCGGATTGCATCAAGATTATGAGCACCGGAGGCGGCTTCACTCCGGGGACGAACGTCCGAGCTCCCCAGTATCCAGTCGAGACATTGAGAGCGGCGGTTGTGGACGCCGAGAGATTGAACCTCCGAGTTTCGGCCCATTGTCACGCGGCGGCTGGCGTTCGCAACTGCGTGGACGCTGGGATTCACTGTCTCATCCACTCCTCCTGGTTAGCGGAGGACGAAGCGGACATGTACGACTACTCGCCCGATTACGCGGACATGATCGCCGAGAAGGGCATATTCGTTGACCCGACACTGGCGCTTGGACGATTGAACCAGCTTCGCGGACGAACACGACCAAGACGGGCCGGAGCCGCCATGCGAGACCCGGTGCGCCGATTCGAGATTCTCAGGGATATGTGGGATCGGGGCGTCAGGTTCGTGACCGGCATGGACTCGGGCATGACCAATGCCCACTTCGACGACTTCGCCTACATTCCCGAAGTGATGGTCGACGAACTTCACATCACTCCGATGGAGGCAATCGTATCTGCAACACAAGTCTCGGCGGATTGTCTGGGCTTGCTGGATGAGATTGGCACTCTTGAAGAAGGCAAGGCTGCCGACGTTCTGATCATCAACGGCAACCCGGCTGAGGACATCAAAGCGCTTCACAGCGTGAACACAATCGTCAAGCAGGGCCAGATTGTCAAACAGAAGAACGAATTGCTTATCTGAACCAGAGCGCAGTCTGTTGTCAAATCAGCAACTTGATGCTCCGCTTCGATTCAACATGACAGGTTATGGCGGAATTTCGTAGAAGACCTTCCCAAATCAAGGCTCCTGGATTATCAGATGTTGGTCCACCGATACGTCAGTCACAATCGTG